>NZ_JAHUTG010000050.1:0-6419 GCF_020889545.1 Rhodococcus sp. I2R
GCGAGATGCCCTTCGTTGTGGCCGAATTTGATCCTCGAGAAATCTCATTCTTCCACTACGACAGGGCATTTCGTGTCTGCGACCCGCGCTTGGTCGCTACCGAATCGGTGCAACCAGGCTTAGATGGCTCCTTCGGCTTACCCGACCCCGACGACGAACACCTGGTTGCGGCGGCCGTCGTCGGCGGAGCAGAGGCAATAGTTTCGGACAACATCAAACACCTCCCTCAAGGCAAAGTTCCTGCTCACATCCAGGTGATCAAACCAGCAGACTTCGCTGCGAACACCGTTTCCGTTTCTCCCGACGCCGCAATACGGGCACTGAAGACAATGTCATCCCGATACTCCAGCCCGCCATTGACCTTTGCTGAGGCACTCGAAATTCTTGATAGTCGATACGGCATGTCTGAGGCAGTCGAGCTGATGAAGTCACCAGGCAGCAGCTGAGAGGTTCACTGATCGCCGATGCGTCAACCTTCCTTGACGGTGCGGTAACTCTGCGCGACTTCGACCTAGTCTTCACGGTCCGAGACCGCACCGGCAGCGAGTACGCGTTCAGCGAGCGCAGTGGCGGGATGAGCTATTTCCTGTCCTACTTCGTTCAGTACCTCTCACATGCCCCGACTGGGGCGCAGGAGATCCTGCTGATGGATGAGCCGGACGCGTACCTATCAATGCTCGGCCAGCAGGACCTGTTACGGATCTTCGCTTCATTTGCCGAACCAACGGACCGATCGGTGCAGCCGATCCAGGTTGTGTACGTGACGCACTCGCCGTTCCTCATCGACAAGAACCACAGCGAACGGATCCGCGTTCTTGAGAAGGGGGATGGCGAAGAAGGCACTCGCCTGGTCGCAAATGCGGGCCGCAATCACTACGAGCCTCTCCGTTCAGCCTTTGGTGCCTTCGTTGCCGAAACAACTTTCATCAGCAACTGCAACCTAATGCTCGAAGGTCAGGCCGACCAAGTGCTGCTCGCTGGCATCAGTTCATTGGCCCGTCGCGCCGAGAGCACCGGAGCCACTTTGGACCTGAACAGCTTGTCCCTAGTTCCATCTGGATCGGCTGAGCACATCCCATACATGGTCTACCTTGCCCGGGGCCGCGACGTCGACACCCCGGCAGTCGTGGTCCTGCTGGACGGCGACGACGAAGCTGACGGCATCCGCCAAGAACTAAAGAAGGGCTATCGCGACAAGAAGTACGTGGACGATGAGTTCGTGATTCAGTCCAGCGACCTCGATATCAGCGATGTGTCGGTGGCATCTGACTCGATCCGCGAGATTGAGGACCTCATCCCGGTCGACCTAGTCCTTATGGCCATTCGACATTACGCCGCCGAGGTCCTGTCACCCGAAGAGGCCGCCGAGGTTGCCGCGGCCGTCACGGCCGTGCCGGTCGCGGCAGGCCAAAAAGTCTTCAAAGCGGCCGAAGCCGCGTGCAAAAAGGCAGGAACCAAATTGCGGCTCGACAAGGTCGGGTTCGCGCGGGCTGTCCTGCACTGCTTAGAGCACGAAGCAGACCAAGACCTGCAGGCGCTTACCACAGCGAATTTCGAGCAACTGTTCGCTCGCATCGATAGAGCGCAACGCCAGGCCGTCCGCGTGAATGGTCGTGAGCGTGTCCGCAGGACTCTAACCCGTCACAAGGACGCGTTCTTGCGAGATCACCAGAAATCAGCCCTGCGTCGGGATGTAGAGGGTCTCCTGGAAGACATCGAGCACCAGCTGACAGAAGTCACCGACGAGACCGAGCGAGTGCGCAAAGACATGCGTCTGATCCGCAGGGACTTCGACCTAGCCTCGGAGCCCGGCGCGGTTGTCGGAAACTACGACGACTTCAAAGAGCGGCTCGAAGCGCTCCCCTATGGCGGGGTGCAGGCGGTCCAGGCCCGCTGACCGGCTGACCCCTTACAGCCGACGCGCCGAGGTGTATTTGTCACCTATAAAGCCTTGGGACGGAGGGATAGTCCAGGCGGTATTACTGGCCGACTGTCCGGCGAATGCTCATTCACCACTGGTAGTCAGCAAAGCCGTCGGTGCGTCAACGCGTATTGACGTTGAGGTAACTGCACTTGAAGCCAGCGTGTACGCCGGTGACGAAGGAACGGCATGCGGTCCTCGACGTCGGCCGTCGATCTGCTCGGAATCCACACCACGAGATCGGGCCGATTGCTCCCAATTCGCCGCGGTCTCCGTGAGGGTCGGAGCATGGCCTCCACATACGACGCCGATCCAGAAGGACCGAGGATGAGTTCGAGCTACGCATGGCTACCCGGCCACCATCTGGCCGTGGCGGCGACGCTCGCGCACGCCGACGAGCTCATCGGAGAAGTCGCCAGCCTCCTCTTCGACTATCAGACGCAGCCGGGAGGAATAATCCAGCTGCGAGAGGTGCCGATGATCACGCACAGTCAGACTGTCGTGGTGAGCATGTCGCCAATGCCGCGCAAAGTCGTCCTCCTCGTCGCCGACGCCCTGGTCGTCCTACGAAACGCGATCGAGCACACCTTGTTCGCCGAGGTCGAGTACCGCGATGGCACACTCGACAAGAAGGGGGCCAAGGTGGTCGAGATGCCGGCGGCGCAGACCTACGATGCATTCGACGCATGGGTGAAGGGCCGCGCAAGGAACGGACCTCCTTCCCTGCAACGGGGTAGTGAGTTGATCAAGCGCATCGAGCGGCTCCAGCCCTTCCACCGGACGGTGAGCTCGCATGATCACCCGATGGCGCTGCTAACGCTGCACACGAACCACTCGAAGCACCGAGCACCAGCTGTCACGGCCGTCCGTCTCGCAGCGGTCCATCGCGAGGACCTTACGCCGCCGTCATTGGCAGATATCGAGCGTCGTCCGGAGGTGCCTCTACAGGTCGGAGAGGTGATCGCGAAGACCCCCAGAGGTCAGCACATCCCTGTCGCGCTCTTCCCGACCATCGGTATCAACCGGCCCGGTACCGAGCGCTGGCCGGTACTGATGAAGGAGCTCGACGAACTCGCCACGTGGGTACGGACTCAGGCAGTGCCACGCCTGATCACAGGGATCGAACCACCGGCACCGCCCTTGCCTGCTCGGTACGAGATCTCGGTCGGCCGTGAAAATGAGCGTAGCGCGTTGCCAAGCGGGTCGGCGACATCTGCAGCACAGTTGCATAGCGATCGCCTTGGGGCCGCGACTGTTCGGCTTGACATGGTCGAGACCATCGTTCGGATGGATGACGCCCCGAGCGCCGCGCAGATCTCAGCATGGCTGAAGAGCCTGTCGGATCAGGAGCTTCTCGCTCGGATACGGGGGCTGAGAGCTACGGCTATGTACGAACCGGAGATCGTGCTGAGCAACTTCGCCGTGCTCGAGCGGATGCGTGACGATGCCCGACGGTTCTCGGGGCTACCGGTCGACGGGGCGTAGGACTGAGGTCTGTTTTCGCGGGCCTTTTGTCCCGCGCCTACCGGACAGGAGGGCTCCGGGCAGCGCCACGCCGAGCGCGTGTGCGATCGCATGCAGCGTCAAGATCTCCGCCGAGTTCGGGACGTCACCATCCCCATGATGTGTGCGGCGGTGGTTCGTGACGTCCTCTACTAAAATGTGTCGCCGTCTTCTGAAACTGACACCCATATCGCACGCAGACTGGTCATGGCCCTGTTCGGTACTGCCAAAATCGAACGTTTCTGTCACACCTTCGATGTGCGAATCGCGCGATCCTGTCAGTTTCAGAAGTGGGCTGCACTCCGTGCTGGCGTTTTACCGTCCAGTGCAGTCGTCTTGTGAAATTTCACTGTCAGAAGTGTGGTGCACAAATATTCCGGTTGGTCAGCGGACGTCTCCATCGGCATTTGGTCCGAACAGGGCCCGTCCACGCTTCTAGGGCAGTGCCCTAGTCGAGAAAGTAGGCGAGAACTTTCTCGTCGGAATCCAAGACATCGTCCGTGGCCACCCCGAGCTCGAGGGCCAGGTCGACGGATCCGCGGAGCGCGACCTCCAGGTCGGGGGAGAAGGCCCGTTCGAGCACACCGAGGTAGTCGGACATGCTGGCATCCAGCTGCTCTATGAGCTGCTGGTACTCGGCGGCGAGGTGCCTGTCGCGGATCTGCTGCTCGCCGAGATAACGCTCTATCAGCGACGCTTCTCGCTTCGAGAGCGAAGACGACACAGCCTTGTACATGACAACGCCAACAGTATTGCCGATCACGGCACCGAGGAGTGGCACCGGGATGATGGCCTGGCCGACGAAGGAGGACAAGGCGCTGACAGCAGTCTCCAGACAGACCAGTTCCGAGTTCTCGATGAACGCCAACTCATCGATTTCACCGCGACGAAGTTTGTTCGCCTGCTCCGCGACGCCGAAGGCAGCGGTGACGATCGAGCTGGCGACCGCGGCGGGGGTGGCGGTGAAGTTCGTGAGCCAGTAGATGCTGAGTCCTCGGACACCGCCTTGGGCGGCACCGAGACCTCCTTCGCCCGCGATGTCGGTCCAGTCCTCGCGTGTGAAGTCTTTCAGGGGCTTGCCTGCACGGCGTTTCGCGATCACGGCCAGCGCGAGTGCGGTCCCGCCTTCGATGGCGGCGGCCGCAAGTGTGGCCTTCGTGCCCTCCCGTAGGGTCGGATCGCTTGCTTGGTAGGCGTCGTCACGCAGGGACTGATCGGTGGAGCGGAGGGAATCCGTCTCTGACTGAAGAGTTGCGCCGTAGGCGCCCATTTGGACCTCGGAGTACTTCAGGTGTGAGGGCTCGAGTGACTCGACGCCGAGAGAGCGCTCTTCGAAGAAGGACTGCACTCGCGTCCAGTCTCCGTAAGATGGGCCGTCGCCGGTGCGAGTCAGGAGCTTGCCGGCCTCCTCGCGTGGCATGGCGTGCAGCTTCTGGATGACCTCGAAGTGATCGCTGGGAATCTGGTACTTCCCGCCGTTCTCGACGAAGTCGGGATACTTCTGGAGGTGGTCCGCGATCGCGCCGAGGCCGAAGCGGTTGCCAGCCGCGAAGAACTTCTGCTGGATCGCTACGCCGCTGCGCATCAGGTCGACGGGGCCGTTGTCGTTCACCCACTGGTAAAGCGGGTTTTCGCCGAAGATCTGGCGTCGGGCGTTGCCGACGCCCACCTCTGCGACCTCGGCGATGAAGCCGTGCATGCCCTTCACGCCGCCGCGGTTGGTGGTGACCACCTCGAGGTCGATCTTCCGAACCGCTGCGGTAACGCTGGCGAGCGCATCCGCCAGATTCATGTCTTGCTGGTTAAGGGTGCTCAGGAGGTTGTCGAGCCGGAGTTGATTGAGGTAGTTCACCCAGGCAGCGACAGCTTGTTCCTGGTTGCTCTTCGTGAGCTTCGCCGGCTCATACATATTCGGTACCCTGCTCGATGCGCTTCGTCAGCAGAGCTGCGCATGCTTTTGTGTTGTTGACCAGCGCCACCAGCTGGAACTGCTGGGGCACGGACAACGCGAGGAAATCAGCGCCGAAGCACGTGAGTGCTGCGCTATAGCTTCGCAGGAGCTTGTCTCGGAGGGCCGCTGTACGCCGGAGGAGATCATCGATCCGAGCGTCTATGGCTTCGATCTGAGCGGTGTTCTTCTTCACCGATGTCAGCGCCGCGTGCTTCGCCTCGCGGTTATCGAACTTGTTCTTGGTGAACACCGCTATCGACGCGAGCAGCGTGGCACCGGCCACCGTCCAGCCGATGGGACCGGCGAGGGCGAGCAAGGCGCCGCCGGCTGCAGTGCCTCCGCCGCCGGCCGCGACCGCCCCTCCGCCGAGCCATGCGAGTGCGGCGTTGGACGCAGCAGCGCCGGAGAGTGCGGAGATCGCGGTGCCGGTCGATGCGGTGCCGAAGGTAGTCGCAACCCACAGCGCAGCAGTCGGAGCCATGCTCGCGACCGCAGCGCCTGCGGAGAACCCGGCAGTGGCACCTGCCGCCGACTGTCGTGCGGCTTCGAGATCCTTCCGCGCGAACTCCTCCGCCCCCAGAAACTGGGCTTTATGAATGTCGATCTTGGCGATGTCGGTCTCGAACGCCTTCGGAGTATTGACCACGCTGTTGATCAGCAGTTCGACCAGCTCGATTAGATCTGTCGACCGTTCGCGCAGGAGTAGGAGAGACACGCCTTTGTCGTTCATCGAAGTGAACGCGCCGTTGTACTCGACTATCGCTTCCTGATAGGGGTCAGACTTCTTCGCTGTCAGCTTCCCGAACGAATCTGACGCGGCGTCCTTGAGGTCGCTGGTCTGTTCACCCAACTGCCTCGAGCTATCCCGCGCGAACTTGGTGAAGTCGCCGACCCGCTTCAGATTGACCTTCTTCACCCTCTCTAGACATCCCAGGTCCGTAATTTGTCAAGCGGCGGTGGGCTGTTGCGCGGTTCGGTGTGCCCAGGCGGTGTGTTCGTCGTATTCGGTGTGGTGGCGTAAGCAGCCGTGCAGTATGCCGACGA
>NZ_JAHUTG010000051.1:0-1979 GCF_020889545.1 Rhodococcus sp. I2R
TTGTGTTCGGCGGTGTCCTACTCTCCCACACCCTGTCGAGTGCAGTACCATCGGCGCTGGAGGGCTTAGCTTCCGGGTTCGGAATGGGACCGGGCGTTTCCCCTCCGCTATGGCCGCCGTAACTCTGTGAAACTGTTACACACGGAACACAACAGAGTCTCTTGTCATCCCGTTTGTGGGGATGGTTGGAGGGTGTTGGTTCATTCAATTGTTGGTGGTTCTGAAACGTGTGTTGTTTCAGATATTGCACAGTGGACGCGTGGCGTTTCTTTTGGGTAAGTCCTCGGCCTATTAGTACCAGTCACCTGCATCGGTTACCCGACTTCCAGTTCTGGCCTATCAACCCGGTGGTCTGCCGGGGGCCTTACCCCCTCGTGGGGGTGAGAAACCTCATCTTGGAACAGGCTTCCCGCTTAGATGCTTTCAGCGGTTATCCCTTCCGAACGTAGCCAACCAGCGGTGCTCCTGGTGGAACAACTGGCACACCAGAGGTTCGTCCGTCCCGGTCCTCTCGTACTAGGGACAGCCTTCCTCAAGTTTCTAACGCGCGCGGCGGATAGAGACCGAACTGTCTCACGACGTTCTAAACCCAGCTCGCGTGCCGCTTTAATGGGCGAACAGCCCAACCCTTGGGACCTACTCCAGCCCCAGGATGCGACGAGCCGACATCGAGGTGCCAAACCATCCCGTCGATATGGACTCTTGGGGAAGATCAGCCTGTTATCCCCGGGGTACCTTTTATCCGTTGAGCGACACCGCTTCCACATGCCGGTGCCGGATCACTAGTCCCGACTTTCGTCCCTGCTCGACGTGTCAGTCTCACAGTCAAGCTCCCTTGTGCACTTGCACTCGACACCTGATTGCCAACCAGGCTGAGGGAACCTTTGGGCGCCTCCGTTACATTTTAGGAGGCAACCGCCCCAGTTAAACTACCCACCAGGCACTGTCCCTGAACCAGATCATGGTCCGAGGTTGAGGTATCCAATACGATCAGAGTGGTATTTCAACAACGACTCCACAGTAACTGGCGTCACCGCTTCACAGTCTCCCACCTATCCTACACAAACCGAACCGAACACCAATACCAAGCTATAGTGAAGGTCCCGGGGTCTTTTCGTCCTGCCGCGCGTAACGAGCATCTTTACTCGTAATGCAATTTCGCCGAGTCTATGGTTGAGACAGCTGAGAAGTCGTTACGCCATTCGTGCAGGTCGGAACTTACCCGACAAGGAATTTCGCTACCTTAGGATGGTTATAGTTACCACCGCCGTTTACTGGGGCTTAAATTCTCAGCTTCACCACCACAAGGGCAGTTGACCGGTCCTCTTAACCTTCCAGCACCGGGCAGGCGTCAGTCCGTATACATCGTCTTACGACTTCGCACGGACCTGTGTTTTTAGTAAACAGTCGCTTCTCACTGGTCTCTGCGACCCCACCCAGCTCACACTGCAAGAGTGATCACCGAACGAGGTCCCCCTTCTCCCGAAGTTACGGGGGCATTTTGCCGAGTTCCTTAACCATAGTTATCTCGATCGCCTTAGTATTCTCTACCTGACCACCTGTGTCGGTTTGGGGTACGGGCCGTGTGACAGCTCGCTAGAGGCTTTTCTCGGCAGCATAGGATCACTGAATTCGCCTCAATCGGCTACGCATCACCTCTCAGGCTTGTATGAACGGCGGATTTGCCTACCGTTCGCCCTACAGGCTTACACCAGTACAACCACTCACTGGCCCAGCTACCTTCCTGCGTCACCCCATCGCTTGGCTACTACCAGATCAGGTCCCACGCATCCACCACACGCCTCACTCTCGAAAGAGATCAGTCACGCAGATTCAGGGCGGTTAGTATCACTGATTCACCATGGGCGCGATCACACGGGTACGGGAATATCAACCCGTTGTCCATCGGCTACGCCTGTCGGCCTCGTCTTAGGTCCCGACTCACCCTGGGCGGATTAACCTGGCCCAGGAACCCTTGG
>NZ_JAHUTG010000051.1:2076-3578 GCF_020889545.1 Rhodococcus sp. I2R
GGTCATTCGGCGGACGAGTTTCTCACTCGTCTTTCGCTACTCATGCCTGCATTCTCACTCGCACAGCCTCCACACCTGGATCACTCCGATGCTTCCACGGCTGCACGACGCTCCCCTACCCATCCACACACCTGGCTGCATCCCCGTAGGAACACAGCGGGCTATCGTATGAATGCCGCAGCTTCGGTGGTGTACTTGAGCCCCGCTACATTGTCGGCGCAGGATCACTTGACCAGTGAGCTATTACGCACTCTTTCAAGGGTGGCTGCTTCTAAGCCAACCTCCTGGTTGTCTTCGCGACCCCACATCCTTTTCCACTTAGTACACGCTTAGGGACCTTAGCTGGCGATCTGGGCTGTTTCCCTCTCGACCACGAACCTTATCGCCCGCAGTCTCACTGCCACGCTCTCACTCATCGGCATTCGGAGTTTGGCTGATTTCGGTAAGCCGGTAAGCCCCCTAGACCATCCAGTAGCTCTACCTCCGACGAGAAACACGTGACGCTGCACCTAAATGCATTTCGGGGAGAACCAGCTATCACGGAGTTTGATTGGCCTTTCACCCCTACCCACAACTCATCCCCTCAGTTTTCAACCTAAGTGGGTTCGGTCCTCCACGACGTCTTACCGTCGCTTCAACCTGGCCATGGGTAGATCACTCCGCTTCGGGTCTAGAACACGCCACTACACACCCAAACGGTGATACGCCCTATTCGGACTCGCTTTCGCTACGGCTACCCCACACGGGTTAACCTCGCGACATGCCACTAACTCGCAGGCTCATTCTTCAAAAGGCACGCCATCACCAGCCACAGTAAACTGCGCACCAGCTCTGACGGATTGTAAGCGCACGGTTTCAGGTACTATTTCACTCCCCTCCCGGGGTACTTTTCACCTTTCCCTCACGGTACTAGTCCGCTATCGGTCACCAGGGAGTATTCAGGCTTATCGGGTGGTCCCGACAGATTCACAGCAGATTTCACGGGCCCGCTGCTACTTGGGCACCCACACACAACAGTTGCAATGTTTTCGTCTACGGGACTCTCACCCTCTACGACAGGCCGTTCCAGACCACTTCGACTAACACCACAATTTTTTACTGTCGGCCGATCCGGCAGAATCGACATGCATGAACCCCACAACCCTCCATACGCAACCCCTGCCGGGTATCACACGCACAAAGTTTGGCCTCCTCCGCTTTCGCTCGCCACTACTCACGGAATCACAATTGTTTTCTCTTCCTGTGGGTACTGAGATGTTTCACTTCCCCACGTTCCCTCCACACACCCTATATATTCAGGTGCAGGTAACACGACATCACTCGTGCTGGGTTTCCCCATTCGGACACCCTCGGATCACAGCTCGGTTGACAGCTCCCCGAGGCTTATCGCAGCCTCCTACGTCCTTCATCGGCTCCTGGTGCCAAGGCATCCACCGTACGCTCTAAACTACTTACAAAAAAGATGCTCGCGTCCACTGTGCAATTCTCAAACAACACACACA
>NZ_JAHUTG010000052.1:0-5330 GCF_020889545.1 Rhodococcus sp. I2R
GAAAGACCCAGTGGAACAACCCGGCACGAGAGGTCGGACGATCACCCACGCCCGCACTCCACTCGAAGCCGCACAACCAAACTCACAGCGACGCCATCAGTTGATCGGTGCATTCGGGCTTATATGGAACCGAGGAGCGCATGATGACTTCGTCCACTCTGCTCGCACAGTTGCGGGCCATACTTCAGCTGACCAACACAGAGATCCAGGTAGCCGAAACCAGAATCGCACAGGCGCGTACAGAAGCTGTGCGCAAGGAGCTCACCCAGAACGCAGCCAACGGCCGGGAGCGGGCCGAGACGCTCGAGCAGACCCTGCGTGATCTGGGCGGCTTCCCCGATGTCGTCGGTCCGCTGGTCGGCCGCACGCTCGCCATGTTCAAGGTACTGGTCGAGCAAGCTCAGCCGTTCGACGAGGCACTGCTCGGAGATCTCGCCCTCGAGCAGCAGTTGCTCGGGCGTTCCAAGTATGTGAAGGCACTCGCCACGGCCGCGAACGAGCTCACGGTGGTCACACTGGCCGATCGGCTGATCAAGGCGCACAGCGCAACCGTCGAATGGCTCGAAACCGTCCTTGCCGAGGAAGCACTCGGTGGTCCGGTTGCTCTGCGACGGACACCGTTGCAGGCCGCTGCCGGTAGCGCGGTCAAATTGGTCAATGCGCCCGCCACCTGGTCCGCACGAGGACTGGACCGTGCGGTCGACGCTGCGCGCACCACGCCGAACAGGCTGAACGAGCTGCTCGGACGTGGAGCACACGTCGGTGATGTCGCCGCCAGGACGCTGAGCGCGAGCCGCGATGCGGCGCTCGAGGCGGCCGAAGAGGTCACCCGCGAGGACGGCGCCGATACCGCTGCCGACGCCATTCACGCCGTCCGCGCCGCCGGCGGGATTCTCGATGCAAGCGAACTGCCCGTCGATGACTACGACACGCTGAACGTGTCCGAGTCCGTGGCGGCGATCAAAGAATTGACCGACCCGAGTGATGTGCGGACCATCATGGCGTTCGAAGAGGCTCACAAGAACCGCCACGGGGTGGTCTCGGCGACTCAGACACGCCTGGCAGCAATCGCCAAAGATGTCATCGCCGTCGACTGACTTCTCAGGGCAACAACGGTGAGTTGTGGCAGCACAGAGACTGCGGCCCGTGCCTTGCGCGGGCCGCAGTTGCCGGCCGTTCTGTGGACTTTTCTGCTCTGGCCTGACAGATCGCATGGTTTTGTAACGTTCTTGCGAGAATGGACGACGTCAGGCACGACGTCACACGAACGTGACGGCCCCCCTTTTTGGATGGAGCACGCGGTCGCTCGACCGCGCAAGACTGGACGGATGGCCCATGCCCGACTCGGCAGATGACCCCGTGATCTTGCGCGCCGTGCTCGACCTGGCCCCTGACATGGTGTCGCTGTCCCAGTTCTCTGGAGTAGTCGAGTACGTCAACCCCGCGGGGCTCGAGCTGGTCGGATTAACCGAATCGTATCGATCGCTACCGTTGACGACGGCGGACTTCTTCACCGCCGATGGTCTCGACGTGGCACCGGAGGTAGAAGCCGGACTGAGCCGATACGGTCAGTGGCGGGGGCACTCCGAGCTGCGGCACTTCGGCACCGATGAAGCCATACCTGTGGCGGTGTCCACCTTCGTCGTCCATCGTGACAACGGCGAGCCTGCGCTCATCGCATCGGTGATCAGAGACAGGCGCTGTGGCCACCGCCGTGATGCCGAGCTGCAAGCCACGGCGGTGTCCGCCACCCACTACGCGGCCGAGCAGAAGGCACTAGCGGAGTTGAGCAGACTGGCCGTCGACGCCGAGTTGCCACAACTTCTCGACGCCGCTGTCGCTGCTGCAGCAACCCTCACCGGTGTGGAGACGGCGTCGATCGTCCGATACAGCGGATCGGCGAGCGCTGAGCTGTCCATCGAGTCCTGCACGCGAGCGGGCGCGTCCACACAGGCCACTACCCCCGGCGACATGGCAATTGCCGCGTACGCGATCGAGGGGGGCGCGACGGTGGTGTGCGCTGATATCGACGTCGAATCCCGTTTCGACACCTCCGCCATGGCCGCACACGGCTTCCACAGCGGTTTGGCGGTACCGGTGGTGGCGGCAACTGGGGCCTGGGGTGCCCTGATGGTGCACAGTCGTCAGGCCCGCGAGTACTCCGAGCGCGAAGTCTCTTTTCTGGATGCCGTCGCCAGTGTGTTGTCGACCGCATTGCGACGCATCGAATTGGATCAGCAGTTGATTCGGCGCAGTCTGCACGATGCGCTGACCGGCTTGCCGAATCGCACCCTGGCGTACACACGTATCGACGAGGCACTCGCACGCGCGCGTGACACCTCGGGTGCGGTTGCGCTACTACTGCTCGACATCGATGATTTCAAGATAATCAACGACAGTCTCGGGCACGACACCGGGGACCGCGCACTCGTCCGCTTCGCACACCGCCTCTGCTCCGCGACACGTGCCGGCGATACGGTCGCCCGTCTCGGGGGCGACGAGTTCCTCATCATCTGCGAAGGCGTCGACAGCGTCACTCACGCGGAAGAGTTGGCGCACCACATCACCACCAGCATTGCCGCGCCATTCTCCTCCATCAGCGCCCCGGTTCCACTCAGTGCCAGCATCGGCATCGCCGTATCGGAATCCACAACGACAAGACGGGAGCTCATTCATCGCGCCGACCTCGCGATGTATCGAGCCAAGGAGAACGGAACTGGCGGTCACGCGGTTTTCGACACAGGCGATCTCTACGACGCCGATCGTATTCGTTCGCTGTCGATCGATCTCAGGTCGGCGCTGACTCGAGGCGAGTTGACTCTGCACTATCAGCCCCTCGTCGACATCGCGACGGACAGGATCGTCGCCGTCGAAGCACTGGCGCGGTGGACGCATCCGGTCCACGGGGAAATCGCACCGGCCGAGTTCGTCGCCATCGCCGAGAGAACCGGTTTGGCAACGGAACTCGGGGCCTGGGCGCTTCGAACCGCCTGCACGTGCGCATCTGCTTGGCGTCGCTTCGCCGAAATCACGATCCGAGTGAACGTCAGCGCACTTGAACTACGCAATCCTGCCTTCCCCCGCCACGTTGCGGCCATTCTCGCCGAGACCGGCCTTCCAGCCAGTGCACTGGGGCTCGAAATCACCGAAACCATGTGGGTGTCCGACACCGCACGTGTGGCCGACACCTTGACCGAACTCCATGCCATGGGAGTTGCGCTCCTCCTCGACGATCTGGGCAAGGGCCACAGCTCGATCTCCTACCTCGACCGCTATCCCATGTTCGAGTGCTTCAAGATCGACAAGTCTTACATCGCCGCGCTTCCGTGCCGCCGCTCGCAAGCCATCGTCACCGCAATCGTGGCGCTGGCCAAAGCATTCGACGTTCTCGTCGTCGGTGAAGGCGTCGAGACCCAGGAGCAACTCGACGCGCTGGTATCGGCGGGATGCGACCTCGCACAGGGCTACCTGCTGGGCCGGCCCGTCGACGCTGCCGCCACCGGCGAACTGCTCAGATCGATCGCGGTCCATTCACAGTGATAGCGGCGCACCCGATGCTGCCTGCACCGGCTGGCGCAGAATGGTCCGAAGTTTCGACGGTTCCACGCGGCGTGCGTCGCTGAGGTAGATCTCGTGGTGCTTCCCGGTCATCTCGAGCCCGTTGTCCGGGATGAAGCGCTCGTGCAGCTCAGCCAGCACCGTTTCCTCTTCGGCGTACGGCCCGACGTGCAGTCTCTGCACGCATCGACCTTCGATCAGTGTCTCCAGGCGAACCAGGTCGAGGCTCACCGGGCGCCTCTTCGTTCGCACCGCCGCGACGGCTGCATCGAACATCGAGCGATCGATCCAGTCGGGAACCATGATCATGGCAGTCCACCGCCACTGCGACTTGTCTCGATTCGTGGTGAAGACGTCCATATCGGTTGCCCACCACAGAGCTTCGAGAGGCGTGACGACGTAGTCTTTGCCGAGACTCGTCTTGCTGGCCGTCTTGAGTGCGTAGGCAACTGGATACAACGAGGCGATCGCGTCGGTGTACTCCTGCGCCGAATTCGGATCACCGTGACCGTCGACCATCAGGTACTGCAGTGGCGGGACGTCGACGATGGAGAATCGGTCACGCTTTGCCGCGTAGGAGTCGAGCGACTTCTTGAAATCGGTCTTGCTCATTGGCTCGTTCCCTGATTCGGGTGCGACTAGTGAACCACCAGAACCGGGCACTCGGCATGGTGGACCAGATTGTGACTGACCGACCCCAGCAGCAGACCGGCCACGCGCCCATGCCCTCGGCTACCCACCACCAGAATCTGGGCGGTGGCCGAGAGTGCCCGGAGTTCACGAGCGGCGGACGCACCCACCGACAAGGCCTCGACCGCAACCGACGGGTAGTCCGCCCGATAGGGCTCGACGATGTTCTGCAACCATTTGCGCTCTGCCTCCCGCAGGTGCTGCCAATCGATCGATGTTCCGTAGTCGAGCTCGTCGGTTTCGTGGACTGCGCCGATGTGTACCGCCAGAAGCTCGACCTCCAGCACGTTGGCGAGTTCGAACGCCGCAGCCAGGGCACGTTTCGAATGCTCCGAACCGTCGACGCCGACCACGACCGGTCGTGCCTCGCCCGGACTGTCTTCTCGCTTGGGTCGCCAGACGAGAACTGGGCACGTTGCAGCGTTGACCATTGTTATCGTCGAATTGCCGAACACCACGTCGCGGAGGGGTCCGGACTCACCGCCGCCCACGATCAACATCGTCGCATGCTCTGCTGCCTTCTCTGCCAACCGAGCTGGAGACAGTTCGGAGACGGAGGTGCTCGGCTCTGTGTCGGGGTCGGCCTCACGCACGAGACGAGTCGCGTCATCGAGATGCTGCTGGCCCCGCTGCCGGATCTGCGATGGGTAATCGCTCGTCTCGAGTGATGCCGCCATGGCAGCGCTCCAGCCGGAGGTGGGCATGGTGTAGACGAGGTCCAGCTGCGCGCCGGTCTTGTGTGCCAGCGCCGCCGACCAACTCACCACACCGCTGTCGGTGGGAGAGCCGTCGATGACGACGGTGAAATGCGCGCCACGGGTGAGTAGTCCGGTCTTGTTGTTCATTGTGCCCTTCACGTCGCGTCGATCGATCGGTCGAACCTTCACATCCCATCGCGGATGCAGGCCTTGGCACAGGGTATTTCGACCCCAATCGCGCGATCAGCACCACCCTAGCCGCAATACCGTTTACTTAGAATGACAAGGGTGTTATTCTTGAGTCATGCCGCGTGTGGGATGGGTGAAACCGGATGATTCTCAGCGGTTGACGGACCATATTTCGTTGGGTGTGTTGACGCGGGT
>NZ_JAHUTG010000053.1:0-5252 GCF_020889545.1 Rhodococcus sp. I2R
CATCTGCGAGATGCCCTTCGTTGTGGCCGAATTTGATCCTCGAGAAATCTCATTCTTCCACTACGACAGGGCATTTCGTGTCTGCGACCCGCGCTTGGTCGCTACCGAATCGGTGCAACCAGGTTAAGTGGACCTATGCTGGTCAGATGGATATCGAGCAGTCCGGTCCCGTCGGTGGGATTGACTACCCGCGCACTTTTTAGGAGTTTCTGGAGTGGTTTCCCGACGATTCCGCGTGTGCCAACGACATCGAACAGATTTTCCTGGAACCGCGGGTCTCCGCTGACCGTGAGCGTGTCGACCTTCCACGGCTTCAGATTGTGGTCGGCCCAGATCTTCGCGACGGCGTCCTTGCCGATCCCGACCCGCGCCGCCAGAGATCGGGTGCTCCAGTGCGTCGAGCCGCCCGCGGGCCGCTCCTTGTGCGTGAAACGCAGGACCGCCTCGGCCGTGCCCGGTGGCAAGCTCGGCTTACGTCCGCGGCCCTTGGCGATCACCCCGACCCCGTCCATGCCCCGCTCGGCGAACCCAGAACGCCAGCGACCCACCGTATCCGAGTCCACTCCGCAGCGACGGGCGATCTCCTCGTTGGCCACGCGTCGCAGGCCCACAGCAGTCCCCGCGCTTGGACCACCTGCCGATGCGACAAAGACGTCGACGCGGCCATCCGCTCCAACTCCCCCCGCTGCTCAGCGCTGACCGACAACGCCACTGCAGTCACAACAGACATGGTACAAACTACGATGCTATTCCACAGACAGACCACTAGGCGGTGTAGTTGAGCTGGGTCATCATGCCGGCGTCCATGTGGTAAGCGTTGTGGCAGTGGAGCATCCAGTCCCCAGGGTTGTCCGCGATGAGGTCGACCGCGACCGACCTCATCGGTAGAACGATGACGGTGTCCTTACGCGGCCCCGGGGACCCGTCGGGTTTGATCACCTGAAAGGTGTGCCCGTGCAGGTGCATCGGATGCCACATCATGGTCATGTTGGTGAACGTCAGACGGGCCCGCTGGCCCTGCCGGATGGTCAACGGCTCGGTGTTGTCGTACGAGCGACCGTTGATGGTCCAGGCGTAGCTCATCATGTCCCCGCCGAGATCGGCCCGCAGGCTCGCATCGGGCTGCCTTTGAGGCAACATCACGTTCTCGGCGGCCACAAAGTCGTCGACGGTCCCGACCCGGCCGTTGAGCTCGGCAGGCTGGTACGTCGGCGCCGGTGCGGACCCGGCTCCGGTGTTCAGCAGGGCCCGCCCCTGCGCGTTCTTGCCTTCGGCCGCGGCCACCAGGGGGAAGACGCCGTCCTTGACTGTGACGATGACGTCGTAGCGTTCTCCCATTCCAAGCAACAATGCGTCGACCTCGACCGGCACAACGGGGAAGCCGTCGGTGTGGGTGACGGTCATCTTGTGGTTGGCCAGCGCCACGCGGAACGCGGTGTCCGCCCCGGCGTTGATGATCCGGATCCGTACGCGCTGACCGGGTTTCGCCGCGAACGTGGTCGGGGCCTCGGGTATGCGCCCGTTGACCAGGTAGTAGGGGTAGCTGACATCGCCGGCATCGCCGCCGAGCAAGGCACTGGCGCCCACACCGTTCGGCGTAGCTGCACCGGGTGCGGGTGCGCTGGTCGGTTGGGCCCCCTGATCCATCCCGGGCATGTCGCCCATCCCGGACATGCCCGGCATGCCGCCCGACCCGTTGCCCATGGATCCCATCCCGCCATTGCTCAGGTCGGAAAAGATGTCCTGCGGGTTCTTGCCGACGCCGTCGGTCCAGTCGTCGAGGACGACGACCCACTCGGCATCGTAGGTTCCGGCCTCGCCGGGATCGTCGACGATGACCGGCAGGTAGAGCCCGTAGTCGGTGTCCACACCGGCAGCATGCGGGTGCGCCCAGTAGGTGCCCGAGTGCGGGACCGAGAATCGGTAGGTGAAGCTTTCGTTCGGCGCGATGTTGGGGCTGGCGGGCATCGCCCCGTCCATATCGTTGCGGAGCGCGATGCCGTGCCAGTGGACCGATGTCGGGTGGTCTAGACGGTTCGACAATGCCACGGCCAGCTCGTCTCCGACGTTGGCGCGGATGGGGGTGCCGGGCAGTGTGTCGCCGTATACGAGGGTGCTCACCTTGGGGCCACCGAGATCGATCTCGGCGCGCTGCGGTGTGAGGTTGTAGTTCACGGTGCGACCGGTGTGGGGTCGGGCGGCTTCCGCTGCGGCTATTGCCTTTTCATTGACCGCGTTGGCGCCGGTGGTGGGCGCCGATCGGGTGCAGGCCGACAGGGCGAGTCCGCCGAGCCCGACCCCCGCGGCCGTGAGGAACGCCCGTCGGCTGAGTCCGAGTGGGGGCTGGATGTGCGCGCTCATATCGTTTTCTCGGTGTCGTCGTCGGTGTGGTTGTCCTGACCCGGCGGCGGAATTCGCAAGGTTTCGCCGAGCACTGCTATCGCCACCCTCGGCACGAGGCAGCAGCGCGTCGCCCGCGCCTGCGAAGCCCTCGACGGCCGGGCGACGCTCAGCGCCTGCCACCCTTCACCCGACGCGATCTTCCACCAGAGTATTGCCGCGCAGGCCGCTGCGATGAGTTTTCGTCTGGCCAGAGGGCACGGGCAGCTTGCTGCGTGCCGACGGAATCGCCAGCTGTCGCGTCCGGGTCGGTCGACCCGAGCTGCATAGGTGCGTCACATCGGCATGTTCATTGGTGGCATGTTCATTGGTGGCATCACACCCATCTGGTGCAAACACATCATCATCATGTGCATCATCTTCATCATGTTCATTGCTTTCACCTCCTCTTGTGCGTCGGGAGCGGTTTGCAGGCGCAACACGGAAACTTCCGTTCCGTAGAGGGCCCGCCGGCTCAGTGCAGGGCGGCCGGTGGAGTCACTCGCAGCGGACGAGTCCGGGACGGACTACCTACCCGGCGGGGCCTGATATCTCACCGTGTGCCAGGCCGCCAGGAGCTGAGTCTTCGTGTGCGTGGTCATGGTTGTGCCCGCCCACGTAGGGTCGTTAGCCGGCTGAGGTATTCGTTCTCGTCGATCTCACTGCGAGCGAACCGCTCAGCAAGCAACTGCTCTGCTGTGTGCAGCGCGGGCGGCTGGGCGCGTTGTTGTCCATCCCGACCCACGAATCGGACCAGCAGCACGATGCCGGTGATCAGCACTCCCCAGAACAGGACCATCCCGCTGATCATCAGCACGTATCCCCAGCCGCCCGGATCGTGGTCGTACCAGTACATCACTGTGATCTCCTCCTCGATGCTTGGCGGGGCCGCCATTCGCGGAACCGCGAAATTGATCAGCCCGCGCGGGCGCTGGAGAGCCCGTATGACCACTCTGCTCCCGAAACCATTCCGAGAGCAGGGTCTTTCTGCCCCCGTGAACGGGTCCGTGGACCCCCCGGGGGAACGCTCGGGGGTGTCGGGATAGCGGTCGATCTGAACTTGGTCTGTCTGATACGCCGGGCTTCGCGGGGAGGATCGATGATGACCGAAACACTCGATCCCATGGATCCCATAGCTACCGATGTGGACCAGCAGCAGATGGCCGACCAGCTCCTCGCGCAGGCCGAGGAGGCCCGGAACTCTTCCCGAGAATCGCTGGTTGCTGGGTCGAGCGGCTCAGACTGCGCAGACCTGTGGGAACACTCGGCGGTCACCAAACGAATCGATGCTCGGTGAGTCTCCGTTCAGGGTCAGTGACTTTGATTGCCGAATACTGTGTGATCGGGCCTGCGACGACGAGATTGGCGATCACCATCGGGATGGTGGCCAGCTCATCGCGGACGATCACCGCTCAGCCGTCTGGAGGGCGAGATCGGAGCCGGCGCGGCCCATCGCAATTCCGGTGTGAGCCGCGGCGAGTGCGGGGGCGTCGTTGACGCCGTCCCCGACCAGCAGCACCCGGCGACCGGAGTCTTCGACGTCCCGCACCGCGGTGACCTTGTCCTGGGGCAGCAGTCCAGCGCGCACGTCATTGATACCGACCTGCGCCGCGAGCGCGGGGGTTTTCGCTGCGTCAGCAGCACCGGAGCGGTGCCGGTCAGGGCGATCAGTTCGGCCACGGTGCCGCGTCCACCGGCCCGCAGCTGGTCTTCCAGACCCAACACGCCGATGGAAACCTTATCGACGAGGACGACCACCGCGGCCTCGCCTACGGCCTCCATCTCGGCAGCCGTGGTGGGCACATCAATCAGGAATCGGGCATCTTGGTGAACATCGCGATCCGGCCGTCCGCGAGGCCCTCGATGACATGTGTTTCCCAGATGCGTCAACGCATCAAGGCCACCGGAGACGGCCCGTAACCCGGGGTGCTGGCGTTGGGTCACGACAACTTCGCGACCGTCAACAGGACCGCTGAGTCCACCAACGCTTCGAGGCTATGCCGCGCGTCGGGCACGATGAGCAGGTCACCCGTACGCCCCTCCCACGACAGATCGCCGGTCGAGAGCCTGACCCGACCGGCGATCTGCACCGTCGCCTCACCCGGGTTCGAATGCTCCTTGAGAACGGCGCCCGCGATCATGCCGATGACCGTCTGCCGCAATACTTTCTCATGCCCGCCGTAGACAGTGTCGGCGGTGTGACCACCACCCGCGGTGGCCGCCTGTTTGAGCTGCTGACGTCCCCGACCCGGGGACGGTGCGTATCGCGATTCCCAACCTGCCTGGTCGCGTGGCCGCCGGCGAGTTGGCACGCTTGTCGGATGCGATCGCTGTGATCGCGGAGCTGTCAGAACGGGTCGGCGCAGAGCTCGGACGCCGGTTACTGCGTGATGACGATAGAGGTGGCGGGACCAGTGTCCTGACTGCAACAGCCGGGGACCAGTACGGGCCAATTGTCGTGCAGCGCATTCAGTATGGAAGTCTATGGTTCCAGCAGCTCTTGGACGCCGCTCCGGCCTTCGGGGCTGGGGCTCTGGCAGCTTCGGGCACTACGGCAAATCGTCGTCAAGCGCGCGCGAAGAGCCGAGGATGCGGGCCGTGTCTGGTCATTCATGCTGACGATGGCGCGACGCAGTGAGCGGGACGAGTACTTCGCAAGGCGGGATGCGCGAGCAAGGGCGAATACCGCTGAAGAACTCTTACGAAGAGCTCGTGCCGATGCCGACACCGCAGAGCACGATAGCCGTCGAGATAAGCCCGAATGCACCGATCAACTGATGGCGTCGCTGTGAGTTTGGTTGTGCGGCTTCGAGTGGAGTGCGGGCGTGGGTGATCGTCCGACCTCTCGTGCCGGGTTGTTCCACTGGGTCTTT
>NZ_JAHUTG010000054.1:0-5008 GCF_020889545.1 Rhodococcus sp. I2R
GCCGGCGGAGGTAGATCTGCTGATCGGTGATGCCGCCAAGGCCCGCGACGTACTCGGATGGAAGCCCAAGGTCGAATTCCCGGAGCTGGTACAGATGATGGTCCGCAACGACGTCGACGAACAATCCAAGAATGCGGTTGAGTGAACTGGCTGGATCCGATCGGGATCAGGGACCGTTTCGATGATCAGGAGCGTTAGTGCCTTTCGCTCAAAGCTGAGGGCGCTCCTGCTAAATCCTGGTTCAGCTACGGTTCTCTCTAGTGGAGCCGTCACCTTGACTACGGTCGCGACTGGGGTATTGACTGCTAGACTGCTCGAGGTCTCTGAAAGGGGCACATACGCTTCAACGTTGGCCTTTTGTTCGACTCTCAGTTTCGTATGCACCGCCGGAGCTGCTGAGGCTCTGGTCCTGGCGCCCAAGAGGGGCGTCCACCAAAAGACATCGAACACTATCGCCTGGTCATACAGCACTTTCTTTTCGGTAGTATGCGCCATTCCGGTCTTTTTTTACACCTCATATCTAGGCGCCAACACACCACTGTTTGTGTTGTTGGCATGTGTGCTCCCATTCCTCGGTGCTCTTGGGTCGCTTATAAACTATAGTCTGGTATCGGACGGGAAGTTCTTGGCTGCTGCTTTCCTTCGCGTTAGTCCGGTAGTTGTCCAAATCTTGTCGATAGCGGCACTGGTGGCTTTCGGTGAAATCAATCTCACATCGATATTCGCTACATCTGTGTTCGGTAGCTGTGCGGCAGTAGTGCTGGGGATTTCTTTGAACAAGCCCTGGCGCCGAATGCATTCCAAGATGAGACGAAACCACGCTGTCCAGACCTTGCGTATTGGTTTCAAAACAGGCGGCGCGCAGGTCTTTCGATCAGTGGGCTCAAGGATGGATCTCATCCTGGTTGCCATGTTTCTATCAACGACCGACGCTGGAATGTACTCCGTGGCTGCCAGTTTAACAGTCGCCGGTCTCTCCCTTGTTGCTAGCCTCGCTCCCGTTCTGCTATCTAGATCGCGATCTGATAGTGCTCGACTGACCTCTGTCGCAAGTGCGATGGCCGTTCTAGTCGGAGTTGCAATTGTGCTTGTAGGGCCACTGTTGCTCCCCTATGTATACGGCAGCGAATATGCGGCCGCGGGCATACTTCTCTATTCGTTGAGCGCTGCGATGGTCGCAAGTAATCTGTTCGAATTAATGCTCCGAATAATGCAACAGGATGCTCAAGAGCTAGGGGCCCTTCTCGCGGTCATTATTGCGACCGTCAGTCAATTTGAACTCGTTGTTCTTGCGTGTTTACTACTGGGAGTGAATTGGGTGGCGCTTGGTACCGCTGTGAGCTACCTCCTCGGCATTGCCACGCTCTTGGCAGTGAACCGAAGATCAGGCGGTGACTCTTTGCTTGCCCGTGTCTCTCCATGGCGCGGAATTGTGCACATTTGGGGAATTTTTAGGCCAGGCCGGTCGCGGCGAATTTCCTATGAAACTACGGGACGGGGATAGCACATGGCAGAACACAATGACCGTCAGCGCGTACACATGACTGGGTCGGAATGGTTTGGTGATCGGTCTGGTGGCCTCAATCGATACTTCGAATCGCTCTTCGTGGCGATGCATGATCTTAAGGGGAACGATATAACAGCGGTGGCTTTTGGAAACCCGCCCTCCGGTGGGAACTCCTGGGGTCCGGCTGGTAAAAGTGCCCTGTCGCGAAGTAGCGCCTTGAAAGGCTCGTTCAAGTTGCCTCACGGCGCAATATTGGATCGCCACTTCAGCCTCTACGGTCAGTCTGCCGGGGTCGGCAAAAGCAGGGTCACAACTGTCACCCATTTTCAGGGACCGTGGGCAGGCGAGAGCAAGGTTGCCGGCCACTCCAAACTGTCAGTAGCGGCCAAGTACGCAGTCGAACGGCTGCGGTACAGTCGCACCGATCAGTTCATCGTGCTGTCAGAACGTTTCAAGAACCTCCTCGTCGCCGACTACAAGGTGGACGAGTCGAGGGTTGCAGTACTCGCGCCCGGCGTTGACCTATCCAGGTTCTCGGCGGGACCCAAGGGACAGTCAAGGGAAGTTCTTTGTGTGCGCAGACTTGAAAAGCGTATGGGGATCGAGTACCTGATCAAGGCGTGGCCTGGCGTTGTGCACCAGCACCCCGGGGCGCTACTGAGAATAGTAGGAACCGGAACCGATGAGTCTCGGCTTCGCGAACTGGCGACCGATATGCGACTGAGTGAATTCATAGTGTTTGAAGGCAACGTTTCAGATGACCGCTTGGTTTCCTTGTATGAAACCGCCGCGGTCACTGTGGTACCCAGTGTCGCTCTTGAGGGGTTCGGCCTTATAGCACTGGAGTCTCTGGCGACAGGCACGGCTCCAATTGTGACTGACTGCGGGGGGTTGCCCGACGCCGTCGATGGTTTGGATCCCTCGCTGGTCGTTCAGCCCTACAACAGCGAGGACCTTGCCCATAGAGTGTCGGACGCACTGAACGGGGCCGTACCCGACTGGAAGGCATGCAGAGCGCACGCCGAGACCTTTTCGTGGCAGCGTGTTGCTGAGAATCATTTTGACCTGTACAGCCGGATAGCCTGATGGGGAACATCATGTTCCTTACTCATTCGGCCGAACCCGCAGGCGCCGAGTTGTCGCTTTTGCGACTCGTTCGCCACATGAAGCGTGGCCGCACGCGGGTGGTTTTCACATCAGACGGAGTCATGATCGCAAGATTTCAGAACGAAAACTTGGCAGCGGACTTGGTACGTGCCGACATCGCGCGGAGGCCGATCACGAGGTCGAGCAGTCCGCTAGCCCTGGCAGGCGGCCTGTATAGAATGTTCAAGGATGGTGTCGCAGTCGCAACTTACGCCAGGAGTCAGGACATCACTGTCGTTGTAGCGCGCTCGACCAAAGCACTGTTTATAGGCTTCGTCGCCACGGTTGCGACGCGACGCCGGTTAGTGTGGAGTGTCCACGACCGAATCTCGCCTGAATACTTTGGCCCGCTCAAAGCTCGTTTGCTGAAGGCATTCGGTCAGTGGGTATCGTCTGGATTCATCGTGAATAGCTCTGCGACTTTAGAAACTATCAACGCAGGGGGGAAGCCGGTCATCGTTATCCCGCCCGGGTTGGAGCGCGCAGACAGCCGTGCGACTCGTGTCGTGAGGCGCGAAATAAAAGCAGTAGGAATCGTGGGACGTCTCGCGGAATGGAAGGGGCAAGATGTATTCTTGCGTGCTTTTGCGCGCGTGTTCGGCGACGATGAAAACGACGTTTGCGCAACAGTTGTCGGAGGCCCCTTATTTGGGGAGACCGAATTTGAACAGCGCCTGCAGCAACTCGCCAAAGACCTCACTATTAGCCACAAGGTGCAGTTCACTGGGCACGTCGAGTCCGTCTCGGAGTACCTGGATGACTTCGATGTACTTGTTCATGCGTCAGTTATCCCAGAACCGTTCGGAGCCGTCGTTATCGAGGGGATGGACGCAGGCTGCGCGGTGATCGCAACATCTCCGGGCGGTCCGGCTGAGATCATCACCGACGGTGTCGATGGTCGCCTTGTGCCGTGCGGCGATGAGGATGCGCTGGTCAGCGCGCTAAGAGACTTGAACGAAGATGCAGACTTGCGCGCCCGCCTATCCGCCACCGGCATGCTGCGTGCGAAGGACTTCGATGTCACCGAGCTCGCGAGTCGTACTGAACAATGGCTTGCTCAATTCGACCGGGAGCTACCAAAATGACAACAACAAATAGACTGCGCGTTGTGTGGTTGTCAATGGAGTGGCCTCAGGGCAACGCTCATGTCGGTGGGGTGGGACGCTACACCTTTCGTTTGGCTGAATCAATGAAGGAGCTTGTCGACCTGACGGTTGTCACACTGAGCGGTGCGCAGCAAATGGACGGCGTTAGCATCGTAGAACTCCCGCGCCACAAGACGAGACTTGCGCGCTTCTACATCCTGCCAATACTTGCGCGCAATGCCGTAGCAAATCTCAGCGCCGACGTGATTCACGCCCACGGAGACGACTGGGCTCTAAAATCTAATACGCCAGTTGTCCGATCATTCTATGGCTCATCTTGGTCGGAGGCGGTCTCGTCAACCGGTCTGAGGAAGCTAAACCACGTTGTGCTCTATGGGTTAGAAAAGGTGTCCTCGAAAAGGGCTACTGCGAGCCTGGCGATCGCTCCGGAATCGCGCGACGCGTTCGGGTGCGAGTATGTTGTACCCCCAATCGTCGATCTGCCCGAGCGCACTGAAGTGGTCAACCGAGTTCCGCGGGCGGTCTTCATTGGAAGCCATCAGGGACGCAAGCGTGGATGGCTGGCTGAGAAGGCAGTAGCAGAAGTGCGGCGCAGGCTAGACAGAACATTCGAATTGTGGGTTGTAGGACCGCAGAGTGACGCTGAATCATGGGCACCCGACGTGCGTCATTGCAGCGGGATGTCCGACGAGGATGTGGCTGAGCTGATCAGCACGTCTTGGCTCTTGCTCGCGCCGTCGCTGTATGAAGGTTTCGGCATCCCAACCGTGGAGGCGCTAAACCAGCGAACGGCAGTTGTCGCCTCGTGGAATCCTGGGAACCGATACTTCAGAAATCTTGCTCACCCAGATGTTCCCTTGGTTTGCACAGCTTCGGACGAAGACTACCTTGAGGCAGTGGTTGATAGGGTGCGTTCGGGCCCGGCGTTGTCCGACGCAGAGTCATGGGCCGCCGATGATCTGGTCCAGCAACTCAAAGACGCGTCGAGCACTGGAAGGTTGCTTGAGATATACGGCCGTGCTCGGCGGTAAGGCGGAGTTTCTCCGTGCCGAGGAAACGCTTGCTGGCAAGGCCACCGATTGGAGAAGAGCTGCGAATCCGGTGTTCACGAGTGATCGGTCGCCGCGTATCGGTGTACACCCTCACGTGACGGTCCCCGTACAACCTCATGTGTAGGTGCTCGGCGAGTCCTGTCGTAACTCGCCCACGACAAGGGCCACCCTTCGAATCGTCTACCGCCAAGTCGACG
>NZ_JAHUTG010000055.1:0-4923 GCF_020889545.1 Rhodococcus sp. I2R
GAGGGCAGCAGGGGCTCTATCCGCTCCCACTGCTCGTCGGTGAACTGGCGAAATCGTGACTTCGTCTGTCCCATACGGCCACGGTCTCGCGGGTCACCGCTCAGCTATGGGAGACACGCCCTAAACGGGCCCTTCACTATGAAGGGCCACTAAACGATGCCGAGCTGTAGTTTCTGCGAACTCACCCTTCCCCAAATTTCCCCCATCTTCGAGGGCACGAGGGTTCTCCACCATGGTCTCGATCGTTCCAGCCTGTCCTGAGTGTCAGCTCGCCAGCGGAAATTCTTGATCAGACCTCCACCTGATCTCCACACAAATACGCGGGCGTACCGGCCAATGTGGAACTCGACCGGAAGACAGGGGCGCGGTATGGAGTGGGCGAGTGTAACCGTGGTGGCCATTGGCCTGGGCGTGTTCTGGGCCAGCGTGCTCTGCCTCATTGTCGCCCTGACAGGGACCGCTCCCCAGGCGTGAGACACCCAGGGACCAATCGATGGGTGAGCCGGGTTCAACCACCTACCCCACATACCCCATAGGGGTATAATTGGAGGTGTTCCAGTGAGCACCAGCAACGAATATGAAGAGGAGAAGATGTCTATCCAGCCTCGCAGTAACCTTCCGTTGGAAGCGATCGCTGAATCCTGCACGTGCTGCTCCACACCCAGACCCTCGGTGCCGATGCCGATCCACGGTCTCCAGACCGACCGCCACGCCCCGCACCCGGCGCCACCACCCCCCAGACACCGGCGGGCCACACGCTCGGGACTGAGAAGTAGCGAAGGACGATCGCGATGATGTGGAACAACGGGATGGGTTCGGGAATGGGCTGGATGTGGATCTTCTGGCTCTTGGTCATTCTGGGCACGGTGGTGGTCACCGTCGTCCTGGCGAAAGCGTTCACCGGCGGCCGGGGCCAGACCGGAGGGCATGAGCATGTCAAAACCGGGGAACGCCCGCGCCAGCCGCGAGAGATCCTGGACGAACGCTACGCCCGTGGAGAGCTAACCACCGAGGAGTACCGGGAGCGACTACACACTCTGGGCGAGGGACGGCAGTGAGCGAGCTGACCCGACGGCAGCTCCTCGCACTGGGTTTGGCAGGGGCCGGCACCGCCGCCGTGGGCGGGGCCGGCCTGTGGTGGACCGTCAGTGAGGGCAACACCACGAACAGTGGTGGCTTCTCCGACGGTGGTGACGACCTTCTCGAGCCGGACGTGGTGGCCAGTCGGGACGGTGTGCTCGATCTGGAGTTGGTCGCCGCCCCCGCCCGGGTCAAGATCGGCGGGCGAAACGCAAACGTGCAGGCGTTCAACGGCACACTCCCAGGCCCCACCCTGCGCGTTCGGGGCGGAGACACGATCCGAGTGGCGATTGCCAACGAACTCGACACCCCGACCAACCTGCACGTACACGGGTTGCACGTCTCCCCCGAGGGCAATGGCGACAACCCCTTCGTCAGCATCTCCCCCGGCGAGTCCTTCGACTACGAAATCGTCCTGCCAAACGACCACCCGCCCGGGACTTTCTGGTACCACCCCCACCACCACGGCCATGTCGCTGACCAACTGGCGGCCGGACTCTACGGAGCGATCGTTGTTGAGGACCCCGAGCCGGTCCCGGTGTCCCGTGAGCGCACCTTGGTCGTCTCCGACATCACCCTCGACGGCACTGGCAACCCGGCTGCCGCGTCCCCGCCCGAGAAGATGATGGGCCGTCAAGGCGAGATAGTGATGGTCAACGGCCAGGTTCGGCCCCGGGCCACCGCTTCGCCGGGAGAGCGAGAGCAGTGGCGGATCGTCAACGCCTGCCCGTCCCGCTACCTGCGCCTGACCCTGGATGGTCAGTCTCTGCGCCTGCTCGGCCGTGACACCGGCCGCCTACCCGAACCTGTCGACCTCACCGAGGTGACGCTGGCTCCCGGAAACAGAGTCGAACTCCTGGTGGACGCTCGCCAGGGCACCTCCACTCTGCTCAGCATCCCGGTGGACCGCGGCGCCATGCCTGGCATGATGGGCGGACCCATGGCCGGTGCGTTCCCGGCGGACGACGAGCCGATCGGTCTGCTCACGCTGGACGTGACTGGGCCCCCGGCGGACGAACCCGATCCCGTGCCCGCAGGACCGGCCCTGCGGGACCTGCGCACCGCACCGGTAACTGCCCGTCGAACCCTGGAATTCGCCATGGGCATGGGCATGGGCCGTGGGATGCGCGGAGCCGAATCGATGATGTCGTTCACCATCAACGGCCGACAGTTCGACGCCGACCGAAACGACATCACGGTTCGCGCCAGAACTGTGGAGGAATGGACCCTGACCAACACCAGCCCCATGGACCACCCAATGCACCTGCACGTGTGGCCCATGCAAGTCCTCGACGACGGCGAGTCACCCACCTGGCAGGACGTGGTCAACATTCCGGCCTTCGGCCGCGTCACCATCCGCGTGGCCTTCGACGACATCGTCGGCCGCACCGTCTACCACTGTCACATCCTCGACCACGAGGACCTCGGCATGATGGGCACGATCCTGGCCCGCTAAACTCGGCGCACCCGACCGCAAGCACACCGCCAACCCCGCCCGACGAGAAGAAAGTACGGTACCGCATGGATCGCAGCGCCCAGTCCTCGAACTCACTGACCCTCACTGGATCCGTTGCGCTCGGGACGGGGGTGATGATCGGGGCGGGCATTTTCGCCCTGGTAGGGCAGGTCGCCGAGCTGGCCGGGGGGTGGATGCCGTGGGCCTTCCTTGCCGGGGCAGTGGTGGTGGCCTTCAGCTCCTACTCCTACATCCGCTACTCAGCCACCAACCCTTCCTCGGGCGGAATCGCGATGCAACTCAAAGCCGCGTATGGACCCGGGGTCGTGGCTGGCTCGGTTTCGCTGTTCATGTACGTGTCGATGATCCTCGCCGAGTCCCTTCTCGGCCGAACCTTCGGTACCTACATGCTGCGACCGTTCGGGATGCAGGACTCCGACGTGTGGGTCCCGGTGCTGGCCGTCCTCGCCATCGCCGGCGCCGCACTGGTGAACCTGGTGGGCAACCAACTAGTGGAGCGCTCTGCCACGGTCACCGCAGCGCTCAAGATCGTCGGCATCGCGGTGCTGGCGATCGCGGGAATCCTCGCCGCGGGACTCTCCTCCCTGCCCCGGCTCATTACCGCCGCTGGACGCACGCCACCAGACCAGGGATGGGTGGGCTTTCTCGCCGGTGTCACCCTATGCATCCTGGCGTACAAGGGGTTCACCACGATCACCAACCACGGCGGGGATCTGAAGAACCCCAAGCGCAATATCGGCCGCTCAATCATTATTTCCATCGCCCTGTGCACGGCGCTCTATCTATTGATCACCGTCGCAGTCACTGCGAGCCTGACCGTGCCAGAGATCATCGAGGCCCGCGACTACGCACTGGCCGAAGCAGCCCAGCCGATGTTCGGCGACTGGGGCATGAGAATAACCGTGCTTATCGCGGTGGTCGCCACACTGTCTGGACTGATCGCGAGCCTATTCTCAGTCTCGAAGCTCTACGACATGCTCCGAGAAATGGGCCAAGCCCCGGGCCTGCCCGGCCGGCCAGGACATCAGTCGCTCTACATCACCGCCGGGCTGGCGATCGTGATGGCCGCCTTCTTCGACCTCTCCCAGATCGCCTCCCTTGGCGCTATCTTGTATTTGGCCATGGACATTGCCATCCACTTCGGGATCATCCGCCGTCTCAAAAACGACGTCGCCGCCAACTCCTGGATCCCGTTGCTCGCGATCATCCTTGACCTCGCGGTACTGGTGCCCTTCCTGCTCACCAAGAGCCAATCGGACCCGTTCACCCTCGTCACCACCGCGCTAGTGGCCCTAGCCATCGTCCTCGCCCAGTGGCTCGCCGTGCGACACCACCAACACCAGTGAGAACACAGAGCACACCAGAGACTCCAACCAACCCAGCGCGATTCAGGCCGCACGACGCGCGTCCGCTGAGCGCGTTGAGGCGCGCATCTCCCCACACTTGTGGCACACGCCGTACCGGCTTCACCGAACCTTCACGTGAAGGACAGTTCGTCCTTCACAAACACTTGGCAGATTGGGGGTGTACCGATCAATGGTCCCGTGCACTCGGGGCTGGATCGAGCACCCAGGAGGAAACGATGCAGGCGAGATGGAGTATCAACATCACCCCTATCGAAAGGGGCGCTCGCATCGTGTTGGGTCTTCTCGGTGTCGTTGGCGGAGGAATTCTGCTCAGCCAGGCGGACTCCACGGGCGCGGTGATCGTGGAGCTGTTGTTGATCGTGGCTGGTCTGGACCTGATCGTCACTGGTGGGACCGGGCACTGTCCACTGTACAAAAAATTGGGCCGCCTCCCGCTTCGGAAAGGACACCCCTCATGAGCGAGCAATCACCCCAGGAGCGACGGCGCCAGCCACTAGACGCGCCCCCTGATCAGCCCCCCGTTGCGGGGTCGGCTTCCCCCTACAGCGATGGGCCTCTGGAAGAGCAGTACCCGCCCGAGCCCTCGAAGCCCGGACGCTCCGGTCATCGTTGGATGATGCTCGCGTGTTGTGTCCCGATGCTCGTTCTTGTCGGGGTCCTGCTGGTGACCGGGGTCGCAGGCACCGGAGTGATCGTGTTTGGCGCGCTGTGCGTGGCGATGATGGGCCTGATGATGTTCGCAATGCCCGGTGGCCACGGCCATTAACCCGCCACTACACGCTCCTGGGATCCAATCGGCTCAGCATTGAACCGACCAGGAGCGAGCACGACGCGATTTCCAAGGCTGGAGGACACCGAGATGGCTGCAGCGGCCACTAGGGCGTGTCTCCCATAGCTGAGCGGTGACCCGCGAGACCGTGGCCGTATGGGACAGACGAAGTCACGATTTCGCCAGTTCACCGACGAGCAGTGGGAGCGGATAGTGCCCCTGCTGCCCTC
>NZ_JAHUTG010000056.1:0-4340 GCF_020889545.1 Rhodococcus sp. I2R
TCGCCGCCGCGCTCAACGATCGGCCTCGGAAGACACTCGGGTGGAGAACACCAGCGGAAGTGCTTGCAGAGCAGTTATACTCGGTCCCACGACGCGGTGTTGCGACGACGGGTTGAATCCGCCCTGGCTGCCGGCGTCGCTGTGATGAATGAGGCCGGGTCCAACGCGGTGTCCACCGTGATCTCGTCGCCACAGCGCCATCTTCAACGCGGTGGTGACCATAGTGGTGTCTTTGACCGTCGAGGCGTGCCACCCGACGATGGCTCGGGAGAAGCAGTCGATGACGAACGCGACGTAGACGAACCCCGCCCACGTCCTGGAGTACGTGAAGTCGGTGACCCACTTCCGATTCGGGGCCTCGGAAGTGAAGTGCGCCGCGGCGACGGTCGCGAGTATCACCAGTGCGGGACCGTAGCGTTTCGTTCGCCAGATCAGCAGCACGGCGACGACGATCCCCAATGCCGCAGTCTCGGGCGGGCCTCCTGCGGTGGTGATGCCGTCGCCACGTGATCGAGCGTCGAACTTCGGTGGATGTCGAGTTCGAGAACGTCGGTCTCGCTCAGCATCGTCTCGCTGTGCTCGCCGGTCATCGTGCACCCGCCCGATCCAGGAGCAGTTGTCCGACCGTGTACGGAGATCGCGGTGTCCGTACCGGCGGCCGCAAGGACGTACGTGTCGGGATCGAGCGGACCTCCGAGCACGATTTTGTCGGCGAGGTGTTCGCGCTCACGGGTAATTGCGAGCACCTATGCTTGCGTGACGACGAACTGGGTCGCGTCGAGCAGGGTGAAGAATTCTCCGTACGCAACCGAGTTGCCTGGGTTGCCTGCACTGTGCACCCTGCCCAGCGTGAGCGAACACTCCTGTGACACCGGGGACGCGTCTGTACCGGGGGACTGGGGAGCGGAGCCGTCAGGTGACTCGCCCGTACCGGGCTTGTCCGCCGATTCGGCTCCGCCGGCAGCGACGCCGATGCGCGGACGTACCGTCCGTTTCTTCTTCCCCGCGCAGAACGATGAATGACGCTCACGCACTGGTTACGAGCGGACACGAGGTTTCCTTCGGGGATCCGTACAACGAGCGACTTCCCGCGCGGTGAAACGGTAGACCGCAACAAGGCGTCGAAGACACGGGCTGCGGACCCGACGGCGAGAAGTTTCCCTCGGGCGGGGCGGGTGCAGAGATCAGTGCGGGGTCATGGTCAGCGCGCGTGTGCGGAGCGTGCAGCGAGGAAGTCGTCAACGAGTTGCTGGCGTTCAGCCGGGCCGATCGGCGGGAGTGCGGTGAGTCGGGTGAAGACGATGGGTCCGACGAGTTGGGTCAGGGCGAGATTGGTGTCGAAGCGACCGAGCTCTTGCTGGGCTTCGGGGCTGCCCAGGATCCGGTCGAACGGTTCGCGGTATTGGTCGACAACCCGCGCGCGAAGGGAACTGACCGGGTTCCGGTCCTCTTCGGGATGCGATGTCGTCTCGGCCGTGTCGGGTTGAACGGACCCGAGGGCGAGCCACCCGAGCATCGTCAGTTGGGCGGGGGCTTCCTCGATGAGCTTGGCCTGACGGTCCAGCAGTTCGATCAACTGTTCACGGACCGTTCCGGACGAAGTCGGTGCGGTGACCGGGGGCAGCAGACGTTCGAACGCCGCGGCCAGGAGTTGGGTGCTGTCGGTGAAGTGCCGGTAGAGGGTGGTCCGCGCGACCTTGGACGCTTTGGTAACCGCGTCGATCGTGACGGCATCGATGCCGCCGGTCGAGAGCAGGAACGTCGCCGCGTCGAGCAGTCGTGCGCGTGAGCGTGCCTTGCGCGGATCCACGAGCCGGTCCTCGTTGTCAACCAGGTTTTCGATGATCATCTTCTCGCCCACCTCGTCATTGTGCCCGAATCAGTCGCGGGCACTATCCACTTACCCAACATCGTGCTACTTATAGTAGCGAAGCGATACCCATCGTATCGCGATATATGTGGAGGTGGCGTATGGCTTCGGGTGATCGGGTGCTGCTGTCGCGGGCACAGAAGTGGACGTTGGTGGTCTCGTGCCTGTCGGTGGCGTTGGTGGTCGCGTCGATGGCGGCCCTGTACACCGCGCTTCCGGACATTGCGGTCACCACCGGGGCGACGCAAACCCAGCTCACCTGGGTGGTCGATGGGTACACGTTGGCGTTGGGGTGTCTGGTGTTACCCGCCGGGGCGCTAGGTGACCGTTACGGCCGGCGAGCGGTGCTGATCGTGGGGCTGACGCTGTTTTCGCTCGCCTCGGCGGCACCACTGTTGATATCGACCCCGTGGTGGTTGATCGCGGCGCGGGCCGCGGCCGGGGTGGGGGCGGCGTTCGTGATGCCGTCCACGCTGTCGATCCTGACCGCGGGCTTCCCCGAGCAGCAGCGGGGGCGGGCGGTCGGGATCTGGGCGGGGGTCGCCGGGGCCGGGGGTCTGCTGGGGATTCTGGGGTCCGGGGTGCTGCTCACTTACTGGTCGTGGCAGTCGATCTTCGTCGGCCTGACCGGGGTGGGGGTGTTTCTGCTGTTGTGCGCCTACACCATTCCCGAATCCCGCCAGGAGAATCCGCCGCGGATGGATGTGATCGGATCGGTCGCGGTGGTATTCGCGATCGGACTGGTGGTGCTGGCCATCATCGAGGTGCCGGCACGTGGCTGGTCGGATCCCGTGGTGGTCGCCGGGTTCGGGCTGGGTGTGGTGGCCACGGCGGTGTTCGTGGTGTGGGAGTTACGGGTGGATCATCCGCTGCTCGATGTGCGGTTCTTCGCCCGTCGGGGCTTCGGGAGCGGATCGTTCTCCATCACGATCCAGTTCCTGGTGACGTTCGGCGTCTTCCTGGTCCTCGTCCAATACCTGCAGTTGATCTTCGGATACAGCCCGTTAGGTTCGGCGCTGGCGTTGGCACCGATGATGGTGCCGTTGCTGCTCCTGTCGGCGGTCGCACCGTGGATGGCGGCCCGGCTGGGGTTACGGTTGATGACGGTGACCGGTCTGCTCGCCATCGCCGCGGGTTTGTACTTCGTCAGCCGGCTGGATTTGGACTCTACCTACCTCGACGTGTTGTGGCCGACGCTGATGATGAGCGGGGGTCTGGGCCTTGCCGCGGCACCGGCGACGGCGGCCATTGTCTCGGACACCGCGGTCGAAAAGCACGGGGTCGCCGCGGCGGTCAACGACGCCACCCGCGAGATCGGTGCGGCGATCGGCATCGCGGTCGCGGGCAGTGTCCTCGCCGCCGGGTACAGCCACAACGTCGCCCCGGCGATCGAGCGGCTCCCACCGGAGGCTCGGGGCCCGGTCACAGACTCACTCGCTGGCGCCCTCGAGGTCGCCGACCGGGCGGGACCGGCCGGCCGGCAACTCGCAGACTTCGCCAAGTCCGCGTTCCTGCACGGCACCGAGCAGTCCGCGATCGTCCTCGCACTCATCGCGGCGGCGGGTGCCGCGATCCTGCTGGTCTGGGCGCCCGGCCGCGCTCCCCGCACCCCGGACACGGGCGCATCGGGGAACCCGGCTGAACCGGCCCAGCGCAGTCGATCCCGCGCCCGCCGCTAGCCATCATTGTCGAGAAAGGACGCCCGCGACCCAGCAACCGCTACCGCCACACTCGCCGACCTACATGGGGTGCGGTCCGGACGACCCCGCCGGCCCGTTCTTCACCGGCGGAGCTTCACCGTAACCGTCCTTGTGTGGAGGATGCAGCAGCGTAGTGAATCTGCTGGTCCGTTCGACCAGTGTGCCCACAGCGGTCCGATTGGGTCCGATGATCAGGTCCCCTTCCCACTGGCCAGGTGTCGTCCGGTTGTCGACCTCGTCCGGGCGGGCGGCGATGGTGACGTCGTCGGTGATAAACCCTGTTCGAAGCTTCTTCGCTCGCGCCCGTGGTTTGCGCAGTGCCCGGCCGGTACGCAGGCACGCCACCAACTCACGTTCCAACGCGTTGCGGCCCTCGATGTAGAGAGCCTGATATACCGCTTCGTGAGAGATACGCATCGACTCGTCGTCGGGAAAATCGAGCGGCAACCGGTTCGCGATCTGCTCAGGCTCCACGCGCTCGCCCACCGTCGGTCCGCTCGCCGCGGCTTGTTGCGGCCCTTCCACGACGCGAACGGGCCCACAACGTCGCCGTTCTCATCGCGGAGTACACGAGACAGTTTCTCCGGAACATACTCTCGAACCACCGAGGATCAGCCCCAACTGGAGGCGGCACAGAAACTGGGTTGTCCTGGTTGCACCGATTCGGTAGCGACCAAGCGCGGGTCGCAGACACGAAATGCCCTGTCGTAGTGGAAGAATGAGATTTCTCGAGGATCAAATTCGGCCACAACGAAGGGCATCTCGCAGAT
>NZ_JAHUTG010000057.1:0-4015 GCF_020889545.1 Rhodococcus sp. I2R
ACAACCCGGCACGAGAGGTCGGACGATCACCCACGCCCGCACTCCACTCGAAGCCGCACAACCAAACTCACAGCGACGCCATCAGTTGATCGGTGCATTCGGGCTTAAGCAGATAAGCAGTACTTTTGTTCGATATTGTGGCGGTAGTTCCTACCGGCGCGGCGAAAGGTCGATTCCCATGGCCACCGTCGACGCGGTCGCAGACCTCACAGGCCTCGACAAGAGCGCCCAACTCGACGTCCTACGCCGCAGCATGGCCACCGTCCCCGGCCGCCGCGACCACGCACCCGCCGAACTGCCCACCATCAACGCACGTGAACATGTCGGGCTCGTCGACGTGGCGGTAGGACCTGCCCGCAGGCCTAATTCTTGTTGACACAATGCCTTGTCCGGATCGAAGACACACAGCGCGAACGTGCCAGGGTAGATGGCAGGTTCGGATCGCTTCATCAGGCGCTTGATGCGGGTGCTGTCGGTGATGACAGTCCCGGTGAAGGCGGCGGCGGGACCGGTGACAGTGTGGGGGTGGTCGGTGGCGATGCTCATCAGATCTTCTCCGCGAGCGAGTGCCTGTTCGGCTTCGACCTCGGCGCCGAACCCCGAGTCCGAGGTGCCCGTATAGCCTTCGAACATCTGGATACTCAGATGACGGCAGGTGATCGCACCGCCGGGCCTGCGGGCGATGAACCAGTCCAGCGTCCTGCGGAACTGCCGAGTACTCAGAACCCACTGTTGGCCGTTGACCAGTGGAATCGACTCCGCCAGAGCGTGTTCGGTGCAGTAGGAGTTGATCCAGATCGCGAAGTCCTTCAGTTGGCCCGAGGTGGCTTTTGTGGTCAAGACACCGTGAGGATCGGATTCGCCTTTGAACGCCAGGCCAGTCAGGGTCCAGCGGTATGCGGTGCCATCGGTATCGCGGGCGGTGCTCAGACAACCGCGGCGTAGGTTTGATCTCGGCGTCCCGCATGACCATCACCGGCGACCCCGAGTTGAGGAAAGCAAACACCGACACCATCCGCCGGACATTGATCACCGTCCCCGCGCGGATCGCCTACTCCGCCCGGAAACTGACCCTGCACCTGCCCACCGACTGGCCGTGGGAGCAATCGTGGATAACGCTGTTCGACAGTCTCTTTCGCCGAAACCTTACCGAACACCAGCGAACCGACGACCTCCATGCCCACTCACGACACGAAAGACCCAGTGGAACAACCCGACACACCAGGACTGGCGATCACCCACACCATACCCGTCTCACTGGCGCACAAAGCAACTCACACCCGATACATCAGCGAATCGGTGGATTTCAGGTACAATCGACGGTCAGCTCGCTACATCTCAGGATGAGCGCGGTCCTCGGACTGAGATGTAGCGAGCGTGCAATCTTGGGCGCTGTCGGGGTAGCATCCGCTGAATGAGGCTGACGAGAACGGTACCTTCCATGCCGGTGCGCAGAATCGATGTTTCCATCGAATATTATTGTACTCGAATAGGTTTCAGTGTTTCTCACGCGGATGATTCCTTTGCGAAGCTTTGCCGTGACGATGCGGAGATACATCTATGGGTTGCGTTCGACGATTCCTGGCAGGAGCGGCCCGACTTCCGGTCCGAACCGGTGTGCAGTGGTGCCGAGAGTTTCATTGCAGGCACAGCGAGCTGCCGGATCGATGTCGATCTTGTCGATGAGCTATACATCGAGATGGCTGCGACCGGCGTACTTCACCCCGGCGACACCGGGAGTCCCATCGACACCGACTATGGCACTCGGGAATTCGCGGTTCTCGACCTCGACGGAAATCTCCTTACATTCGCTTGTCGAAGACACTGACACCACTCGAATCAAGCATTGCATGGTTACCTCGGTTCAGCGCCGCTGGCGATCGGTCGACGACACTACAGCGCGTACAAGGTCATCCAGGTCCGGAACACCGCTCAGACCCGACCGGGTCCAATACATCCGGCAGGCGATCGCCGGTGATCGATCTCGGCCGAGGAATGGGTCTACACCGTTGACCCGAAAGCTCGGCGAACCGACAAACCCGATTGCGGCGGCCTGATTCTCCGAATCGACGAGAGTCACCGTCACTGCGCCGCCGACCATTTCGGCTGCAGTCAAGGCTGCTCTCGCGAGCGCAGACGCGGCATCGGCATGCGGGCATTCCGGCACCACGAGTACCTCGATCTTCACCACGTCGACAGTAGCTCCTGCGGACGAATCAGTCGATTGCCAGGGCCGGCGGGGGCACTGAGTCAGCTGAAGGCCCTGGGTGGGTCGCGCCGACAGCGGTGGCGGTGCGGAACTGCGATCGCTACTTGGCCGAGAGTCCTGTTTCTGTCCGTGGCGTGGCTGTGGGAAAGACTTCGAGCACAAGCCGAGGTATCGGAGGGGATACAGCCACGCGGAGTCGGAGCATAAGAAGTGGGCCGACCGCTGCGGAACCTGTCAACCTTTCTGAGACAGAGTTTTCGTTTGTTTAGCCAGTCGGTTGGTCCTCCTCGGATGGCGGATTGATGGCGCTGATGGTGGGCAGTTTCGGTGGTTCGGGTGGTTTGCGGACAAACCGCTCCGGATGGGCTTGGAAGGCGCCGTCGAGGACGATGCCGCGCCTACGGCGGACCTCGTCAGCACGCCCGTAGTGCACGTCGGCGGGAGTGTGCATCGCGATCCCGGAATGGCGATGCTCGTCGTTGTACCAGCCGAAGAATTCTGCGCTGTGCATCCGCGATGCCTCGATCGTGTCGAATCGTTCGGGAAACCCGGGCCGGTACTTCATCGTCTTGAACTGAGATTCCGAAAATGGGTTGTCATTGGACACACGCGGACGCGAATGCGATTTGGTGACACCGAGATCGGCGAGCAGCAGCGCTACCGGTTTGCTGGTCATCGACGATCCGCGGTCAGCGTGCAAGGTCAACTGTCCGTCTGGAATATGTTGCGCCCGAATGGTTTGCCCGATCAACTTCTCTGCCAGGATCTGTGACTCACGGGAAGCGACCATCCACCCGACCACGTACCGGGAGTAGATGTCGAGGATCACGTACAGGTAGTAGTAGGTCCATTTCGCCGGGCCGTGCAGCTTCGTGATATCCCACGACCACACGGAATTCGGTTGGTGAGCAATCAGTTCCGGCTTCACCGTCGCCGGATGCTTGGCGTGACGGCGGCGCTCCCCGGTCAACCCGTGTTCACGCAGCAGCCGGTACATCGTCGACTCGCTGCACAGGTAGCTGCCTTCGTCGAGCAACGTCGCATACACACTGGCCGGGGCCATGTCGACGAACCGCTCCGAATTGAGCACCGCCAGCACCTGCTCACGCTCGGCGCACGTCAACGCCCGCGGTTGCGCACTGTCCGAGGCAGGAGCCAGCGACGGTGCGGCCGCGGGTGCGGCGGCAGGTGGTGATTTGTTGTGCGGTGGTGCGGGTTTCGTCCTGCCGCGATAGTAGCTCGCAGACGGACGCCCGGTCGCCACACACGCGGCGCGGGTTCCGATCAGCGGCGTCAGATCCCTGATCGCGGTGTCGATCATGCCCAGTGCCCGCTCTCGCCGATCTCCACGCTGCTCGATGAGAGCCCCTCCAAGAGCGCGGACAGTTCCCCCTGAATTCGGATCACCCTCCGCGCGGTCTCGAGCTCGGCCTTCAACCGTGCAACCTCGCCCGCATCCACCCGGCCGCCACCACCGGCGCCGACCGATGGCTTGGGACCCCGCCGGGCCGACAGCGCCTCGAGTGCGCCACGGTCGCGTTGCCGGCGCCACTCCACGATCAACGACGAATACAGATCCTCCCGCCGCAGGATCGCACCACGATCGCAGCGTTCGGCCCGCTCGTACTCCTCGACGATCGCCAACTTGTACTTCGCGGTGAACGTCCGCCGCTGCGCCCGCTCAGCCCGAATGCACCGATCAACTGATGGCGTCGCTGTGAGTTTGGTTGTGCGGCTTCGAGTGGAGTGCGGGCGTGGGTGATCGTCCGACCTCTCGTGCCGGGTTGTTCCACTGGGTCTTTCGCG
>NZ_JAHUTG010000058.1:0-2685 GCF_020889545.1 Rhodococcus sp. I2R
GAAAATGTCCGTATTTCACGTCAAACACCCACACCACCGAGGCGCACCACGCATCGACCACCGACCCCGTGTCCTCGCTGCGCAGTCCCTACCGCCGCCGTAAGTAAACGGTATTGAGCTTAGCCCCCTCCAGATCCAGCGTTCGTACTTCTTGATCGGTATGAGTTTCGGGAAGAACGCCCTGCGCAGATCCGCGTTGAGTGTCGTTGCCGCCGCTCACAGCAGAACCGCTGGTAGTCAGAGCTAGTGGTGGTCCAAGCTCGACCCATGAGCGAAACCCCTCGAATGTTCCCGCCCGATCTCCGCCGCCAACTCCTGCGCCATAGAGTCCTCGTGCTGGACGGCCCGCTCGACGACGAGAACGGCACTGTCCTTACCACCCACCTGTTGACTCTCGCCGCCGAGAATTCCTCGGCCGATATAGCTCTGTGGATCCACTCACCCGGTGGATCGGTACCCGCCATGCTCGCTATTCGCGATGTGATGCGGCTCGTGCCCTGCGACGTCTCGACACTCGCTCTCGGATTGGCCTGCAGCGCAGGCCAGTTTCTGTTGTCCTCGGGCACTCGGGGGAAGCGCTATGCCCTGCCGCATTCTCGGATTCTGATGCACCAGGGCTCGGCCGGAATCGGCGGATCGGCCGTCGAAGTGGAAGTGCAGGCCAACGACCTGCGGCATACCCGCGACACCGTCCTCGGTCTCATCGCCGAGGACACCGGACAAACGCGTGAACAGATCTTCGAGGACTCGTTGCACGACCGCTGGTTCACCGCCGAGGCTGCACGCGACTACGGGTTCGTGGACGAAATAGTCGACTCGTTCGATCAGGTCATGCCTGCGCGCCGAGTGTCGTTCGGAATGGAGATGGCCAGATGAGCACGTACACGATTCCCAACGTCGTCACCCGAGATTCACGCGGTGAACGTGTCGTCGACGTCTATTCGCATCTGCTGAGCGAACGCATCGTCTATCTCGGCACCGGTATCGACGCCGGGGTTGCCAACGCAATGATCGCGCAGTTGTTGCACCTGGAGGCCGACTCGCCTGACCAGGAGATCTCTATGTACATCAACTGCGAAGGAGGCGACACTGCTGCCATGCTGGCTGTGTACGACACGATGCAGTTCATCGGATCGCCCATTGCCACAACATGTGTGGGCCAAGCTGTCGCTGCGGGGGCGGTGCTACTTGCTGCCGGAGCGCCGGGTCGTCGCTCGGCCTTGACGCACAGTCGCGTGGTGTTGCATCAACCTGCCGCACAGGGGCGCGGGACCATCCCCGACCTGATCCTCGCTGCCGACGAGGTTGTCCGGGTGCGGGCCGAAACGGAGGCGATTCTGGCGAAACACACCGGACGTGACGCGGCGAAGCTCCGTCACGACACCGACCGCGACCTGGTGCTGGCGGCCGCCACACTGATATCCATGCTGCGCAGGGAGATTGGCCAGCGAAGCCGACGTTGCCGTTCGTTCCGGGTCACGAAGGGATTGGCGTGATCGAGGCGGTCGGCTCGCAGGTCGATGCGAACCGGATTGGCGAACGCGTCGCTATCGCGTGGCTCGGGTCGGCGTGCGGGGAATGCGATCACTGTGTCTCCGGATGGGAGACGCTGTGTGAGAGTCAGCAGAACAGCGGCTACTCGATCGACGGCGCGTACGCAGAATACGCTGTGGCACACGCACGTTACGTGGTCCGCGTGCCCGAGAGCATCTCCTCGTTCGATGCGGCACCTTTGACATGTGCTGGGGTGACCACCTACAAGGCCGTAAAGGTCGGCGGTGTCACTCCGGCTCAACGCGTCGCGATATTCGGTGTAGGCGGCCTCGGGCACATGGCCGTGCAGTACGCCAAGATCGCCGGCGGATTCGTCACGGCAGTCGACATCGAAGACGACAAGCTCGAACTCGCCCGTGAACTCGGTGCCGATCACACTGTCAACTCGTCGACGGTCGACCCCGTCGAGGCGATCAATGCGCAAGGTGGAGCGGACGTTGCCATCGTTTTGGCCGTCATCCCCAGCGTGTTCGATCAGGCCTTCCGTTCGCTTCGACGCGGCGGTCGACTGGTGTGCGTCTCGATGCCCGCTCACGGTGTGTTCCCGGTTCCGATCTTCGAGACGGTGGTGGGCGGAATTTCGGTTCTCGGATCGATCGTCGGAACCCGGAAAGACCTGCGTGAGGTGTTCGCACTGCACGAGGCCGGGCGCACGACGGTGTCGGCAGTGTCGCGCAAATTGGACGACGTGAACGAGTGCTTCGACGACCTCATGGCCGGTCGAGTCACTGCTCGCCAGGTCTTCGAGTTCTGATCTCGACACCGCCAGCGGATCAGCCATGGGGCACGCCCCTATCGGCTCGTAATTGCCAGGTCAGCCTCCGCGCCCTCACGGACTCTTTGCCGGAGAAGATCGCAGCAGCTGTGTACGAGTTCATCGCAGGGCCTGTGCTGCAATATTCGCGACGTTTGGGCAAGCCATTGGTCCGCCACTCGAACTCGCCTACATCGCACGTCAGGGCACCTACCATTTTTGTACCTGATCGATGATGAGAAGCGCATTGTGCAGAATCTGCCCATTCGGGTGTGCCCGCCACCGGTGGAAGGGGGGTGTGTCAGGTCAAGGGTTTGACCCCCTGACCGTGCAGTGCTTGGGCGAGGCGGACCGAGTCGCCGCTGGTTTGGCACAGG
>NZ_JAHUTG010000059.1:0-2642 GCF_020889545.1 Rhodococcus sp. I2R
TGTCAGCGGTCACGTAATTCCCCAGGCTTGAGGGGTTGTCCGTCACGTAATTCCTCACCCGCTGTCACGTAATTCCTCACCCTGGGGCGTGTCGGTGCGGGGTTCGGGTGCTGCTCAGGTTCGCTCCTGACACGGGGTCCTATCAAGGGCTCGTGGAAGGGGCCTGAGGTGGCAAGGAAGTCATTCACCGTGAACGATCTCATCGAGATGTTCCGACACTGGAACGCCGGCCGATCCCAAGTCGAGATCCATCAGGCACTGGGCATCGACCGCAAAACCATCCGCAAATACCTCCAACCAGCAGTGCACGAAGGCATCGAACCGGCACCGGAGGAGGTGTTCGATGAACATCTCTGGCGTGAACGCATCGACCGCTGGTTCCCTGCACTGTCCGATCCCGCGGCCCGCGCCTTGACGTGGGAACACATCGCACCGCACCGGGAATGGATCACCGAGCAACTCGATGTGCCGGTTACGGTCGCCACCATCGCGCAGCGTCTCCGCGACGATCACCACGTCGAGGTGTCCGAATCGACCGTCCGACGGTACATCGCAACAACATTCGCCGAGCAACGACTCGAAGAGAAGGTCACCGTCCCACGCGGGGCTGTCGAACCGGGCAGTGAAGCACAGATCGACTACGGCAAACTCGGCATGTGGTTCGACCCGGCCCTGGGCCGCCGCATCACCGTGTGGGCATTCGTCATGATTCTGGCGTGCTCACGCAAAATGTTCGTCCAACCCGTCTTCCGGATGGATCAAACCTCGTGGAACGCCTCCCATGTCGCGGCATTCGAGTTCTTCGGCGGCGTCCCCGCGCGGCTGGTCTGCGACAACCTCAAAACCGGTGTCGAACGACCCGATCTCTACGACCCGATGATCAACCCCGCCTACCAGGAGCTGGCGAGCTTCTACGGCACCCTCATCGACCCCGCCCGCGCCCGCAAACCCAAGGACAAACCCCGCGTCGAACGACCCATGCCCTACATCCGTGACTCGTTCTGGGCCGGCCGCGACTTCACCTCACTCGAACAGATGCAGACCGCGGCATTGCATTGGGCCACAGAGGTATACGGGCAACACCGGCACCGCTCACTCGACGGCGTGACACCCTCGGCGATGTTCGAGGCGGTCGAACAATCCGCTCTCACCCCACTTCCGGTCCGAACGTTCGAAGCCGTGCAGTACTCGGTGGGCACCGTCGCACCGGACTGCCACGTCAAAGCAGGTAAAGCGTTCTACTCGGTGCCGTGGCGCTTGCTCGGGCAGAAGGTCACCGTCCGCACCGCTGGGGACATGGTCCAGGTCTTTCACGACGATGCCGTCACCGCCACTCATGTTCTGCATCTGACCGGGCGGTCGACGAACTTCGAGCACTACCCACCGCACAAGGTTGCGCACACTCTGCGCAGTGTCACCTGGTGCCGCAACCAAGCAGAACAGATCGGTTTCGGTGCCACGAAAGTCATCGAAGAGCTGTCGTCGGTCAACGCCATCCACCGGCTCCGGGCGATCCAGGCGATCATCCGGCTCCGCGACAAATATCCCGACGACCGTCTCGATGCCGCATGCCGCCGAGCTCTCGAACTCGACGACGTGCACTACCGCACCATCAAAGGACTCCTCGTCGCCGGCACCGAACACGGAGATCAACCCGACGACCAATCCTCGGCACCACCACCGCCCGCGCTGCTCCGCGGCCCCGACGCGTTCGACACCGCGCAGAGCGCATGACCATGACTTCATCTACTTCTGCTGCACTGCACCCTCATTCGACACGAAGGACACAGTGATGACCATCCACGACCCATCCCTGCGAACCGCACTGAAAACCCTCAAACTCACCGGAATGCTGGACACACTCGACGCCAGGCTCGCTCAAACACGCGACGGTCAACTCGGACACCTCGAATTCCTGCAGGTGCTCTGTGAAGACGAAATCGCCCGCCGAGAATCCGCCGCCCTGACCAGACGAGTGCGCCGAGCGAAGTTCGAGCAGGCCAACACCTTCGAGGACTTCGACTTCACCGTCAGCCCGAAACTGCCCGCAGCGATGCTCCGCGATCTCGCTGCTCTTCGGTGGCTCGACGCGGGCGAGTCGGTCATCCTCTACGGCCCGGTCGGTGTCGGGAAAACCCATGTCGCACAGGCACTCGGTCATCAAGTAGCCCGACGCGGAGGCGACATCCGATTCGTCAAATGTTCCCGCATGCTCGCCGACCTCGCCGGCGGGCATGCCGACCGCACCATCGGGCAACGCATGCGTGAATACACCCGGCCGCACGTGCTCATCATCGACGACTTCGCGATGCGTGAGCACACCACCACCCAATCCGATGACCTCTATGACCTCGTCTCCGATCGAGCCATCGCCGGCAAACCCCTGATCCTCACGAGCAACAGGGCCCCGAAAGATTGGTACCCACTGTTCCCGAACCCCGTCGTCGCCGAATCTCTCCTGGACCGACTGATCAACACCAGCCATCAAGTCCTCATGGACGGGCCGTCGTATCGACCCCGCAAACGCCCCGGGACCAAGACCACCTGACAGCCGAGCCCGTCACCGATATCCTCACCACAGCAGCACCCGGCATGGGGAATTACGTGACAACTACCCCTGGGGAATTACGAGACCGTCGACA
>NZ_JAHUTG010000006.1:0-277122 GCF_020889545.1 Rhodococcus sp. I2R
GACTCTCGATCAACGATCCCAACCACACAGGCCGAAACCACAAATCAGTCATAGACAAAAGAGCCAAATCACTAGCAAAAAAACTCAACTAGCATTAAAACAAAACCCTCCCACCCCACACCACAAAGGCATGAAGCAAGAAGATGTCACACCCACACCCCAAAAGGCATGAGCACCAAAAACATTCGGCACTGACATTCATCGACACACTGTTGAGTTCTCAAAGAACACGCACACACCACACAACCCGAAAAACACTATCTCCGGGAGTCTGGGGCAACCGTTCCAGCCTAACCCAACTTGGTCTCGGACACAAGGCCCGACGCTTGGGGGAAAGACTGTCCTACACGATCATCAGGAACCCCGTACAACCTCGTTGCCATGTCCGTGAAGACCTGGTCGGTGTCCGTGTCGCTCTGACTCGACAAAAGTTACGCGACTGGAAACTGTGCGTCAAATCCGCACGTTACACGAGGCGCTCACGGTGAAACCGCTGGTGACAGAGCCGCTGCCGAACCTGATACCCGCAGCGGGGCGAAATCACACCTGTGTGACTCGCACCACTGCCGGCTCGATGTCAGCTCACCCGACCAGAACGCCCGCGAAATTACGTTTGCCGCGCCGAACCACCAACCACTTGCCGTGAAGGAGATCGTCAGGCGACGGCGTCCAGGTCTCGTCGGCGATCTTCTGGTTGTTCACCGATGCGCCACCCTCCTTCACCGCACGTCGAGCAGCACCTTTGCTCTCGCACAGGCCGGTGGCGACGAGCAGATCGACAATGGTGTCCGCATCGCCTGCTCCGACTTCAGCGACGGACGTTTCACGCAACGCCGCTGCCAACGTCGGCTCGTCCAGTTCCGCCAGTTCCGCGCGACCGAACAACGCCTGACTCGCCAGCTCGACTGCGCGGGTGTTCGACTCCCCGTGCACCAGTGTCGTCATCTCGGCCGCGAGGCGCTTCTGAGCCTCACGGGCGTGCGGGCGTTCCCGAGTTGCCTCGTCGAGCGCATCGAGTTCCTCGCGATCGAGGAAGGTGAACCAACGGAGGTATTTGACGACATCCGCATCGCCCGTGTTCACGAAGTACTGGTACCAGGCATATGGGCTCGTCATGTCGGGGTCGAGCCACAGGCTACCGCCGCCCGTCGACTTGCCGAACTTCTTGCCATCGGCAGAAGTCACCAGGGGAACGGTCATCCCGTGGACCGATTCGGCATCCTTGCGCCTGTTGAGCTCGACACCCGCGACGATGTTCCCCCACTGATCGGACCCACCGATCTGCAGTGTGCAGCCGTAGGAACGCCGAAGCTGTACGTAGTCGTTTGCCTGCAGCAACATGTAGCTGAATTCGGTGTACGACATTCCGTCCCCTTCGAGACGGGTCTTCACGGTGTCGCGCGCCAGCATCACGTTGACCGAAAAGTGCTTGCCGATCTCGCGCAAGAAGTCGATGGCCGTCAGCTGAGCGGTCCAGTTCAGATTGTTCTCGACGATCGCGCCTGTTGGACTGTCGTCGAAATCCACGAAACGCTCGAGCTGTCCGCGGATGCGATCCGCCCACTCGCGAACGGTGTCCGCGGAGTTCATCGTGCGCTCCCCCACATCGCGGGGATCACCGATGAGCCCGGTGGCGCCGCCGGCCATCACGATGGGCCGGTGACCGGCGCGCTGAAAACGCTTGAGCGCCAACAGTGGAACGAGGTGACCGGCGTGCAGACTCGGGCCGGTCGGGTCGAAGCCACCGTACAGAGTGATGGGCCCGTCGGACGTCGCCTTCTTCAGCTCGTCCACGTCGGTGGACTGCGCGATCAGTCCGCGCCAGGTCAGTTCGTCGATGATGTTCTCACTCACGAGCACAATCTTCTCATCCAGCGCCGCCGGCTCCCCTCAGCCCCGCGTCGGGCCCCGCTCGGTTGCTCGCGGACTACGTCGATACGCCGACACCGATGGCGAATCTGTCACCCAGAATCTCCACGGCCTGTCCGCCGCAGCACTGACCCCTACCCGTGGACCGGATTCGATTTCGCCCGATCCCGGGGCGAGCGCGCCTGCGTTCAGCGTGACGGGCGAAACCGCGTCGAGCAGGTTTGTTCCGTTGTCCCCCATGGTGATGCCCAGCGCCTGGCCGAGGTTCCCCGGTCCCGTGGCCACGCGGGTGGCGATCGCTCGGGGACCTCGTCTTGCGCGCACTACGTCGTCGCCGTCGATGACTTCTGCCGCTCGAAGTAGGACCGCAGCTGCCTCGCCTTCCGGACCACAGGAGACATTGATGCACATGTGCATTCCGTAGCTGAGGTAGACGTACAGTCGGCCGGCCGGGCCGAACATCACCGAGTTGCGGACCGTGAGCCCACGATACGAATGCGCGGCCGGATCCGGCCAAGGCCCATCCTCGGGTCCCCCGTATGCCTCGACCTCGACAATTCTGACTCGGACGTCGAAGGCGCGTAGTTCTGCACCGAGCAGTGACCGGGCGACCTCGACCGGGTGTCCGGTCAACCCTGCAATCTTCATACCTCGAATTGTGCCGCCCGTTGACTCGACGCCGACCACGCGCTTTAATTCATCATGTAGTGAATTCAACATGCGATGAATTAAGGAGACCGGCATGAGCCAACCACCCGGAGACGCCGTCGTCGCCGAGTCGCTCGTCGTCAGGCGCGGCGGACGGACGGTTCTCGACAACATCGATCTCACAATTCGCCGCGGGAGTATCACGGGGCTCCTGGGGCCATCCGGCTGCGGAAAGACCACCCTGATGCGGTCCATCGTCGGCACACAGATCGTCGAGTCCGGCACCGTCACCGTTCTCGGACTACCCGCCGGTTCGAAGGCTCTGCGGCGCAGAGTCGGGTATGTCACGCAGGCACCGAGCATCTATCTCGATCTCACGGTTCGAGACAATGTCGCCTACTTTGCATCCCTGTACGGTCGACCGCCCGCCGATATCGTCGCCGCAATCGAGACCGTCGGGCTCAGCAATCACGCCACGACGGCTGCCGGGCAACTCTCGGGTGGTCAGCTCAGTCGCGTGTCATTGGCCAGTGCCCTCGTCGGGAATCCCGAACTGCTCGTGCTCGACGAACCGACCGTCGGACTCGACCCCGTACTCAGAGCCGAGCTATGGACACGCCTGCGCGAGATGGCTGAAGCCGGCACCACACTCGTCGTGTCGAGTCACGTCATGGACGAGGCCGAGCAGTGCGGGGACCTGATTCTGATGCGAGGTGGCACAGTCCTTGCTCGATCCACGCCCGCGGAACTTCTGGCCCGAACACGTGAAACGAACCTCGAGCACGCGTTTCTGACGCTCATTCGCTCGTCCGACAACGAAAAGAGGGCGTCGTGAACCCGCATATCTACACCGCCACCAGCACACGCATACTCCGGCAACTACGCGCCGACCATCGCACCGTCGCGATGATCCTGATGGTTCCCTCGCTGCTCATGACGCTGCTCTACTTCCTCTACCAGGAGGTACCGCTCACTCCAGGGAAACCGCCGGTATTCGACCGGATCGCAATCGCAATGCTCGGGATTCTGCCCTTCGTCGTGATGTTTCTGATCACCTCGATCGCCATGCAGCGCGAACGGAGCTCAGGGACACTCGAACGTCTGCTGACCACGCCCATGACAAAACTCGATCTCCTTGCCGGCTACGCCTCTGCGTTCTCGATAGCAGCAGTGGCCCAGGCGGCACTGGCGTGCGCCGTCGCATTCGGACTTCTCGGTCTGACGACGGCCGGCTCGGTCACATGGGTGGCGCTGGTGGCGATGCTCGGTGCCGTACTCGGCGTCGCCATCGGACTGCTGTGCAGCGCGTTCGCGCGGACCGAGTTCCAAGCAGTGCAGTTCATGCCCGTCGTGGTGATTCCGCAGCTGTTTCTCTGCGGCCTGTTGGTCCCACGTGACCAGATGCCCGACTGGCTGCAGATCGCAAGCAACGCAATGCCCCTGAGCTACTCCGTCGACGCACTCGCCGAAATCGCGAACAACACCACCGTCACCACCGCCATGCTTCTCGATCTGGCTGTCGTCCTCGGGTTCGTGATAGTCGCCCTGTGCGCGGCAGCCGCGACACTTCGGAGGCGTACCCCGTGACCGCGACATCTGATCCGGCACAGTGGGCATCGTGAACGCACACGAGACTGGCGACCGTCGGCCCAACACTCGGACCGGTCGAAGACCAGGCGAATCCACAACAAAGGACACAATCCTCGCCGTGGCCCGAACACGATTTGCCGACGCAGGTTTCGACAAGACATCGATTCGTGCGATAGCTGCCGATTCGGGCGTGGATGCGGCACTCGTGCATCACTACTTCGGAACCAAGCGAGACCTCTTCGTTGCCGCGATAGCCCTACCCATCGATCCCGCGGAAGTCTTGAAGCCGATTCGCTCGGCCCAGCTCGACAACCTCGGAGCCACTCTGGCCACCGCAGTGCTTCAGGTCTGGGATTCCGAAAACGGCGAGTCCGTGGTTGCTGCATTCCGATCGATCATCGCCGACGGTGACACCGACCTGATCAGCACATTTCTGCTGCAGATCGCACTGAAGGACGTCGCTCAGCGCGTGAATCACCCGGTAGGTTCCGCGCCACTGCGAGTAAACCTGGTTGCGTCACAGATGGCAGGTGTACTGCTGACCAGACATGTTCTCGAGCTCGAACCGATCGCATCGATGCCCGCCGACGAGTTGGTGGCCTTGGTCGCACCCACTCTGCAGCGCTATTTGACCGGCGACCTACCTACGACCCGGACGTCGCCCGGCTGAGAATCGACTCGTGTTCGGCGTCGTCCACATCGCGGGCGTCGTCGACCAGGAGCACCGGAATACCGCCCTCGATTGGGTATGCGCGGCGCAGACGCGGGTTGTAGAGCAACTCGTCCTCCACCAGCAGCAGTGGGCCCTTGTCCTCCGGGCACGCGAGGATGCCGAGAAGTGTTCGATCGATCGCCACGAAATTCCTTACTGTCTGTCGGTGTACTGCCTGGCCCGCTCAACCTACCGAACCGAGATCGCTCGACCTACCGTCGACCGGACTCGTCGGCGCTGCCGAACCGTTCGGCGGCGATCGCCTTGGTGAGACGACGATAGTCACCCGACTCCTTGTCGAAGAACCACGTGCGGGTGCTCGGTGCGGGCACACCCTCCTTCTGCAAGTCGCACGCGCCCGGTCGATACGCCCGCCCCAGCGGAATGTGATCCACCACGTGCACGATGTCAGGACGCTGCACAGGCAGCAACACCGCCATCGCGTCGGTGACCGTTCTGGCTGGCAACGACTTGTCCTCGCGAAGCGAGATCCCACAGACCGCGACCTCGTCGCGATAGTCGACCCCGTTGACGGTTCGCACCTGGCCGGCGACGACGCCGTACACCACAACAGATACCACCTCGGGCACCTCACCGAACGCATCGATGATGGGCTGGGTGAACACCGGGCCGCGAGCTGTCTTGACGACGGTGTCCTTGCGATCGACCAGCCAGTAGTCGCCGTCGGAATCGCGTCTGAACAGGTTCTCCGTCGGGATCCACGAATCACCGGGTTCGAACACCCCACGCATCAGCGGACTCGTGACCTCACCGTCGTTACTCGGACGGCCCAACAGCAAGCCGATCTCGTCGTCACGGCACATCCGGACGAAACCGTTGTCGTCCTCCTCCAACCGGCCCGAGATCGGGTCGTACGCCGCCAACGCGACCTTTGCACTACCGGGCAGGGGGCGTCCCTTGGAACCGATCTTGGTGCCGGCGACGTTGGCCAGGATCACGTCGTTCTCGGTGGAAGCGTAGAACTCCAGCACACGTGCGGGCTCGAACTTCCGGAGCGTTCTCTTCCACAAGCCGACCGGCATTCCGGATCCGATGAACAGTCGCACCGGGTGACTACGGTCGATATCGAGGCACTCATGGTCGAGAATGCTCTGCATCATCGCCCAGGTGTAGCTGATAACCGTGACGCCGTAGCGGAACACCTCGCCGGCGAATCGTTCCGGGTCCAACCCTCGCGAGAGTGCGATTCGTGATCCGCCCGCGAGCGCACCGCCCACGCTCACCAGCAACCCAGCCGAATGATGAAGCGGCGCCAGGCAATACACGGTGTCGCCTGGACCGAGAGCTGCTGCCGTCGCCGTACCGAACGCCGATAGCGCCCAACGATGATTGGTGACGAATCTCGGTTCGAGTCCGCGGTCGGTAGCGGTGAACAGGACCATCGCCAATTCCCGCGCTCGGCCGGGGTTGGGTGCGTACCACGCAGGCAGCGTCACCGAATCCGGGTCGATCGCTTCGAGATCGATGACGTCCTCGCCATTGGGGACGTCGAGATGGCGGGCATCGCCGCCGCCCAATACCAGAACGTTGGCCACCAGTGCCGTTGCCGAGGCCAGGTTCTCGGGGTCTGCAATCACGGTGTCGACGTCGACGGCGCGAACGGCGCTGCTGAGATCTCCGCCCGGTGGCAGCAGAACGGCCACCGCGCCGATTCGAGACAATGCGGCGATGGCTGCCAGGGCACTGGGTCGGGTCTCCATCAGCACACCGATGCGCGCCGACGGTCGCACGCCACACGAGATCAGACCCTTGACCACGTTGTCGATGCGAACATTGACGGCCTGGTTGGTGTGCACCCGATCGTCGAAGAGGAAGCACTCCCCGACCGGTGACTTGCGACCCTGTTCGGCGATCAACCGGCCGAGCGATACCGTCGAGTGCGGTTGCATCTGCCCCAGGCGCGCAAGGCGTGGCAACGTGCGGACTGCCTCGCTGGACATCTCACGGGTGCCTCGAACTGCGCCGCTGGCCGCTGACGCAAGACCGCGTCCGACCCCGACTCCCACCTCGGCGATCGACGCCGCAGTGTGAATGAGTCTGTTGCTCACCGACACACCGCTCTCGGTATCGAGGTGCTCGTCGTAGGTCATCTCGTGGACGGCGGCGGGCTCATCTCCCAGTCCCTCGCGCCACAGAATCCACTCGCCGGTGGTCGGCCACGTGTGGGCGGCGGCCAAACTACCGACAACCAAGCCGAAGTGACCTGCACGCAGCGTGCTTTCGTAGATCTCGGCACGAGGCGCAGCGCGCCGAATGCCGCGCACAGCGAGCGGTTGGCCGATATCGTCGACCTCGCCGACGAACGCAAGCATCGGAACGGACAGATCCGAAAGGGTGAGCAGGCGGTCCTTGATGACGAACCCGCCCGTCATCATCCGGTTGTGCACCACGAACTGTTTCAACAGTTCGGCGACAGCGGGCCCGGACCAGGCAACCCAGCCGTCGAGTGCAAGAAACCGCCGCTGCGGCTCTCGCGGCAACAGGGCGTCGCGGTCGTGGAGTTGACGCAAGAAATCGAGCCGTGAGCGCACCGTCTTGGCAGGGTCCAGCAGCTGAAATCCGGTTCGAGCCATCCAACCGGAAACTGCCAGCCTGGTGAAGACGTGATCGGCGAGGAACTCGGCGCCGCGGGTCGCGACACCCGCCGGGATACCCAGCGGAAGCGCCGCGAGCGTATCCACGGGAGCGCCGAACGTGATGAGACTGGCCAGGTTCCGGCCGCCACGATAGGCCGCAGCCTGGTAGCAGAACATACCGCCCTGGGAGTATCCGGCCAGGTGAACATCACGCCCGGTATGGCTGTAAACCTTGTCCACGACCTCGCTGATGGCGACGACATGATCGGCGAGAGTGCGACTCCAGCCGCCCTCCTCGGTATCGGGCGAACCGAAATCGACGACCCAGGGATCCAAACCCATCCCGCGTAGAATCCCGGCCGCACCGTTGTCGGTGGTCACGTCGTACACATCCGCCGACACCATCATCGGTGGCACCAGCACGACAGGTGGAAGCGACTCGTCGACGTCGTCCGGGAAGTACCGCCGCAGCCGGTACATCGGCTCGCGGTCGACAACCCTGAACGGCGAGGCATCGACCTCGGTCTCGAGGCCACCGAGGCGGATGACCTCGAGACCGTTCTGAGCAGTTGCTACAGCGCGGCGCAACGGCCCACGGACCGCGTCTGCATTCAGTCCAACCACGACAACTCCTGCGTTCGATCTTCTGTGTCCGACCGCTCACTCAATGCGTTGCCGAGAAGCTTCTCACACCGCCGAATTCGAACCCGGCGCGCCTGATTGATTGACATTTCGGCCTCCCGAAATTCCGGTCGCGAGCCAGCCACGCGCTTTCTCCGCGCTCGCCCGCACGCCGCCCAGCTGACTCGCCACCTGGATCGCTGCTGTGCCGCCTCTGGAATCACGCGAGGAGATGGAACCTTCCACGGTCAGAACCTTGCGAACCTCCGGTGTCAGAGAAGGATCGACCGTTGCCAGTTCCTCGTCGGTCAGCTCGTTCAGGCCGACTCCCCGAGCCTCCGCGACACGCACGCACGCACCTGCAGCCTCATGCGCCACCCGGAACGGCGTGCCCTGGCGAACCATCCATTCGGCGATGTCCGTCGCCAGCGTGAAGCCTGCGGGCGCGAGCTCGGCCATCCGGTCCACGTGGAATTCGAGCGTGCCGACCAGGCCCGCGATTGCTGGCAACAGCAGTTCCAACTGCGCAACCGAATCGAAAACCGGTTCCTTGTCTTCCTGGAGATCACGGTTGTAGGCCAGCGGCTGCGCTTTCAGAGTCGCGAGCAGACCGGTGAGGTTGCCGATCAGTCGACCGGACTTGCCACGGGTGAGTTCGGCGACGTCGGGGTTCTTCTTCTGCGGCATGATCGAACTCCCGGTCGACCATGCATCTGCCAATGTCACATACCCGTATTCGGGAGTGCTCCAGGACACGATCTCCTCGGCCAGTCGAGACAGATCCACCGCCGTCATCGCTAGTACGAACGCCGCCTCGGCCGCGAAATCGCGCGAGGAGGTGGCATCGATCGAATTCTCCGCCGACGAATCGAACCCGAGTTCGGCCGCGATCTTCTCGGGGCTCAGACCCAGTGACGATCCCGCCAGCGCACCGGAACCGTACGGGGAGACCGCCGCTCGGACGTCGAAATCCTGAAAACGCTGCACATCTCGTAGCAGAGGATGGGTATGCGCCAGGAGATGATGCGCAAGCAGAACCGGTTGCGCCGCCTGCGAATGCGTCTTTCCGGGCATGACTGCCGCCGGGTGCGCGGCAGCCTGCGTGGCCAAAGCGTCGACGACGTCGAGGACGCCGGCGGACACGCGCCGGACGGCGTCACGCAGCCACATCCGGAACAGAGTCGCTACCTGGTCGTTGCGCGAGCGTCCTGCTCGCAGGCGTCCGCCCACCTCGGGGCCGATGCGGTCGATCAGTCCGCGTTCGAGTGCGCCGTGCACATCCTCGTCGGACTCCGCAGCCACGAATTCGCCCGAGGCGACATCGTCGGCTAGCCGCTGCAAGCCGTCGAGCATGATCTCGAGATCGGCCGCGGTGAGCAGCCCGGCGCCGTTCAGCACGCGGGCGTGCGCCATCGATGCGCGAATGTCGTACGGCGCGAGCACCCAGTCGAAATGGGTCGACTTGCTCAGCGCGGCCATGGCCTCGGCCGGGCCGGACGCGAACCGCCCACCCCAGAGCGATCCTTCGTTGGTTCCGTGTTGTTCGCTCACAAGCCCATGTCCCTCTTCTTCGCAATCTTCGACGACAAACCGTGAAGCTGTACGAATCCCTTGGCCGAGGACTGATCGAACGTGTCACCCTCGTCGTAGGTCGCAAGATTGAAGTCGTACAGCGATTCCTCGCTGCGCCGGCCGTTGACGTTGATCGACCCAGCGTGCAATTCGAGGCGAATCTCGCCCGTCACGTGCTCCTGAGTGTGGGCGGTGAAGGTGTCCAGAGCACCCTTGAGCGAGGAGTACCAGAGCCCGTCGTAGACGAGCTCGGCCCACTTCTGGTCGGTGTGACGCTTGTAGCGTCCGAGTTCGCGTTCGAGGGTGACGTGTTCGAGCTCCTCGTGGGCGCGAATCAGCACCATGGCGCCCGGAGCCTCGTAGATCTCCCGACTCTTGATACCGACGAGCCTGTCCTCGACTACGTCCAAACGGCCGACGCCCTGCGCGCCCGCCCTGGTGTTGAGCTCCTGGATCGCCTCGAGCACCGACACCGGGCGGCCGTCGATACTGACCGGGCGGCCCTTGTCGAAACCGATGATGAGCTCGTCCGGCGCGGTCCAGTTCGCACTAGGATCCTGCGTGTAGTCGTAGACGTCTTTCGTCGGCGCGTTCCACAGGTCTTCGAGGAACCCGGTCTCGACAGCGCGTCCCCAGACGTTCTGATCGATCGAGAACGGCGACTTCTTGCTGACGTTGATGGGGATCGCGTTCTCCTCGGCGAACGCGATCGCCTTTTCCCGCGTCCAGGCGTAATCACGGACGGGAGCCAACACGTCCAGTTCGGGGGCGAGAGTGTTGAAACCGACCTCGAAGCGCACCTGGTCGTTTCCCTTGCCCGTGCAGCCGTGCGCAACCACGGTTCCGCCGTGCGCTCGGGCGGCGTCGACCAGGTGCTTGACGATCAGCGGACGGCTGATGGCCGACACCAGCGGGTAGCGGTCCATGTAGAGCGCGTTGTTCGCAATGGTCGGTAGGCAGTATTCTTCGGCGAATTCGTCACGGGCATCGACGACGACGGACTCGACGGCTCCGCAATCGAGGGCGCGTTGCCGCACGACCTCCATGTCCTCACCGCCCTGGCCGAGATCGATGGCAACGGCAACGACCTCCTTACCGGTCTCCTTGCCGATCCAGCTGATGGCGACGGAGGTGTCCAATCCGCCCGAGTAGGCGAGGACGACGCGTTCGGCCATGGTGTGTACTCCTTGATTGTTGCTCGTGCGTGGTGTGTGCGTCGAAGCTACTGCGCGCGTCGGGCCAGCTTCTCCAACTTGTCTGCGATATCGCTGCCGGTCAGCGGTTCCCGGGCGACGACCAGGATCGTGTCGTCTCCGGCAATGGTGCCGACTATCTCCCTGAGCGAGGCTCGATCGAGTGCGCTCGCCAGGTAGTGCGCGGCGCCCGGCGGGGTGCGCAGAATCGCCTGATTTCCACTGGAATCGGTCGATACCAACAACTCCCCCAGCATCCTGGTCAGTCGATCCGTCCCGCCAGAGACACCGCGCACCGGACTGCCGTCCTCGGGAACGATGTAGACCCCGGCGCCGCCGTCGGGTGCCCGCAATTTCACGGCGCCCAGTTCGTCGAGATCACGGGACAGGGTCGCCTGGGTCACATCGATGCCCTCCGCGGCCAGCAACGCTGCGAGCTCCGGTTGACTGCGCACCTGGTGGTTTGCCAACAGAGAGACGATGCGCGCCTGCCTACCCGCTCTGGTCGACGCTGTGAGCGGGACCGAGGGCGCATCCTCGCTCACGGTCGTCGAGCCTGCTCGAGTAGCCACACCAGCAGCGCCTTCTGTGCGTGCAGTCGATTCTCGGCCTCGTCCCAGACAACACTGTGCGGCCCGTCGAGTACCTCGTCGGTGATCTCTTCACCACGGTGCGCGGGAAGGCAGTGCAGTACAACGGCATCGGACTTTGCTTTGGAGAGCAACTCCGTGTCGATGCGGAACGGACGGAACGGCGCGACACGATCGAGGCCGTCGTGCTCCTGCCCCATCGAGGTCCAGGTATCGGTCACCAGAGCGTCGGCTCCCGACGCGGCCTCGTACGGGTCCTCGGTGACAGTGACTTTCGCGCCGGTCTCCTCGGCTCGGGCCCTCGCTGCGTCGAGCACCTCGGCGAGCGGTGCAAACTCTTTCGGCGCCGCTACGGTGACATTGATGCCGGCCGTCACTCCGCCCAGGAGCAACGAATGGGCCATGTTGTTTGCCCCGTCACCGAAGTAGGCGAGTTCAAGCCCTTTCAGCTGACCCTTGCGCTCGACGAGCGTCTGCAGATCGGCGAGCACCTGACACGGATGAAACTCGTTGGAGAGCGCATTGACGATGGGCACCGTTGCGCCCGTCGCCATCTGCTCCAACCGCTTCTGTCCGAAGGTGCGCCAGACGATCGCATCGACGTAGCGTGAGAGCACTCGGCCGGTGTCCTGCAACGTTTCCTCGCGACCGAGCTGGGTGCTCTGCCCGTCGACGACGACGGCGTGGCCGCCGAGCTGGGCGATACCGATCTCGAAGGAGAAGCGGGTGCGGGTCGAGTTCTTCTCGAAGATCACCCCGACACCGCGGGGACCTTCGAGCGGGCGCTTGGAGAACGGTGCCCTCTTCAGTTCGGCTGCGAGCGCGAGGATTTCGCCCTGTTGCTGCGGAGTGACGTCGTCGTCCCGGAGAAAGTTCATCAGTGCCATCGTCAATCCGTTTCGTCAGCTTTGTCGAGTATTGCGGGCAGTGCCGAGACAAACGCCTCGGCCTGCTCCTCGGTGAGGACCAGGGGCGGTGCGAGGCGAAGAACGTCCGGTTGTGCCGCATTGATGAGAAACCCTGCTTCACGCGCAGCGGCTTCGGCTTTGGCTGCCACCGCCTTTGTCAACACGACACCCAGAAGTAGCCCCGATCCGCGGACATGATCGATGATCGCGTGGTCCAGTCCCTCGATCGAGTGCGCGATGATCTTGCCGAGACGATCGGCGTGCGAGATGAGATCGTCCTCGGCCAGGGTCCTCAGGACCGCCAGTGCGGCGGATGCGCACACGGGATTTCCTCCGAATGTGGTGCCGTGCTTGCCCGGATGCAACAGAGACGCTGCCTCTCCGATGCCGATGCACGCGCCGATCGGTAGGCCGCCGCCGAGCCCCTTCGCCAGGGTGATGACGTCCGGGACGATACCGACAGCCTGATGGGCGTAGAACCATCCGGTGCGACCGATTCCGGTCTGCACCTCGTCGAGAATCAGCAGCGCGCCGTGGCGTGCGGTGATCTCCCGGGCTGCGAGCAGATAACCATCCGGCGGAACGACGACACCGCTCTCCCCCATGATCGGTTCGAGAAATACAGCGGCCGTGTCGGTATCGACAACTGCTTCGAGGGCTTCGACATCGCCGTACGGAACGTGATGCACGCCGGCGGGCATCGGCTCGAACGGCGCCCGCTTGTCCGGCTGGCCGGTGAGCGCCAACGCACCCATCGTTCGGCCGTGGAAGGCCTTCTCGGCCGCGATGATCTTCGGACGGCCGGTGAGTCGGGCGATCTTGAACGCCGCCTCGTTCGCCTCGGTGCCGGAGTTGCACAAGAAAACTCGACCGTGCACGCTCGCACCGAGATGCGCCAGCAGCTGCTCGGCCAGTTCGATTCCCGGCTCGGTGGCATACAGATTGGACGTGTGCCCGAGCGTGCCGAGCTGGGTGGTGACCGCCTCGATCACCGCCGGGTGCGCGTGCCCCAGAATGTTCACGGCGATTCCGGCGAGGAGGTCGAGGTAGTCCTTCCCATCGGCGTCGGTCACGACAGCGCCCGCACCGCGAACCAGGGCGATGCGTGGCACACCGTAGTTGTCCATCAACGAATTCGACCACCGGGACTGGAGATCGAGGGTCGAGGTGTGCTCGCTCATGAATCGAAACCTGCTTTCGTGTTCGGCCGTACCATCGTTCCGATTCCTTCTCCGGTGAAGAGCTCGACGAGCACCGAGTGCGACACACGACCGTCGATGACATGGGCCGAGGGCACACCGCCCTGTACTGCGCGCAGGCATGCCTCCATCTTCGGGACCATCCCGGAATCCAGCGAGGGCAACAGTGCGGTGAGTGTGTCGACGTCGATCTCCGACGTCAGCGAAGACCTGTCCGGCCAGTTCGTGTACAGGCCTTCGACGTCGGTGAGGATCACCAGCTTTTCGGCGCCGATGGCCTGCGCCAGCGCGGCTGCCGCGGTATCGGCGTTGATGTTGTGCACGACGCCATCCGCGTCGGGAGCGATGGTGGAGACCACCGGGATCCGACCCGCGTCGATGAGATCGTGCACCGCGTCGGGATTGACCGAGGTCACGTCTCCGACCAGGCCGATGTCGGTCTCGATACCGTCGACCGTCACCGAGCGCTTCGAAGCCGTGAACAGATGCGCATCCTCGCCCGAGATTCCGACGGCGTACGGGCCGTGACTGTTGATCAGACCGACGAGCTCGCGCCCGACCTGACCGAACAGGACCATTCGCACCACGTCCATGACCTCGGGGGTGGTCACTCGGAACCCTCCGCGGAACACGCCCTCCATGCCGAGCCTGGACAGCATCGCCGTGATCTGCGGTCCGCCGCCGTGGACCACGACCGGGTGTAGTCCAACAGTGCGCAGGAAGACCATGTCGGCGGCGAAAGCGCGTTTGAGGTTTTCGTCGATCATCGCGTTGCCGCCATACTTGACGACGACGACCTTGTCGTGAAATTTCTGCAGCCACGGCAATGCCCCGGCGAGTGTGTGCGCCTGCTCCGACGCAGAGAGCTGGGAATCGGTCACGACGAGTACGCCGAATTCTCTTCGACGTACGCGTGCGAAAGGTCCGTCGTCCGGATCGTGACCGACGCATCTCCGAGGCCGAGGTCGATGGTGACCTCGATATCCTCGCCCGACAGATCCACCTCGCGGGCGCCCGGCGCACCCACACCGTCGACGCACACCGGTGACCCGTTGAACGCGACAGCGATGCGGTCGGGATCGAGTTCGATCGGCGCGATACCGATTGCAGCGAGCACGCGGCCCCAGTTGGGGTCGGAGCCGAACAGTGCGGTCTTGACGAGACTGTCCCGAGCGACCGTCCGTGCACCGACAAGCGCGTCATCCTCCGACGCGGCACCCGAGACCGTCACCCGCACCCGCTTGGTGACGCCCTCTGCGTCGGCCATCATCTGATCTGCGAGATCGTCGCACACCGCCAGGACCGCGGCATCGAGTTCGTCCTGGCTCGGGGCTATTCCACTGGCGCCGGATGCAAGGAGCAGCACGGTGTCGTTGGTCGAGGTCGCACCGTCGACATCGAGTCGGTCGTACGACAGCCGAGTGGCGTTGCGTAGCGCGGTGTCGAGTTGTTCGGCGGTGGCGACCGCATCGGTGGTGAGCACACTGAGCATCGTCGCCAGCGACGGCGCGAGCATGCCTGCCCCCTTTGCCATTCCGCCGACGTTCCACTTGTTCACATGATGAAACGCAGCCTGCTTCGGCACGGTATCGGTCGTCATGATCGCGTAGGCGGCGTCGGTCCCACCGGAGATTCCACCCGCGAGTTCGTGGACGACTTCGGTGACGCCCGGAATCAGCTTGTCCATCGGTAGCCGATCACCGATGAGACCGGTGGAGCAGACGGCGACCTCGATCGCTCCCGTCTCGGTACCCCAGTTGCTCAGTGCCGTCGCCACCTCCTCGGCGGTGCGGTGCGTGTCCTGGAACCCGCCCGCCCCCGTGCATGCGTTGGCGCCGCCGGAGTTGAGGACCACAGCGCGCAGCTTCCCGGTGCCGAGAACCTGTTGCGACCACAGCACGGGAGCAGCCTTGACTTTGTTTCGGGTGAAGACCCCAGCGGCCGTGGTATCCGGTCCCTCGTTGAACACAAGGGCGAGATCGGCCTTGCCGTTGGCTTTGATACCCGCTGCGATACCGGCTCCACGGAAACCCGCGGGGGCGGTGACGCCCTGTGTGCGGACCAGTTTTCCGGTCGCTGTCTGCGACTCGACTGCGCTGCTCACGGAGGGGCTGCTCACGGTGCGACTCCTACTGTAGTGAGACCATCGGTCTCGGGGATGCCGAGTGCAATGTTCATCGACTGCACAGCACCACCTGCGGTGCCTTTGGTGAGGTTGTCCATCGCGGCGATCACCACGAGCTGCCCGGCGTCGGCGTCGACGGAGACGCTGATCTGCACTGCATTGGATCCGATCACGGCACCCGTCTGCGGCAGTCGGCCCACGCCGAGGACGTGCACAAAAGGTTCAGACGCATAGGCTTTCTCGTACACCTCGATCGCCTGCTCCTGCGTCGCCGTCGTGAGGGCGGTGCAGGTGGCGAGAATTCCACGTGGCATCGGCGCCAAAACTGGCGTGAAGGAAACCGTGATCGGGACCGGTGAGAGCGCCGACAGATTCTGAATGATCTCCGGGGTGTGCCGATGGGCGCCAGCAACGCTGTACGCCCGCACCGAGCCCATCACCTCCGAGCCGAGCAGGTCGGCGCGCGGCGAACGCCCCGCTCCGGAGGCGCCGCTGACCGCCACCACACTCACCCGGGGCTCGATGATCCCTGCTGCCACTGCGGGCGCGAGAGCCAGAGACGACACCGTGGGATAGCACCCGGGCACCGCGATCCGCGTGGCGCCCACCAGCTTCTCCCGCAGGCCAGGCAGCTCGGGTAGGCCGTACGGCCAGGTGCCCGCGTGTGGCGAACCGTAGTACTTTTCCCAGGCGGAGCCGTCGGACAACCGGAAATCGGCGCCGCAATCGATGATGACGACGGACTCGGGCAGTTGTTGCGCGATCTCAGCGGACTTTCCATGCGGCAGTCCGAGAAAGACGACGTCGTGACCGGCGAGTTCGTCGAGAGTGGTCTCGGCGAGGACACGGTCGGCGAGAGGCAGCAGGTGCGGGTGGAACTCGCCCAATGTCGCGCCCGCGTTGCCGCCGGCAGTGAGTGAGCCGATGACGATGCGGCCCGAGCTGACACCTGGGTGACCGAGCAGCAGACGGAGGATTTCGCCACCGGCGTACCCACTCGCTCCTGCGACTGCTATTCGCACCGGTGCCGAGTGCACGTCATCATTCACAGCGTTCATGGATTGATTATGCATCACCATGCAAGCTCATTCATGAACCGGGGTTGTTCTCCTTCATCGAACGCCTGATCTCATCGAGTTTGCTCTTCCCTGCGGCCTCGCGCTCGTTCCACTGTTCGTCCAACGTGCGACCGGCCGCAGTGCTGTGATCGAGCTCTTCACGCCCCAACGCGGTGGTCGTCCGATTGTCGACCTTGTCGCGGACCGCGTCCCAGGTCGGCACACCCTTCTCGGTGAACCCGGCGCCGACTCCGCCACCGATGGATCGGTCGAGCCCACTGTCGTCCACCAGCTCGGCATCGAGAATCCCCAACGACGGGTCCTGGGCCAGCATTCCCGGAGGCGGGTCCCCGAGCGGTTGATCGATGCGGGGACGCGTCGTGTGGGGAACATCGACATCCGGCACCTCGCCCGGGGGCGCGACGGAAGGGGTAGTGCCGCCATCGCCACCCGAGGTATCGATCTCGGCGAGCAACGCCGCAGCAGCCGCGTGCACGGGCGCAAGAGCCGGCCGCCCTGCGACGGCAGCGAGCACCTCGCGCAAGACGGCGGCATCCGTGCGATCTCCTGCGCTGTGTGTACTCATACTCTCCACGCTACGCAATTCTCGCCCGGGCTTCAGGGGCGCTAACCGCGAAGTTCCGCACCCACCGCGGCGGTGGCGGCGGCCACCGCCGCATCACGTGCCTCGGTTGCCTGCGCTTCGGTCAAGGTGCCGTCGGAGCTTCGGAAGACGAGAGCGAATGCCAGCGACTTCCGGTTCGCACCGACCTGCTCACCCTCGAACACGTCGAACAACCGGATGCTCTCCAGCAGTTCGCCTGCGCCGGCCTTCAACGCGCGTTGAACCTCGCCCGCGGGGACCGAGCTCGCGACCACGACGGCGACGTCCTGCAATACGGCCGGGAAAGGAGATACAACAGGCGCGGGCAGTGACTCCACCACAGGAAGGGCGTCGAGGTTCAATTCCATCGCGCAGGTGCGCGGGGGCAGCCCTGCCCGCTCGAGCACCGCCGGATGCAACTCCCCCGCATGGCCGACGACAGCGCCGTCCACGACCAGTTCGGCGCATCGACCTGGATGCCACGGCAGATACTGCGCGGCGCGAAATTCGATCTCCACACCGGCGGCCGCGGCAATTGTCCGTGCCGCATCGAACGCATCGGATGCGTCCGCGCTGCGGCCCTGACCCCACGGCCCGGAGGGCTCACGCTTGCCGCTCGTAACGACACCCACGTACACGGGCTGGTCCGGCAACGAACCGCGCAGGCTAGCGATCTCCTCCTCGGTGGGCCGCTCGTGCACGGCGATCGCGTCGACCGAAACCGTGTGATCGCCGGGCCGAACCACCTGAGCGATTGCAAACAGCGACGCATCGCGCTGCCCTCGTGCAACGTTGCGGGCAAGAATCTCGAACAGACCCGGCAGGATCGTCGTCGCCAACTCGGGCCGGTCCGCTTCCAGCGGATTGAGCACGGAGGTGGTGCGTCGCCTGTCGTCCTCGGCCGGGAGTCCCCATGTGTCGAACACCCCGGCAGGCAGGAAAACAGTGGGGAGCACCTCGACGTATCCAGCGAAGGCCAACGACTTCCCGACGGCACGCTTGCGCTTCTGGGGGGCAGTCAGCCCCCGCCCGGCAGGGGCGGCAGGGAGTACGGACGGAATCTGCTCGAGTCCTTCGAGCCGCAGCACCTCCTCCACGAGGTCCGCGGGTTGCTGCAGATCAGGACGCCAGGTCGGCGGCGACACGACCAGCTCGCCGTGGCCGGCCGAGTTGACGCCGACCTCGACCTCGCAACCGATCTGCGTCAGCCTGTGCGCCGCCACTCCATTGGGGTATTCGACTCCGGCTACTCGATCCGGCAGATCCAGATCCATCCGCACCGACGGGAACGCCCGAACTTCGCCGATATCGGTCAGGATGGGCTCGATGCGTCCGCCGGCGATGTCCACGAGGAGCTGCGCAGCTCGATCCAGTGCTGCGACAGGCAAGGCAGAATCGACTGTTCGTTCGAAGCGTTTGCTGGCTTCGCTGCTGAGCTTGTGACGGCGTCCTGTCCGGAAGACCGCCAGCGGATCGAAGTTCGCCGCTTCGAGGATCACATCGACAGTGCCGGGTCCGACCTCGGTCGATGCACCGCCCATGACGCCGGCGAGCGAGATGGCACCCGAATCATCGGCGATGACGACGTCCTCGGCGTCGAGGGTGCGCTCCACGCCGTCGAGAGTTTCGAGCTGCTCCCCCGCCTTCGCACGGCGCACGACAATGGCGCCGGTGAGAGCGTTCGCGTCGAACGCATGCAAGGGCTGCCCCAGTTCGTGCAGCACGTAGTTGGTGACGTCGACAGCGGCGGAGATCGGCCGGATGCCGGCGAGAAGCAGTCGGCGTTGCATCCACCACGGCGTCACGGCTGCTGGATCGATGCCGCTGACCTTGCGCAGCGCGAATCTGCCGACACCCGCATCCGGCTCGACCGTTGCCGGCCACGCCTGCCCCTCGGAGTGCGAGGCCGGGCCGAGCGCCGGGTCCGCGTATTCGAGGTCGAAGCTGCTCGCAAGTTCACGCGCCAAACCACGAACGGAGAATGCATAACCTCGGTCCGGGGTGACGTTCAGCTCGATGACGGAATCATCGAGCCCTAGAACCACTTTGGCATCATCCCCGGGTGCTGCTGTCCCCTTCGGCAGCACGAGAATTCCGGATTGATCTCTACCGAGCCCCAGTTCGAGCGTCGAACAGATCATGCCGTTGCTGTTCTTGCCGTATGTCTTGCGCTCGGCGATCGCGAATCCGCCAGGCAGCACACTGCCCGGCAGGGCCGCCACGATCAGGTCGCCCTCTGCAAAATTCGTTGCACCGCAGACGATTTCCTGGGCTTCCTCGTTGCCGACATCCACGAGGCAGAACCTGATGGGCTTCTTGAACTCGGTGAGTTCGGTGATGCTCGCGACACGGCCGACGACGAGGGGACCGGTCACCTGGTCGAGCGAATCGAGTTCCTCGACTTCGAAACCCACCCGCACGAAACCCTCGTCGAGCTCCTCGGGGGTCACCTTCCACTGCGGCGCCGTGCGCTGCAGAACCTCGGTCAGCCAGGATTGTGGAACGCGCACGTCTGCTCAGCTCTTTCTGGGTGTCGAACGTGATTGAGGGACGAAAAGACGTCAGGCGCCTACGCCGAATGGCAAACTGAAGCGAATGTCACCCTCGACGATGTCCCGCATGTCAGGAATGTCGTTGCGGAACTGCAAGGTTCGCTCGAGCCCCATTCCGAAAGCGAAACCGGAGTAGACGTCCGGGTCGATACCGCTGGCCCGCAACACTTTCGGGTTCACCATGCCGCAGCCACCCCATTCGACCCAGCCTGCGCCGCCCTTTTTCTTGGGGAACCACACATCGACTTCCGCGGACGGTTCGGTGAACGGGAAATAGTTGGGACGCATACGCGTGCGCGTCTCCTCGCCGAACAGCGCACGGGCGAACGCATCCAAGGTTCCCCGCAGGTTCGCCATGGTGAGGCCCTTGTCGACGGCGAGTCCCTCTACCTGGTGGAACACCGGGGTGTGGGTCGCGTCGAGCTCGTCGGTACGGAACGTGCGACCGGGACAAACGATATAGATGGGTACATCTCGCGAGAGCATCGACCGAACCTGCACCGGCGAGGTGTGCGTCCGCAGAACCTGGCGGGAGCCCTCGGGCGCGATGTGGAACGTGTCCTGCATGGTGCGGGCCGGATGGTCCGGCAGGAAGTTCAGCGCGTCGAAGTTGAAATGCTCGGTCTCGACCTCGGGACCTTCCTCGACCTCCCACCCCATAGCGACGAACACGTCGGCGACCTGGTCGGCGATGATCGTGATGGGGTGCCGGGCACCGATCGGTCGCCGCGTGGACGGCAGCGTGACGTCGATGGTCTCGGCGACCAGAATGGCAGCGTCGCGCTCCGCGAGGAGTAATTCGCGTCGAGCATCGAAAGCCTGCTGTACGCGATCGCGGGCCGACTTCACGCGTTTTCCTGCATCGGCTTTCTGGTCACCGGGAATCGAACCGAGGGCGCGCTGCGCGAGCGCGAGGGGGGCACGGTTTCCGATGTGCTCGATCTTGACTCTCGTCAGCTCGTCCAGATCGCCGGCAGCGAGAAAGGCCTTCTCGGCATGATCGACGGCAGCGTCGAGCGCGGCCGGCTCGAGCACACTCGGATCGACCGGCTGGGCGTTGTCGCCGTCTTTCTTGGCCACGAGAGGTGCAACTCCTCGACTCGGTTGGTATTGGTGATGATGCGGGGATGAACCACGGCAATCCTAGGCGAGCACGCCGGGTCCTCCTCGACGGGACCTGCGCTGCGCTCGCGCGCTCGCGTACAGGCAGATGGCCGCGGCGGTGGCCAGGTTGAGGCTCTCTGCGCGGCCGTGGATGGGAATGGCCACCCGGTGGTCGGCAGCTGCGGCGGCCGAGGGCGCGAGGCCGTGCGCTTCGTTTCCGAACAACCAGGCCGTCGGTCCGCTGAGGAGTTCATCGGCATCGTCGAGATCGACCTCGCCATCGGCCGCGGTCGCGAGGATCGTCAACCCTGCACCTCGGAGCGCCTCGATACCGGCCTCGATCGAGCGCTCACGTGCGATCGGTAGGTGGAACAGGCTCCCGGCCGTCGCGCGGACACATTTGCCGTTGTGCGGGTCGACGCTGTCGCCGAGCAGAATCACCGAGTCGGCGCCGACTGCATCCGAAACCCGGATGACGGTGCCGGCATTGCCTGGTTCCGACACCTCTACGGGTACCGACACCAGCTGCGGACCTGATCCCGATCCGCCCGGCGCCACCTTGCCGGACAGTGCTTCGGCGAGCGATACATCGATGGTTCGGCAGACAGCAACGACTCCCGGAGGCGTCACGGTGTCCGACAAGCCTTTCGCCGCTCGTTCAGTGATGGCGGACACGCGAACACCGTGCGTGCGAGCCGAGTCGATGACGCCGCGGTTGCGCTCCGCGGAGTCCTCACGAAAGAACATCTCCTCCACGGCACCGGCCGCAAGCGCCTCGGCGACCGAATTGGTTCCCTCGGCCAGAAAGCGTCCAGTTTTTCTTCGCTCGGCCGTACGCAGGAGCTTGACAGCCGAAACGACCCGCGGCGTGCGCTCGGTGAGCGTGTCCACGGGTCGTTCCGGAAGTTCACTGTCGTGCGTGAGCTTGCTCAGGCTGCTTCTCCGGCGGGAGCGTTGACATCGGCAGGCAGTGCAGCCTTTGCGATGGCAACCAGACCGGTGAATGCCGCGGCATCGGACACAGCGAGCTCCGCGAGGATCTTGCGGTCCACCTCGACGCCTGCGGCCTTGAGGCCCTGGACGAAGCGGTTGTAGGTGATGTCGTTGGCCCGCGCTGCAGCGTTGATGCGCGTGATCCACAGCTTGCGGAAATCACCCTTGCGAGCCTTGCGGTCGCGGTACGCGTACGTGAGCGAGTGGAGCTGCTGCTCCTTGGCCTTGGTGTACAGACGTGAGCGCTGTCCGCGGTAGCCCTTGGACGCTTCGAGAATCGAACGGCGCTTCTTTTGGGCGTTGACCGCCCTTTTTACGCGTGCCACTGGTGAATCCTGTCGATCTGGGGGCTCGAAGAGCCCCGGTTGGTCATGGGGTGGTGCCGACCTTCTCGGCCGACTACGAAGCCGAGATCAGATGCCCAGCAGGCGCTTGATCCGCGGCGTGTCGGCCTTCGCGACAACTGCGACACCGTCGAGACGACGGGTCACCTTGCTGGCCTTGTGCTCCAGCAGGTGGCGACGGCCGGCCTTCTGGCGCATGATCTTGCCGGTGCCGGACACCTTGAATCGCTTCTTGGCGCCGCTGTGGGTCTTCTGCTTGGGCATGGAGTCCTCAGTTCTGTATTGCTTCTAGTCGTACACGGCACGATCCCGCCGACGCTGATCGGCAGGATCGTCTTTCGGGCCTGATGCGAGTCAGTTGCTCGGGGGCGTTGCCGCTGCCGGCTTGCCCTCGGCAGCAGGCTGAGCTGTGGGTGCTGCAGGCGCTGCGGGTGCCGGGTTGGGCTGCGCGGTCGGAGCCACAGCACGCTGAGCAGGCGGAGCTGCAGCGCTTTCCTGGGCCTTGACGCGTGTCTTGGCACCCTTGTGCGGAGCCAACACCATGGTCATATTGCGGCCGTCCTGTTTCGCGGATGTCTCCACAAAGCCGAGGTCCGCAACGTCCGCGCCCAAACGCTGGAGCAGACGAAAACCGAGTTCGGGACGCGACTGCTCGCGACCACGGAACATGATGGTGACCTTCACCTTGGACCCTGCTTCGAGGAAGCGAATGACGTTCCGCTTCTTCGTTTCGTAGTCGTGGGCGTCGATCTTCGGCCGGAGCTTCTGCTCCTTGATCACAGTGAGTGTCTGGTTCTTACGCGACTCGCGCGCCTTCTGCGCTGCCTCGTACTTGAACTTCCCGTAGTCCATGATCTTGCAGACCGGTGGACGAGCGTCGGGAGCTACTTCCACGAGATCGAGATCGGCTTCGAGAGCCAGACGGAGTGCATCTTCAACACGCACGATGCCCACCTGTTCACCGCCCGGTCCAACTAAACGAACCTCGGGAACACGGATGCGATCGTTGATGCGAGTCTCAGTGCTGATGGGGCCTCCTAGGTAGTGCGGTGTGGGGTCGAGCCGACCGCCTGCCTGGTGGCACAGCCCGCCCGCCCGGTCCTTCGGCACATTCGCTGCCGGGACACTCCCTACAACGAAAAAACCCTGCTCCAGCATTCCGCTGGTGCAGGGCCCGATGCCGACCGATCGATTCGCAGCGTTCTGACTGCGCAATCTCCTCGTACGAGGAAGCACACGGGACACATACAGGCATCTACACCTGACCCGTGTGCGACCGGACCGGAACCAGTCGAAAACTGTGTCCGGTGGGAGTCGGGCTCCACTTGCTGCCTCCGCACACGCTCGAGATCGAGAAAGAGCGCGCCGAAGACGGTCGCGGGAGAAGACTACCACCGGGTCAGCCTCACAGCGAATCGGTGCCGCACTGCACAACGAGCAGAGCCCACATGACATCCTCGACGTCATGACGAGCACTCCCGAGTCAGGTAGCGAAATACCCGGTGAAATCCCTGTCCACAGTACGACTGCAGACCGTTCGGACGCAGCAGACTCAGGTGCCGAGGGCGACGTACGCGAGCTGGCCGAGGTGCCGGCAGTCGAGGTCATCAGTCGCGCCGCGGTGATGCTGATGAGCTCGGCGGCGGAGAAACTCGGCCTGTCCGAGGCGGACCCAGCGGAAAGTCCGCACCTCGATCTCGACGAAGCGCGACGAGTGATCACCGCTCTCGCTGGTCTCGTCACAGCCTCGGTCGAGTACCTCGGGCCGCACGCCGGTCCCATCCGCGATGGACTCCAGGCACTGCAGAAGGCGTTCCGCGAAGCCTCCGCCCACCCGGACGAGCCGGGCGCAGGCCCAGGCGAAAAGTACACCGGCCCCGTCTACTGACCCGATCTGCCGTTCACCCCGGGCCACCGGGCCACCGGGCCCGGGGATCAGACCTTGGTCGCAGCCTTGCGTGGACGACGCTTCTTCACCGGCGCCGTCTTCGCTTCGGGAGCAGGCTTACGCGTGAGCGCCTCCTGCAGGAACTTGCCCGTGTAGCTTTCCGCCACCGCTGCAACGTCCTCGGGATCTCCCTGTGCCACGACCATTCCGCCGCCCGATCCGCCCTCCGGCCCCATGTCGATGACCCAATCCGACACCTTGATCACATCGAGATTGTGCTCGATGACGATGACGGTGTTGCCCTTGTCCACGAGTCCGTTGACGACACCGAGCAATTTGCGGATGTCCTCGAAGTGCAGACCGGTGGTCGGTTCGTCGAGGATATAGACGGTGCGACCGGTGGAGCGCTTCTGCAACTCGGATGCGAGCTTCACGCGCTGCGCCTCGCCTCCGGACAGCGTCGTCGCCGGCTGCCCGAGCCGAACATAGCCGAGGCCGACCTCCACGAGGGTCTTCAGGTAGCGATGGATCGAGGTGATGGGTTCGAAGAAGTCTGCCGCCTCCTCGATGGGCATGTCTAGCACCTCTGCAACAGTCTTGCCTTTGTAGTGCACCTCGAGAGTTTCGCGGTTGTACCGCGCGCCGTTGCAGACCTCACACGGCACGTACACATCGGGCAGAAAGTTCATCTCGATCTTCAGCGTGCCGTCACCTGAGCATGCCTCGCAGCGTCCGCCCTTGACGTTGAACGAGAATCGACCCGGCTGATAGCCGCGCACCTTTGCCTCGGTGGTCGCGGCGAACAGGGTGCGAATCTTGTCGAACACGCCCGTGTACGTGGCCGCATTGGATCGAGGGGTCCGACCGATCGGCGACTGATCGACCCGGACCAGCTTGTCCAGCTGATCGAGACCGTTGATGCGCGTGTGCCGACCGGGCACCTGCCGTGCACCGTTGAGCTTGTTCGCCATGACCGTCGCGAGAATGTCGTTGACCAGGGTTGACTTGCCCGAACCCGATACACCCGTGACTGCGGTGAGCACACCCAGTGGGAAGCTGACGTCGATGCTACGGAGGTTGTGCTCGCGTGCACCGACCACCGTGACCTGCCGCTTCTTGTCGACGACTCGTCTGGTGTCCGGCAGCGGTATTTGCAGGCGTCCGGAAAGATAAGCGCCGGTGAGGGATTCCTTCGATTTCAGCAGATCCTCGTAGGAACCACTGTGGACCACTCGCCCGCCGTGCTCACCTGCCAACGGCCCGATGTCGACCACCCAGTCCGCGGTGCGGATGGTGTCCTCGTCGTGCTCGACGACGATCAAGGTGTTACCCAGATCGCGCAATCGCGTGAGCGTGTCGATGAGTCGCCGGTTGTCCCGTTGATGCAGGCCGATGGACGGCTCGTCGAGCACGTAGAGAACGCCGACCAGACCCGACCCGATCTGAGTCGCGAGGCGGATTCGCTGAGCCTCGCCGCCCGACAACGAACCGGCCGCGCGTGAGAGGGACAGGTACTCGAGGCCGACGTCGAGCAGGAACCCGAGGCGCGCTTGCACCTCCCGGAGCACCTGGCCGGCGATTGCCTCCTCTTTGGCACCCAACGTCAGACTGTTCAAGAAGTCCGCAGTCTCGGAGATCGACAGTGCACACACGTCGGCGATGGACTTGGCCCCGAAATCGCCGGACTCGATGGTGACGGACAGAATCTCGGGCCGCAGGCGATCACCACCGCATGCCGGGCACGGAACGTCCCGCATGTAACCGTCGTAGCGTTCTTTCATCTGTTCGGATTCGGTCTGCTCGAGCCTGCGGTGCAGGAACGGCATGACCCCCTCGAACTCGGCATAGTACGAGCGGGTGCGGCCGTAGCGGTTCTTGTAGCGGACGTGCACTTGGTGATCACTGCCCTCGAGCACCGCGCGCTTGACCTTCGCGGGGAGCTTGCTCCATGGCGCGTCGAGATCGAAGCCCATGGCGTCGGACAGGCCGGACAGCAGGCGGCCGAAGTACTCGGAGGTCTGTCCCATCGACCATGGCGCAATAGCTCCGTCGGCGAGAGACAGATCGGGGTCGGGCACGACGAGTTCCGGATCGACCTCCTTGCGGACTCCGAGGCCGAGGCACTCCGAGCACGCACCGTAGGGCGAGTTGAACGAAAACGACCGCGGTTCGAGATCGTCGATCGAGAGCGGGTGCGCGTTGGGGCACGCCAATTTCTCGGAGAACCGGCGCTCACGGTCGGCGGCATCTTCCTCGCGGTCCACGAAGTCCAGTACGACGATTCCGTCGGCCAGGCGCAACGCCGTCTCGACGGAGTCCGTCAATCGCTGCTTCGAACTGGCCTTGACGGTGAGCCTGTCCACGACAACCTCGATGTCGTGCTTCTCCTGCTTCTTCAGCTTGGGAGGATCGGTCAGTTGGTGAACGACGCCGTCGACGCGAATGCGCGAGTAGCCCTGTGTGTTGAGCGACTCGAAGAGATCGACGAACTCGCCCTTTCGAGTACGGACGACGGGCGCCAGAACCTGGAACCGCGTGCCCTCCTCCATCGTGAGAACCTGGTCGACGATCTGCTGCGGAGTCTGCCTGGCGATTCTCTCGCCGCACACCGGGCAGTGTGCGGTTCCGGCGCGCGCGAAGAGCAAACGAAGGTAGTCGTAGACCTCGGTGATGGTGCCCACCGTCGACCGTGGATTGCGGTTGGTCGACTTCTGGTCGATCGACACCGCAGGCGAGAGTCCCTCGATGAAGTCGACATCGGGCTTGTCCATCTGCCCGAGGAACTGGCGCGCGTAGGCGGACAGTGACTCCACATAGCGGCGCTGACCCTCGGCGAAGATGGTGTCGAACGCGAGCGACGACTTACCCGAGCCCGACAGTCCGGTGAAGACCACGAGGCTGTTGCGAGGTAGGTCGATGTCGACTCCCCGCAAATTGTGCTCACGAGCACCTCGCACGATCAGGCGATCCGCCACAGTGTTCCCTTCTATTGATCGAGCAGGTCAGGCTGTTGATAGAGCAGGGCGGGGCCGGCGCACAGCAGTGCATACCGGCGATCGAACCTGTCGTATCGAGGCTCCGGCGATGCCCACGCGAGGGAGGACCTCACGCAGTAGCAATGCTAGGCCGACCCACCGACACGTTCCCCGACGGCGCAACTCACCCCCGCCGACGGTAGCGTCCTGGGGATGGACGAGCACCTCATGGTCATCGAGGACCAGTACACCGGATCGGTTTCCCAGGGATCGGCGCCGCAGCGTCGTGCCATCGCCGGCGGAACCATCACGAAGATGTCGGTCGGTCCGATGGACAACAACTCTTATCTGGTCGTTTGTTCCACCACCGGGCAGTCGCTCCTCGTCGACGCGGCGAACGAGGCAGAACGCCTGTCGCAGCTGATCGACGAGAACGCCCCTGTTCTGACTCTTATTGTGACCACCCACCAGCACGCGGATCACTGGCAAGCCCTCGAGGACATCGTCGGCGGAACGGCCTCGCCCACCGCGGCGCACAGCCTCGACGCCGAACCACTGCCGGTCGCCCCTGACCGACTGCTCGATGACGGCGAGAGCGTCGATGTGGGCGAGCTGACACTGAAGGTCATCCACCTCCGTGGCCACACTCCCGGGTCCATCGCACTCGCGCTCACCGACAGCGAGTCCGGCATCACGCACCTGTTCACCGGTGACTCCCTGTTCCCCGGCGGTGTCGGCAAGACCTCTAGCCCGGAGGAGTTCACCAGCTTGCTCGACGATGTCAGCGCCAAGATCTTCGACGTCTACGGCGACGAGACAATCGTCTACCCGGGGCACGGAAAGGACACGACACTGGGCGACGAGCGCCCCCACCTGGCGAAATGGCGGGAACGGGGTTGGTGAAACACCTGCACGCTTGAAACGGTGAACCCCCGGGTATGGCTACGGTTGAACCGGCGCGCGCTGCCCGAGAATCGGGGCGGCTCGCGTCGAACAACGCTTTTCATCCACGAAGTTGTTCATCCACGAACCACCAGGAGGCAGTCAATGCTGGTCCGCCGTATCGCCCGTCCGCTGATGTCGACCATCTTCATCGCGGGGGGTATCGACGCGCTCCGCAACCCCGCACCCCGCGCCAAGGCAGCGACACCTCTGATCGAGCAGGGCAAAGAAACCCTGCCGAACAGCGTCACCTCCAGCGTTCCGGAGGATCCGGAGACGCTCGTCCGCATCAACGGCGCGATCCAGGTCGGCGGCGGAATCCTGCTTGCAACGGGCAAGGCTCCGCGCATCGCTTCGATCGCGCTGGCAGGCAGCCTCGTCCCCACGACTCTCGCCGGGCACGCTTTCTGGAACGAGACAGATCCGGAGGCAAAGGCAGCGCAGAAGATCCAGTTCTTGAAGAACGTCAGCCTGCTCGGCGGCCTGCTCATCGCCGCCGTCGACACAGAGGGCAAGCCCTCGCTGGCGTGGCGTGGACGCCGGGCCGCCCGCAAGGCCCAGGGCACGATCGCGGGCGCACTGCCCGGATCGCATGATGCCTCCGATCAGGTGGGCGTGGCATCGGAGCGTGTGAAGGAACTTGCGACGGTCGCTGCCTCTCGTGGAGCACATCTTGCCGATGCCGCACAGCCGGTCGTGTCCAAGTGGGCCGATGTCGCGACCGAGAAGTCGTCGGAATTCGCGGAGGTCGCACAGCCAGTGTTGTCACGATGGGCGCACATCGCTGCCGACCGCGGATCCGACCTCGCCGAGGTCGCACAGAAGCGCGGTTCGAAGTGGGCCGAGAAGGCCGTCGACCGCGGCAGCGAACTGGGCGACATCGCGCAGAAGCGGAGTACCGTCCTCGCCGACAGGGCCGGTGACCGCACCGCCGAGCTGGCCGAACTCGCGCAGCAGCGAGGCAGCCGGTTGGCCGAGGTGGCGGTCGAGCGCGGTCAAGGCCTGAGCAAGCGCGCTCTCGCGCAAGCAGACAAGCAGAGCCGCGAATTCGACAAGGCGACCGAGAAGGCCCGACAGAAGCTCGAGAAGAAGGTCGAGAAGGCACGCAAGGATCTGGACAAGCGGGTGCAGAAGTACTCCAAGTAGCACCTGCCGACCCGGGTTGATCGACGAGCCCCGCCCTGAACTGCGGTTCTGCGGCGGGGTTCGTTTTCGTCATAGACTATTCGGGCGTTTTCCAACCGACCTCCATTTCACACTCCGGTCCCTCACAGACCGGGCCCCGGACGTCGGAAGCGATGCCCAGGGAAATGCCGCCGAAATCTCTCTGCCGAACTCCCCGAGGAGAACCTTTGCCGGACGACGGCCCCACTGTCGCCACTGACGCGCGTTCGGATGTCGAACGCGAACAGTCATACGTGACGATGCTCTACGACCAACTCGACGCCTTGCGGCGTTACGCGCAACAGCGACTGAGCACCGTGCTGCTCGAGACCGGTGGCACACCGCAGGCTCGAAGCGAACGAGAGTCCTTCACACACCTCTACACCGACGACATCGCGAAGTACGACGCGGCGGAGAACGGCCTGTGCTTCGGCCGCATCGACCTCAGCTCGTCCGAGGATGATGCGCCGATTCGATACGTCGGGCGCGTCGGCATCCTCGACGAGGCACGCGACTACGAGACGTTGCTGCTGGATTGGCGCGCGCCGATGGCCCGGCCGTTCTACTTGGCCACCCCGGCAGCCCCGGAGAACGTGCTGCGCCGGCGCCATATTCGCACGCGCAGCCGACGCGTCACCTCGCTCGCCGACGAGTACCTCGATCTCGATGCTGCCATCGAAGCCGGACTCGACTCGGACGCAACCGGCGTCGCCGGCGAGAGTGCGCTCCTGTCGGCTCTCGATGCCGCGCGCACCGGCCAGATGAACGACATCGTCGAGACCATCCAGAGCGAACAGGACGCCATCATTCGCTCAGAGCACCGAAGCGTGCTCGTCGTCCAGGGCGGACCCGGCACCGGAAAGACCGCCGTCGCACTGCACCGAGCCGCATACCTGCTGTACACCTATCGTCAGCAACTCGCGAAGAGCGGCGTCTTGATCATCGGACCGAACGCGACGTTCCTGGACTACATCGGCCAGGTTCTTCCGTCCCTCGGTGAAACCGGTGTGCTGCTCTCGACTATCGGCAATCTCTACCCCGGCGTGCGGTCCACGGTCGAGGACTCTGTTGCGGCAACACGGGTGAAAGGTTCGGCCTCGATGGTCGAGGTGCTGACGAAAGCGGTTCGCGACCGCCAGCAGGTCCCTTCCGAACCCACCCGGCTGCGCTTCGACACCTACGACATCGTGCTCGACAAGAAGATCGTCACGCGAGCTCGCGGCCGTGCGCGGTCGTCACGACGTCCGCACAATCTGGCGCGGCCGCTGTTCGTGGCGGCCGTGGTCGACGGACTCACCCAGCAGCTCGCGTCGAGACTGGGTGAAAACCTGGTCGACGGGGGGAGCTTGCTCAGCCGAGAAGACGTATCGGACATGCGCGAGGAGATGACCCAGGACGCGGATGTGATGCACGCCATAGACCAATTGTGGCCCGACCTGACGCCGCAGCAGGTTCTCCGCGACCTGTTTGCCTCCCCCGAGCGAATCGCGTCTGCCGCGCCAGATCTAGCGGCAGACGAGCGCAAGGCCCTGGTTCGCACGGGCGCGGGCTTCAGCTCCGCCGACGCACCACTGCTGGACGAGCTCGCCGAACTGCTCGGGATCGACGACGCTGCCGAACGCGAACAGGAGAATCGCAGGTGGCGCAACCAGATTGCGGATGCGCAGGGCGCTCTCGATATCTTGACCGGTTCGGCGCCACAGGATCTCGAAGACGAACTGGATCCCGAAATTCTCATGGCCTACGACCTCATCGACGCGAATCAGCTTGCAAGCAGACAGAATTCCGGCGCGAGGTTGACCACAGCCGAGCGCGCGGCCGGTGACCGCACCTGGACCTACGGCCACGTCATCGTCGACGAGGCCCAGGAGTTGTCCGAGATGGCATGGCGCATGGTGATGCGTCGCATTCCGAACCGATGGATGACACTGGTCGGCGATACCGCGCAAACCGGCGACCCGGCAGGTACGACGTCCTGGGGCGATGTGCTCGAACCGTATGTTGCGCAACGGTGGAAGAGAACCGAATTGACGGTCAACTATCGGACACCGTCCGAGATAATGACTGTCGCGCATGACGTTCTCGCGGCAATCGATCCGGTTCAGTCGACACCTCGATCGGTCCGAGACGCCGGGCATTCTCCGTGGGCTCAGCGCGTCGACGAGAACAGTCTCGTCTCCGCCGTGGAGCAACGCCTCTCGGAACACCCGAGACCCGGCATCAGTGCGGTGCTGGCCCCACGGGCGCTACTTCCCGAACTTACCCACCTGCGGTCCGAAGTGGTGACGGTGTCGACGGTGAAGGACGCCAAAGGGCTCGAGTTCGACTCGGTGCTCCTGATCGAGCCTGCCGACATCGTCGACGAATCCCCCCGCGGGATGGGCGATCTCTACGTGGCACTCACCCGTGCGACGCAGAGACTGGGCGTAGTGCATGCGGGAGAACTCCCTTCGGTGCTCTCGGCACTCACTCCGTTCGACGCACTCGTGCCCTGAAATACACGTGCCATGACATACAGAAGTGGCCCGGCAATCCCTTGCGGGTCTGCCGGGCCACTGCCCTGTGTGGGTGTGCGCGTCAGCGCACCGTGTGCACGATCAATACGTCGCAGGTCGACTTGCGGGCTGCATCCGACGGAACCGAACCGAGCAAACGGCCCGTGAGCGAGTTGAGTCCGCGGTTACCCACGACCAGAAGGTCGGCCTTGACGTCGTCGACCAGCTGCAGCAGTGACTCCACCGGGGCACCGACGATCGCTCGCTCTTCGATGTTCTTCGCGCCGACCTTGGTCGCGTGTTCCCGCGCGGTGCGGAGGATTTCGTGGGTCGGCGCAGATCCGGTGATCTGGTAGGCGTCCTCGCGCAGCGCGTCAGCAGCTTTGCTGGTGTCCTTGGGGTCGGCCGGGTAGTAGGCGCAAGCGATCACGAGCTGGGCGTCGGCATCGCCGGCCAGTGCACCGGCCTTCTCCACAGCCCGCAAAGACGATTCGGAGCCATCGGTTCCGACGACGACAGTGCGGTAGGCACTCATTCATTCCTCCAGTTGTAGGTGTTCTGTCACACTTCTAGTGGATCCCACGACAACGAACCTGTGGTGTGTCACAGACCCGATATGCGGTCCCCAGAGACCATTTCGATGACCCTATCCGTAACCGCCCGATGCGATGGGTAGTTCGGTGACAACACGAGTTCGTGGTCTCACATACTGTGGTTCACATGCACATCCCCCGGCCGCGTCGGTCCCTTCCGACCGTACTGCTCGTGGCCCTTTCGATCTTGATCGTGGCAACAGCATCGATCCTCCTCGTCGTGCGTTCCACCGACGTCGGCGAGGACGTGTCCGTGCTCGATACCACGATCACGGTACCGGAAAGCCCCGGCAGCGCCGAGGTGGTCGACCTCGATGCCCGACTGTTTCTGCCCGAGACGAACCCCGCCCCCGCGGTGCTGCTCGCACACGGATTCGGCGGAGACAAGTTCTCGGTCGAGGACAGGGCCCGCGCGCTCGCCGAAACCGGCTACGCCGTGCTGACCTACAGTGCCCGAGGCTTCGGCGCGAGCACGGGGACGATCTCGATCAACGACCCCGACCGAGAAGTGGCCGACGGCCGTGCCATGGTCGACTGGTTGTCCGAACGACCCGAGGTACTGCTCGATGCCCCCGGCGACCCGCGGGTAGGCGTCGTCGGCGGATCGTATGGCGGCGCGCTGGCGCTGAGCGTCGCAGGAACCGACTCCCGTATCGACGCCGTCGCGGCGTCGATCACCTGGAACGACCTCGGTCAGGCTCTTTTCCCCAACTACGGGGTCACCACCGATGCCGATCTCGAGCAACTGGCCGCAGTCGAAACGCCCGCTGGTTCGGTCTACGGCGGACCGGGTGTGTTGAAACGTGGCTGGGCCGGTGTCTTCTTCGGTGCAGGCACTGCGCAGGCCGGTGGCGCGGGCAACACATCCGGCAACTCCCCCGCCGAGGCCGACTCGGCAGCCGGCACCGACGGATGTGGGCGGTTCGCCCCCGAGTTCTGCGCTGCGTATGCGCAGTCGGCCGTCTCCGGCGAACCCACCCCGGAACTACTGCAGTTGCTCACCGCCCACTCACCCGCAGCTGTAGCCGCAAACATCACCGCCCCGACCCTGCTCGTTCAAGGTCTGCAGGACACCCTGTTCGGCCTCGATCAGGCCGATGCCACAGCCCGTCAGATCACCGCCGGCGGCGGTGACGTCGAGGTGACCTGGATCGCTGGCGGACATGACGGCGGCGGTACCGGAGGTGCGGGTGACGGTGCTGCGGCTGCCTTTCTCGATGCCGAACTGAAGCCCGACTCTGCCGACGAGACGCAATCCCAGCAGCTCCCGTTCTCGTTCGCCGTCCAAGGGTCGGCGGTGGAGCGCGAACGTGAGCGGAACGAAGTGATGACAGCCCCACGCTATCCGGGGTTGGCAACTGATCCGGCCGAGTCTGCCTCCACGCGAACCGTTCCCATCGAGCTTCGTCCCGCGGACGTCCCGGGGCAACCGCCCGCGCCGGCGCAGCAAACCATCATTCGGCCCCCTGGAGCGTCACCGTCGGCGATCTCGTCGGTGCCAGGTCTGGGTTCGGTCCTGTCGACATTGACTGCGACTTCGGCAGGCGCCCAGCTCTCGGCAGACCTTCCCGGCCAGGCCGCGTCGTTCGTCAGCAACCCCCTGACCGAACCAATGTCCATTACGGGTTCATCGCGAGTGAACCTTCGGGTGGGCGCGTTCAGTTCGCCCGGTGAAGCAGTGCTGTTCGTCAAGCTCTACGACGTGGCACCGGACGGCACTCGCACCCTGCCAGGTGGCGCGGTGTCGGCCGTCCGATTGCCCGATTCCGTCAACGACGGCCCCATACCGGTGGCCGTGACGTTGCCTGCCGTCAGCTACCCGGTCCCCGAGGGCCACAGCATCGAGATCTCGGTATCCACCACCGATCAGGCATACGCGGTTCCGCTCGAGCCCGCTCAGTTCGTTGTCGCGCTTGACGATTCGATTCTGACGGTTCCCTCGGTGGAGGGCGAATCGAGTTCGGCGAGCTCGGTCCCGATCGCCCCGCTCGTCGGCATCGGAGTCATCGTTTTCGCAATCGGCGTCTTGATCACCGTCAACGTGATTCGGTCCCGCCGACGTCTCGTCGCCGAAGTCGACGAGACCCTGATCGACACGCCCCTCGTCATCACCGACCTCGCGAAGACGTACTCGAACGGATTCAAGGCGGTGGACGGCGTCGGCTTCGAGGTACAGAAGGGGCAGGTCCTCGGGCTGCTGGGACCGAACGGCGCAGGCAAGACCACGACTCTGCGAATGCTGATGGGGCTCATCACGCCGACGAGCGGCGATATCCGCGTATTCGGTCACAAGGTGACGCCGGGAGCACCGGTGCTGTCCCGACTCGGCTCTTTCATCGAGGGCTCCGGCTTCCTGCCGCACCTGAGTGGTCGAGAGAATCTGCGCCTGTACTGGCAGGCCACGGGACGGCCCACCGAGGACGCTCACCTGGAGGAAGCCCTCGAGATCGCGGACTTGGGTGCGGCTATCGAACGCAAGGTCAAGTCGTACAGCCAGGGCATGCGGCAGCGACTCGCGATCGCCCAGGCAATGCTCGGGCTCCCCGATCTGATGGTTCTCGACGAGCCGACCAACGGTCTCGATCCACCTCAGATCAGGACGATGCGTGAGGTGCTGATCAACTACGCGCAGACCGGGCGCACCGTGCTGGTATCGAGCCACCTGCTGGCAGAGGTCGAGCAGACCTGTACTCATGTGGTCGTCATGAACAGGGGCTCGGTGATCAGTTCCGGCACGGTTCGCGAGCTGACGGAAGCCGGCGGTCAAACCGAGGTCCGAGTGGACGACGCGAACAGGGCCGCATCCGTTCTCACGGAGATGGGTTGTTCACCAACGGTCGTCGACGAATCCACGGTGCGGGTCGATCTCGGCGGAATGGACCCGGCAGAGGTCTCACGCGCACTGTTCGATGCCGGGCTACGCCTGCGCGGGTTGTCGCAGTCGACTCGACTCGAAGATGTTTTCCTCGAGCTCGTCCACAACGATGCCCTGCCGGAGGCACCGGACGAACTCGTCTCGACGAAGGGTGATCGATGAGCACCACACATTCGGATGGCCGGGCGCCCGGCTACGTCGGCAGCCACACTCTCCCCTACGTAACGGAACTACGCCGGCAGTTCGGGCGCCGCCGAACGCAACTCGCCATCGGGTTCCTCGCCCTGCTGCCGGTGATCCTCGCCATCGCCTTCACCGTCGGAAGCTCGTCCGAGACGGACTCCGACGCCGGCGGACTCATCGAGCTCGGAACACGGGGCGGAGTGAACTTCACCGTGTTCGCTCTGTTCATGTCCGTGGGCTTCCTGCTGATCGTCGTGGTCGCGTTGTTCTTCGGCGATTCCGTCGCGAGCGAGGCCTCGTGGTCCTCGCTGCGGTACCTGCTGGCGATACCTGTACCGAGAACCCGGCTGTTGTTGCAGAAGGCGCTGGTATCGGCAACGCTCTCACTTGCTGCGATCGGTGTACTCGTGGGCGTCTCGCTGGCGCTGGGCACCGCCCTGTACGGCGCGGACCCGCTGGTGACGCCCTTCGGCGACGGGTTGGCCTACGGGGACGCCGTCGCGAGGCTGCTCATCGCGGTCGGCTACATCGCCGTCAATCTGTTGTGGGTCGCAGGTCTTGCGATGTTGCTGTCGGTGCTGACCGATGCCCCGCTGGGAGCCGTCGGTGGCGCCGTGATGACCTCGATTCTGATGCAGATTCTCGACCAGATCACCGCGCTGGGATCCCTACGCAATTACTTGCCCGGCCACTACGCGAACTCGTGGATCGACGCCCTCTCGCCCACCATCGAGTGGAACGACATGGTGGTGGGCACATTCTCGGCGCTCGCCTACGCCACGGTCTTCGGCGTCGCTGCGTGGCTTCGATTCGGCTCGAAGGACATCACCAGCTAGCGCTTGATCGCCGGACCGAAGATCCCGTCGGGAAAGACCTTCTGGGCGAGCAACTCTTGCCGCCACGGCAACGCCAGCTCCACCAGCCGTGCTGCACCGTCCTCGCCCAACGCGGCCCACGGGGCGAGCGCAAGGTCGTTGGTGATGTCCTCGACCAGGGCACGGAGGTCCTTGCCGTGATCGGTCAGTGCACCCGCTGAATCGAGGATCTCTCGGTCGTGCAGACGCTGCACTGCCGAGTCCCATTGTTCGTTCGACCATCCGCGACGCTTGCGGGCGAATTCCTTCTCGAAACCGTATCCGGTTGCCGTGTGTGTGATCAGGGCGTCGATACCGCTCAGCTCGGCGGTCTGCAGTGCGGAGATGTGACCGTCGCCGCGGTGTTCGCGCAGCAATGTCAGTGCGTGCCAGAACGCCAGATGCGGGTCGGTCGGCCAAGGTAGATCCGCGTAGGCCGCGTACAGGGGCCGACCGTCGACGACGGGAATTCCACGCGCCGCGATCGATGCGAGCTCAGCTGCCTCCGACATCTCGGGCGAGTTCACCACCTCGTCGCCGAGTAGACGAACGTAGGCGTCACCCATCGCGCGGTAGCGGATTTCGGTGACCTTTTCCGGCGATACGATCGACCATGCCGCTGGAATGAGTGGTTCGATCAGCTCGATATTGAAGTTGTAGAACGTCGCCGTGACGACGCCGGCTCCTACCGCTCCCAACGGCGCTGCCCGCCCGGCGAAGTAGCAGGCCCGACCCTCCAGCCCGGCCCCCATCAACGCGTCCTGCGTCTCGGGAACGAAGTAGGTCATCGAGTGCAGTAGTTCGAGTGCGCGAGCACTCCGACCGGCAGTGGAGGCATCCATGGTCGAACCGTATCGAAACACCGAGCCCCACCGTCGGGCGGACCCGGATGAGCGCTACTTCAAGCCTGCCGCATCCATGCCGCGCAGCTCCTTCTTCAGGTCATGGATCTCATCGCGCAACCGCCCCGCCAGTTCGAACTGAAGTTCACGCGCAGCGTTCATCATCTGATCGGTGAGGTTCTGCACCAGCGCGGCGAGCTCTGCGCGTGGCATGGACGAGACGTCTTGTTGCTCGTAGACACCAGAGCTGACCGCGCGACCCTTCTCCCCCTGTGCACGACGACCACGACTGGCATTTCGCCCCGAGCCTCCGACCTCGATCGACGACTCGGTGTCCTCGGCCTCCTCGTAGACCTGATCGAGAATGTCGGCGATCTTCTTTCGCAGCGGCTGCGGGTCGACGCCCTTCTCCTTGTTGTACGCAATCTGCTTCTCACGTCTGCGTTCGGTCTCCTCGATGGCATAGGCCATCGAGGCCGTGATCTTGTCCGCATACATGTGCACCTCGCCGGACACATTTCGAGCTGCACGCCCGATGGTCTGAATCAAGCTGGTACCACTGCGGAGAAAACCTTCCTTGTCGGCATCGAGAATTGCCACCAACGAAACCTCAGGGAGGTCCAGGCCCTCACGGAGCAGGTTGATTCCGATGAGGACGTCGTACTCGCCGAGTCGAAGTTGACGCAGAAGCTCCACCCGCCGCAACGTATCGATATCCGAGTGCAGGTATCGGACCCGGACCCCCAGCTCCAACAGATAGTCGGTGAGATCCTCGGACATCTTCTTGGTCAGGGTGGTGACCAGGATGCGTTCGTTCTTCTCGGCGCGACCACGGATCTCGTGCACCAGATCGTCGATCTGCCCCTTGGTCGGCTTGACGACGACCTTCGGGTCGACCAATCCAGTGGGACGAATGACCTGCTCGACGAACTCGCCGCCCGTCTGACCCAGCTCGTACTTGCCGGGCGTGGCCGACAGGTACACCGTCTGGCCGATGCGCTGAGTGAATTCCTCCCACGTCAGCGGCCGGTTGTCAGTGGCGGACGGCAACCGGAATCCGAACTCCACCAGATTCCGTTTGCGTGACATATCGCCCTCGTACATCGCACCGATCTGCGGAACCGTCACGTGAGATTCGTCGATCACGAGGAGGAAGTCGTCGGGGAAGTAGTCGATCAACGTAGCCGGAGCCGTACCGGGACCGCGACCGTCTATATGCCGCGAGTAGTTCTCGATGCCCGAACAGAAGCCCACCTGCTTGATCATCTCCAGGTCGTACTGCGTCCGCATCCGCAACCTCTGGGCCTCGAGAAGCTTCCCTTTGTTCTCGAGCTCGGCAAGGCGATCTTCGAGCTCGGCTTCGATGTTCTTGACGGCCTTCTCCATGCGCTCCGGACCCGCCACGTAGTGCGTCGCCGGGAAGATGCGCACCGAGTCGACCTTGCGGACGATATCGCCCGTCAACGGATGCAGGTAGTACAGAGCCTCGATCTCGTCACCGAAGAACTCGATGCGCACCGCGAGCTCCTCGTACGACGGGATGATCTCGACGGTGTCCCCGCGAACGCGGAACGAACCACGTGTGAATGCCATGTCGTTGCGCGTGTACTGCACATCGACCAGGAGGCGTAGCAAGGCATCGCGGGGCACCTCGACGCCGACCTGAAGGTCGATGGACCGGTCGACATACGACTGCGGCGTTCCGAGACCATAGATGCACGACACCGAGGCGACCACGACCACGTCTCGCCGCGAGAGCAGGTTTGCTGTGGCCGAATGCCGTAGTCTCTCGACGTCGTCGTTGACCGACGAGTCCTTTTCGATGTAGGTGTCGGTCTGCGCGATGTAGGCCTCGGGTTGGTAGTAGTCGTAGTACGAGACGAAGTACTCGACCGCATTGTTCGGCAGCATGTCTCGCAGCTCGTTGGCCAGCTGCGCGGCCAGTGTCTTGTTCGGTGCCATGACCAGCGTCGGTCGCTGGAGCTTCTCGATGAGCCACGCGGTGGTCGCGGACTTGCCGGTACCGGTTGCACCGAGCAGGACGACGTCCTTCTCGTCTGCACGAATTCTGCGTTCGAGCTCGGCAATGGCCGAGGGCTGATCGCCGGCCGGTTTGTGCTCACTGACGACCTCGAATGCGGGCCCCGTCCGCTCGATCTCTCCGACGGGACGGAACTCCGAGTGAGCCACCACGGGATGTTCGGATGCAAACGCCATACAACCAGGGTAGACGCGGCCACCGACACATTCGATCGCTGCAGTGTTTCGACGCGGTGCCGGCGCACACCCGGTAGCTTTTTCTTTCATGGACGAATCCGCCGTAACGCCCGTTCACGTCCACCCGCCGAAGGTCGAGTATTTCGACGTACCAGGGCTCACCAATACTGACCCGAAGGGCTACGTGCGGCCCGTCGACGAATACCGGGTCGAACCCTGGGGCCTGTACATGGCTCGCCCGTCCGATCATCCCCAGTTCGACTACCTGCAGTCGTGGCTGCTTCCCAGTCTCGGGCTACGGGCCTCGATCTTCCACTACTTGCCGGGGCACGTGCGCGATCAGAACTACTACCTCGACGTCGGCGAATTCCGAGCCGGACCGGCAGTGTGGACATCGGTGGATCACTACCTCGACATCGTGGTCCGCACCGGTCGAGGCTACGACTTCCTCGATGCCGACGAACTCGTCGAGGCACGCGTGGAGAACCACCTCGATACCGAAACCGCCACAACGGCGATGAACCGATCCGTGTACACGGTAGCGGGTCTCGCCGCTCACGACTACGACCTCGACGCCTGGCTTGCCTCGCTCGGAATGACGACCACCTGGCGACCGCAGACAGTTCGCTGAGACGAGCTCGACCTATTCGGTGCAACCGGGCCGGCGAAGATCACGTCGACCAGCCGGACTCCCCCGCCCACTTCCAGGCCCGCACGTAGGCCTGATCGAACCACGGTGCCTTCACATCGGCGTACGCCACGACACTGTCGTCGTAACCGATTTCGCGTTCGGCAGCAGCAGCCGCCGACTCCTTGATCTGGAGGTACTGCGCTGCGGCGTCGGCGTCGGCACGGAGCCAATCGCGAAAGAGGAGCGCAAATCTCTGCCCCGGCCAACCGTCGACTCTGATGTGAATGTTCGCGGTCCGTCCTGGATCCGCTGCACCATGAAGCCTCTTGGCCCACATAGCCGGATCCGCTTCGCCGCCAATGCCGTAGGCAGGCTTCGGATCATCCGAGACGACGTTCTCCAACCGAGGAAAGCCGATACGTCGCAACGATTCTGCCAACGCATCCGCCGCATCCATACCGGCCACGGTGATCTGGATGTCGATGACGTCTTTGGCCGGCAGGCCGGGTACAGCGGTCGATCCGATGTGATCGATTCGCACAGCGGCATTTCCGCACGCCACCGCCAGCCGCGCGATGATGCGTTGCGCTTGGGCCGGCCACGCAGCATCGGCCGGTACCAACGCAGCGGGTGTGTCGACGGCGTGCGCGTGACGAATGTTCTTCTCGAACGGCACAAGACGCGCGAACCACAACGACCGAACGACTTCGTCGAGATCCTCGGGCGCGCCGCTGTTGTCGATCCAGATGTCGGCTGCGGCTCGTCTCGCATCGTCGGTGGCCTGTGCTGCAATGCGTGCCCGTGCGTCGTGCTCGGGCATGTTGCGCTGATTCACCAGCCGATCCAGTCGTTGCTCCGCATCCGCATGAACCACGGCGACCAGTTGGAACATCGCACCCATGTTTCCCTCGACCAACAGCGGGATGTCCTGAATCACGACGGCATCGTCGGGAGCTCCGTCGATGAGCTCCGCCGTTCTCGCACCGATGAGCGGGTGAACGATCGAATTCAGCTTGGCACGTGAGTCGTTGTCACCGAATGCCTTGGCCGCGAGCGCCGGTCGATCGAGAGCCCCGCTGGAGTCGAGGACGTCCTCACCGAATGCGTCGACCAATTGCGCTAGACCGGCCGTGCCCGGCTCGACTACTTCGCGGGCGATCACGTCCGCGTCGACGAGAACACCGCCGAGCTCGACGAGCGTTTTCGATACCGTGGACTTGCCTGCTCCTATGCCTCCGGTGAGGCCGAGTCTCAACATGAACCCAGTCTGTCATCGAACACGCCGAAGCACACCAGCCCCAAATGCATCAGGTTCGGGGATTCGTCCGTTATCTTCATCGTGCGAGATAAGTATTGCCGACCCACTGCCAGCGAAAAGGACACCCATGCGAAGCAATCGGATCCAACCGGGTCGGCACCGTCTCGGCATGGAATCGGGAATTCATGTTGTTTTGATACCCGAGGTTGCCTTGGCGTTGGCCGATCATCGGCGTAACTGGTTCACGAATCTGCTCAGCCCGGCTCGTCACAGCTTCGCGTCCATGCGTAAGCGGACCGGTGCCGTTGCTCAATGGAGTCCCGCCGTCGCAGGTTGAACCGACACGTCGTTTTGCGACAATGGACCCGAATCCTCACGGATCGGGTCCATTCTTGTATCTGCCGAGTCTCCGGTCGAGGTAACTCTCCCGCACGGCTTCTCGTGAAAAGAAGAAGGCCCCGACTCCACGTAGGGAGCCGGGGCCTCGAGATCACACCCTTACGGGTGGACATCTTCTATCAGGCGTTGCTTCTATCAGGCGTTGCCCGACAGCTTCTCACGCAGCGCAGCGAGCTGAGCATCGCTGGCCAGTGATCCGCCGGTCGACGCGGGAGCCGACGCTGCGGGAGCGTCGCCCTCTTCTGCTTCGGGGGATGCCTGACCCGACTCCGAGGAGTAGTTGGTGTTGGCAGCCTCGGCAGCTTCGTCCTTGGCTGTCTTCTCCATCTGAGCGGTGTGCATCTTGTGGCGACGCTCTGCCTCGGCGTAGCGTCCTTCCCACTCTTCACGCTGCTTCTCGTAGCCTTCGAGCCATTCGTTGGTCTCGGAGTCGAAGCCCTCGGGGAAGATGTAGTTGCCACCCTCGTCGTACGAGTCGGCCATTCCGTACTTGGACGGATCGAACTCTTCTGCGTAGTCCTCGTTGGCCTGCTTGAGGCTCAGCGAGATCCGACGACGCTCGAGATCGATGTCGATGACCTTGACGAGTGCGTCGTCGCCGACACCCACGACCTGGTCCGGAACCTCCACGTGGCGCTCGGCCAACTCGGAGATGTGCACGAGGCCCTCGATGCCCTCTTCGACGCGCACGAAGGCGCCGAACGGAACGAGCTTGGTGACCTTGCCGGGCACGATCTGGCCGATCGCGTGAGTCCGTGCGAACTGACGCCACGGATCTTCCTGCGTCGCCTTGAGCGAGAGAGAAACGCGCTCGCGGTCCAGGTCGACGTCGAGAACCTCGACGGTGACCTCGGTGCCGACCTCGACAACCTCGGACGGGTGATCGATGTGCTTCCAGGACAGCTCGGAGACGTGCACGAGTCCGTCGACGCCACCGAGGTCCACGAAGGCACCGAAGTTGACGATGGAGGACACGACGCCCTTGCGGACCTGGCCCTTCTGGAGCTGGTGCAGGAACTCGCTGCGAACCTCGGACTGAGTCTGCTCGAGCCACGCGCGACGCGAAAGGACCACGTTGTTGCGGTTCTTGTCGAGCTCGATGATCTTCGCCTCGATCTCCTTGCCGACGTACGGCTGGAGATCGCGGACGCGACGCATCTCGACGAGCGAAGCGGGGAGGAAGCCACGGAGACCGATGTCCAGGATGAGTCCACCCTTGACGACCTCGATGACGGTGCCCTTGACGGCCTCGTCCTTCTCCTTGAGCTCCTCGATCGTGCCCCAGGCGCGCTCGTACTGAGCGCGCTTCTTGGACAGGATCAGGCGGCCTTCCTTGTCCTCCTTGGTGAGGACGAGTGCTTCGATCTCATCTCCCACGGAGACGACCTCATTGGGGTCGACGTCGTGCTTGATGGAGAGCTCGCGGGAAGGGATGACGCCTTCGGTCTTGTAACCGATGTCGAGTAGAACCTCGTCACGATCGACCTTGACGATGGTGCCTTCGACGATGTCACCATCGTTGAAGTACTTGATCGTTGCGTCGATGGCTGCGAGAAAATCCTCTGCGGAGCCGATATCGTTTACGGCCACCTGCGGTGAGGTTGTGGTTGAGGGCATGTGTTGAGTTGCTCCGGACGGGTTGGGTATCGGTTGATGGATGTTCGGTCGGACTGTAGAACGGTGTTCTCGACGGTTTCGGACCGTGAACGGTTCGAAACTGCAGAACGGATGAAGAACAAATGTGTTCCCGCCACGGCGGTCGCGCGCAGCATGAACACACTCGCGATCAACAGGGTACGCGATCGCGTCACAGCTGGGCAAACACGGTGGGGTGGTCGATGCGGCCGACTACCGTGATCCAGGTGACCGACAGCTCGCCCTCGCCCGAGACACCTTCCCCTTCCGTAATACCAGGCCGCAAAAAGGTCGATTCGCGAGCCAGCGATCGAGCCAGTCGGACGTGGTGGGATGCCGATGCGGACGAGTATCACCGCACGCACGGAGAGTTTCTCGGCGTCGGCAGCACCGACGGTGAGTTCATCTGGTGCCCCGAGGGGCTGCACGAAGGAGACGTCGGCCTGCTCGGCGACACTCGGCACGCCGATGTCCTCGAGGTCGGGTGCGGTTCCGCGCCGTGCGCTCGCTGGCTGACATCGCGTGGCGCGCGAGCGGTGGGGCTCGACATCTCGGCAGGCATGCTCGGGAAGGGTCGTGACGCCATGCGTTCCGACACTCACCGAACTCCATTGATCCAGGCCAGCGCGGAGTCGCTACCCTTCGCCGATGCGAGCTTCGATATCGCCTGCTCGGCCTTCGGCGCGGTCCCGTTCGTCGCGGACTCGGCGAACGTGATGGCCGAGGTAGCGCGCGTGCTGCGCCCCGGAGGCAGATGGGTGTTTGCCGTCAACCACCCGATGCGGTGGATATTTCCGGACGATCCGGGACCGGTCGGATTGACGGCGGCCATTCCGTACTTCGACCGCACCCCGTACGTCGAGTTCGATGCCGAGGGCACACCGATCTATGTCGAACATCATCGAACGATCGGAGACCGCGTTCGCGAGATCGTGGCGGCGGGACTCGAGCTTCGAGACATCGTCGAGCCCGATTGGCCGGAGTGGCTCGATCGCGAATGGGGTCAGTGGAGTCCGCTGCGCGGACAGTTGTTCCCTGGCACTGCCATCTTCTGCTGCGTCAAGCCACTCACCTAGCGGTCATCGACGTAGGGTTCGCGCGATCACCGCTTCGGTGAACTCGGCCGTCGATGCCAGACCTCCCACGTCCGCCGTGGCTACCCCCGACTCCAGCGTCCCCCGCACGGCCGATCTGATTCGGGTGGCCGCGGCCGTCAGCCGTACATCTCCGTCGTGTTCGGCCAGCCAGTCCAGCAGCATCGCCGAGGACAGGATCAAGGCTGTGGGATTGGCCCTGTTGCGTCCGGCGATGTCCGGAGCGGAACCGTGGGCGGCCTGCGCCATCGCCTTTGTCTCCGAGGCGTTGAGCGATGGAGCCATCCCGAGGGATCCGGACAGTTCCCCGGCGAGGTCGGACAGGATGTCGCCGAACATGTTCTCGGCAACGATCACGTCGAAGTCGCTGCCGCGGCGCACGAGGTGCGCCGTCAATGCGTCGATGTGCTCCTCGTCGACATGGACATCGGGAAAGTCCTCGGCGACCGAGCGGCATGCGTCCCGGAACAACCCCGTCGTCAGGGCGAGCACATTGGTCTTGTGCACGATGGTGACGTGCTTACGCCTGCCCTGCGCGAGTGCAAACGCTCGGCGGGCGATCCGCTCGCATGCGTCCCGAGTGAACACACCTACCGCGAGTGCTACGTCGGGCGTAGGCATGAACTCCCCACTCCCGACGAACATGTTCCGATCGGCATAGAAGCCCTCGGTGTTCTCGCGCACGACGACGAGATCCATGTTCGGGGATACCGCGCGCACGCCGGGAAGCGCCGCCGCCGGGCGGATGTTCGCGAACAACCCGAAGGTCTTGCGCACCGTCCCACCCGGAGTCAGCTGCTGACGGAACTCCTCCGGGTACGACGCACTGTCGTGGGGTCCCAGCACCCATCCGTTCAGCGTGTCCAACTCCGCCAGCGTCGAGGCAGGAATCGGCGAGCCGTGCGATTCGATGGCATCTCTACCGAGCGGCAGCATCACCCAGTCGACATGCGGCCCGTGCGTCGCCTGGACAGCAGCGTCCACCACCCGCATGGTCGCGGGAACGATCTCGTGTCCGATGCCGTCGCCGACCATCGAGCCGATCCGTACCGTCTTTGCTTTCCCGTCAGCCACATCAGCCATCATGACTCACTATGGTCCAGTCGCTGGAATTGATACTCGACGACGCGCTCGACGAGTCCGTCAGGCGGGAGTGGCAGATGCTGCTCGATGCCGATCTTCCGAGTCAGGGTCGGCACACCGGTTCGTCGAACCGGCCGCACATCACACTGTCCGTGGCCGAGGAGTTCGACCGACTCGATGCTCGCCTCGAGAGCGAAACGATCGAGAGCGCATTCCCGGTCCGCCTGGGTGCATTGATCGTGTTCCGCGGCCGGTCCGTGACGCTGGCTCGATCGGTGGTCGTGTCGGAAAGTCTGCTCGAGCTGCATTCGAGGGTGTCGGAACTCGCGCAAGATGCCCACGGTTATCGCTCACACACGAGACCTGGGCGATGGACCCCACACGTCACGATCGCGCGCAGGCTCACTCACACCGAGTTGTTCGACGCCATCCGATGCCTCGACTCCACGCCTGTCGATCTCGACGGAACCACCTCGGGGCTTCGGAGATGGGACGGCGAACGGAAAATCGAGTGGCTCGTAGGCGAGGGCAGGCATCAGAATCGGTAGTCGCCGAACTGGGTCACCTCCGCGTGCGTGTCGGGTGCGTATCCGAGAGCGATTGCCAAGTACATGGGCGCGAGAAAGGCCAGGATCAGAAGTGCGATTGTCATAGGGAAAGCTTCTAACCAGCAGCTACGCGCTACCAGTGGCAGATATGACACAGTTCCTCGTTTTTCTGCCATACTTGTTCTCGTGCTGAAACGAGTAGTCGTGCCACTCCTGCCACTGACCGAGCAGTTCGAACTCGGAGTCGCATGCGAGGTCTTCGGCTTCGACCGATCCGACGAGGGCCTGCCCACCTACGATTTCTCGCTGATCGCCGGCGTCGCCGAACCCATCAGATCGCGGTTCGGTTTCACCATCGATGTGCCGTACGACCTGGCCCAGCTCGACGAGGCCGATCTCATCATCATCCCGGCAGGTGGCACCCACGCCTCGGTCGACGGAAGCTACGTGTGCAGCAACGACTACGACGCATCGATCGAGCCATTGTTGGACAAGCTGCGCGCAGCTGTGACACGAGGAGCCCGAGTGGCGAGCTTGTGCAACGGCGCGTTTCTCCTGGGCAAAGCAGGCCTGCTCGACGGACGCCGCTGCACCACTCACTGGCGCCACTCCGCGCGACTCGCCGCGGAGTATCCGCTCGCCGAAGTCGATCGGAACGTGCTCTATGTCGACGACGGAAATGTGTTGACCAGTGCGGGGACTGCCGCGGGAATCGACTTGTGCCTGCACATCGTGCGCAAGGAGCAGGGCAGTACCGTCGCCAACGGGATAGCCCGCCGGATGGTAGTTCCGCCCCACCGCGACGGCGGCCAGGCCCAGTTCGTGACGGCGCCCCTACCGGCGACCGAAGTGGAAACGCTGGCCCCTCTGCTCGACTGGATGACCGAACACCTCGACGCCGATCTGTCGGTTCGAGTGCTATCGGCACGAGTGAACATGTCTGCACGCACATTCGCCCGAAGGTTCGCGGCAGAGACCGGAACGACGCCTGCGCGATGGCTCAACGACCAGCGCGTTCTCGCTGCCCAACAGCTGCTCGAGAACTCGGACCTGTCGATGGACGTCATCGCCGAACGCGTCGGTTTCGGCAACGCAGCCGTGATGCGTCAACACTTCGTTCGGGTTCGTTGCACAACCCCGAACTCCTACCGCCGCACCTTCCGCTCGGTTCCACAGCCTGCTTGATCGGGATGATTCCGGCACGGTGGTGCGTTGAAGTAACACGAGAACAAGAGAAGAATCGACGAAAGGGCAGGCGTGGCAACACAGACATTGACTCAGCAGAACTTCGACGAGATCGTCGGCGGCAACGACGTAGTACTCGTCGACTTCTGGGCGTCCTGGTGCGGGCCGTGCAAGCAATTCGCGCCCACCTTCGAGAAGTCTTCCGAGTCGCATCCTGATGTGGTGCACGCCAAGGTGGACACCGAAGCCGAGCAGGGACTGGCCGCAGCTGCCAACATCAAGTCGATTCCCACGATCATGGCCTTCCGCGAAGGCGTGCTGGTATTCGCTCAGCCAGGCGCACTTCCCGCTGCGGCTCTGGAAGACCTGGTCGGACAGATCAAGGCGCTCGATATGGACGAGGTCCGCAAGCAGCTCGCCGAGCAGACCCCCGACAACAGCTCCGAGTAACACCGCTACCAGTACGAACAGAAGGGGCCGACCACATTTGTGCGGTCGGCCCCTTCTCCTTGCATCAGAGTCGAATCAGGACTGTCGCCTCTGGCTGGTCAGTGAGCGGCCCGATCCCAGCTCGCACCCGTTCCGACAGACACTTCGAGGGGAACCGACAGGTCGATCGCCGACGACATCTTCTCGCGCACCAGGGCCTCGACCTCCTCGCGTTCGGACTCGACAACTTCGAGAACCAGCTCGTCGTGAACTTGCAGCAGCATGCGCGAGGTCAAACCGGATTCCCGCAGTGACTTGTGCACGTCGATCATCGCGACCTTGATGATGTCGGCGGCAGTTCCTTGGATCGGTGCGTTCAGCGCCGCCCGCTCGGCAACCTCGCGTCGCTGACGGTTGTCGCTGTTGAGATCGGGCAGATACCTCCGCCGGCCGTACAGGGTGGAGGTGTAGCCGACCTTTCTGGACTCCTCGACGGCTTTGCGAAGGTAGTCGCGCACTCCACCGAACCGGGAAAAGTACGCTTCCATCTGCTCTTTGGCCTCGTCGGTTGAGATCTTCAGCTGCGCTGCCAGTCCGAATGCGCTGAGACCATAGGCGAGGCCATAGGACATTGCCTTGACGCGCCGACGCAGCTCGGGAGTGACCTCGTCGATCGGTACTCCGAAAGCGCGTGCGCCGACGAAACTGTGCAGGTCCTCGCCGGTGTTGAACGCTTCGATCAGCCCTTCGTCGCCCGACAGGTGAGCCATGATGCGCATCTCGATCTGGCTGTAGTCGGCGGTGAGCAGCATGTCATAGCCCTCACCGACGACGAAGCCGTCACGAATGTGGCGGCCGGCTTCGTTTCGGACCGGGATGTTCTGCAGGTTGGGATCGGTCGAAGACAGCCGTCCGGTGGCCGCGACGGTCTGATTGAACGTCGTATGGATGCGGCCGTCGTCGGAAACCGATTTGAGCAAGCCGTCGACAGTCACCTTCATGCGTGTCGCGTCACGATGATCGAGAAGGAACTTCAGGAAAGGGTGTTGTGTCTTTTCGAACAGCCCCTGCAACGCGTCGGCGTCAGTGGTGTATCCGGTCTTCGTCTTCTTGGTCTTCGGCATCTCCAGCTCGTCGAACAGCACCGCCTGCAGCTGCTTCGGTGATCCGAGATTGATCTGCTTGCCGATGACCTCGTACGCAGCATTCGCGGCCTCGCTCACCTGCCCGGCAAACGTACTCTGCAGTTCGCCGAGGTGGTCGAGGTCGATCGCGATGCCGGTCGCTTCCAGATCGGCGAGCACCGAGAGCAGCGGCAGCTCCATGTCGGCCAGCAGCGATGTCGACTCGATGCTCTCGAGTTCCTCGTCCAGAGCAGTAGCGAGGTCGAGCACGGCCTGGGCACGCAGGATTTCGCCTTCGGCTACCGCCGCGCCCGCCACGTCCTCGGTATCGAGCAGCGACATCTGCCCCTCGGCGGAGTCCTCTGCCCGCAACTCACGTTTGAGGTACCGCAGAGACAGATCGTCGAGATTGAAGCTGCGCTGGCCCGGACGGACCAGATACGCGGCCAGGGCTGTGTCGCTCGTCAGACCGCCCAGCGTCCACCCCCGCCCCCGCAACGCGTGGATTGCCCACTTGGCTTCGTGGAGCGCCTTCGGCTGCGAGGCGTCGGCCAGCCATGCGGTCAACGCCCGTTCGTCCGATTCGTCGAGCTCGCTGGTGGTGACGAAACCGCCCTCGCCGTCGGCAGCGGCGATCGCGATGGACACGGCGTCACTGTCGAACGGCCGCCGCGGACCGACGACCGACAATCCGTGACGCAGACCGCTCGCAGCATGCGCGGACAACCAGTCCGCCAATTCGCCGACTGGGATCGCTCCACCCTTGACCTCGAAACCGCCTTCGGCTTCGGGTTCCACCGATGACAGCGTGTCGAACAGCCGATCGCGAAGGACGCGAAACTCGAGGTCGTCGAACAGACCGTGAATTTTCTCCCGGTCCCACGGTGCCAACTCGAGCTGATCGGGCGTATAGGGAAGCGGGACATCGCGAACCATCTCGGTGAGCTCGCGGTTGAGCACCACGCTGGACAGGTTGGCACGCAGAGCGTCGCCAACTTTGCCCTTCACCTTGTCCACGTTGGTGACGAGCTCCTCGAGCGACCCGTACTGCACGATCCACTTGGTAGCCGTCTTCTCACCCACACCGGGGACGCCGGGCAGATTGTCGCTGGGGTCGCCGCGAAGAGCGGCGAAATCCGGATACTGCGACGGCGACAGGCCATACTTTGCTTCGACCTCACCCGGGGTGAACCGGGTCAGCTCGGACACGCCCTTCTTCGGGTACAGAACCGTGACGTTCTCGGTCACCAATTGCAGCGAGTCCCGGTCCCCGGTGACGACCAGTACGCGATAGCCGAGCGCCTCGGCCTGCGTGGTGAGGGTGGCGATGATGTCGTCCGCCTCGAATCCGGGTTCGGCCATGACCGGAATACCCATGGCCCCGAGCACATCCTTGGTGATGTCCACCTGCCCAGCGAACTCGTCCGGCGTCTTGCTCCGATTCGCCTTGTAGTCGGGGAATCTTTCTGCCCGAAAGGTCTGGCGCGAGACGTCGAACGCGGCCGCGATGTGCGTCGGCTTCTCGTCCCGCAGCAAGTTGATCAGCATCGATGTGAACCCGTAGACCGCGTTGGTCGACTGCCCACTGGTGGTCTTGAAGTTGTCCACCGGGAGCGCGAAGAACGCACGGAAGGCAATCGAGTGGCCGTCGATCAGCAGCAGTGTCGGCTGCTGACCGCCGGCGGATGTGTCGGTCGAGGGTGCGGGTGCAGCGCTGGCGTCGATTACTGGGCTCACGGTTACCCAGTCTATGTAGCGGGTCCGACAAGCTGTGGGCGGATGCGGTGGCCCCGGCCGACTGCCGCGCGAGCGGTTCGAAACACAAATGAAACTCACCGGAAATTCGAGACGCCGATTTCGTGCGCTTACAGAGGTTAGAGTCCGACAATTGCTAGCAGCCGGACCCGCCGTGGGGTCGGCCCGACAACCGTCCGGAGGACGTGCGTGGCTCCAATAGTTGGATGGACCCGAAGAAAAGATCGAATTCGGTCCAGCAGCCGAATACCACTTCGCTTTCTCAGACAGATCCTCCTCATCGCGATCCTCGGTTCCATCGCAGCGGTCGCGTTCGGCGGGACCGCCCTCGCGCAGGAACCGACCCCTACTCCCCCGTCTGCAACCACGTCGGAGGCTCCGCCTGCCGACGCCGAATCCGTCAGCGGCAGCCTCAACAACGGCGGTGAACGGTTGGCGGGCGTCGATGTTCTCGCCCTCGACGAGTCCGGCGAAGAGGTCGCCCGGACAACCTCGGAGGCAGGTGGCCGTTGGACTCTCGAGCTCTCCCCGGGGTCCTACACATTCGAGGTCGACCCCGAAACACTTCCCGACGGTGTCAGCGTCCAGGATGCGGTGCAACGCGACGTCGTCGAGGGCCGCGCCAATACCGTCGTCATCTTCTCCTTCGGTGAGGCGCGCAGCGCCACGGAACTACCGTTCTACGAGAAGTTCCTTCGAACCACGGTGGACGGCATCAGATTCGGTCTCGTCATCGCTCTCGCTGCGGTCGGACTCAGCCTGATCTTCGGCACGACGGGGTTGACCAACTTCGCCCACGGTGAGCTCGTCACACTCGGCGCAGTTGCCGCCTGGGTGTTCAACGTGAGCATGGGAATCCAGCTGATCCCGGCAACAATTCTCGCGATCATCGTCGGCGTCGCCATCGGATGGCTCAACAACGCAGCCATCTGGAGACCACTCCGAAAACGCAGGACCGGGCTCATAGCGCAGCTCGTAGTCTCCATCGGCCTCGCCATCGCGCTGCGATATCTCATCCTCATCTTCTTCTCCGACCGCGCCGAACCGTTCGCCGACTACCAGGCGCAGACGCAGAACGAGTGGGGGCCTTTCGCGATCACCAACGTCAACCTCGCGTGCATCATCATCAGCGTCGTCGTCCTCGTCGCCGTCGCGCTGATGCTGCAGAAGACGCGAATCGGCAAAGCGATGCGGGCAGTCGCCGACAACCGAGACCTCGCCGCCTCCTCTGGTATCAACGTCGAGCGCGTCGTGACCTTCGTCTGGTGCCTCGGCGGCGGACTCGCGGCCCTCGGCGGCGTGCTGTTCGGTCTGTCCGAGCTGTCCGGCCGCGTCCAGTGGGAAATGGGCTTCAAGTTGCTGTTGCTCATGTTCGCGGGCATCACGCTGGGTGGTCTGGGAACCGCCTACGGGGCCTTCCTCGGCTGCGTCATCGTCGGACTTCTCGTGCAGTGGTCGACGATGATCATCAACCCCGACCTCAAATACATCGGAGGACTGCTCGTCTTGATTCTCATCCTCGTCGTCAGACCGCAGGGCATACTCGGCTCGCGGCAAAGGATCGGGTGACCTCATGGATATTCTCGGAGCGCTCCAAGTATCTCTCGCTCAGCTCGTGGGCCCGTCCGCGATCTTCTACGCTCTCCTCGCCATCGGGTTGAACCTGCACTTCGGCTACGCCGGTCTGCTGAACTTCGGCCAGATCGGATTTGCGTTGCTCGGCGGCTATGGCGTCGGCATCATGACGGTCACCTATCAGCAGCCACTGTGGCTGGGCATCCTGGTCGGCCTCGGGGCCGCCGGGCTGTTGGCACTCGTCCTCGGCATACCCACTCTGCGCCTGCGTGCGGACTATCTCGCCATCGTCACTATCGCGGCGTCGGAGATACTGCGCCTGGTCTTCCGATCGACCGCAAGTGACTCCGTGACCGCCTCGACCAACGGCCTGTTCGGTTTCGCGGACCCGTTCACCTCGTTGAGCCCCTTCGACTCGAGCAAGCAGTACGACTTCGTCGGGGTCAAGTTCTATGGCGACGACCTTTGGGCGATGGTCGTCGGCTGGTCGCTGGTACTGCTGCTGTGTGGTGTCGTCTACCTGTTGACGCACAGCCCATGGGGGCGCGTCCTCAAGGCGGTTCGTGAGGACGAGGACGCTGCCCGTTCGCTCGGAAAGAACGTCTTCGTCTACAAGATGCAGGCCCTGGTGCTCGGTGGTGTCATCGGTGGCATGGGCGGGGTGTTCAACGCACTGCAGACCAAGTCCATCAACCCAGATTTCTACTCGACAGCGCAGACGTTCTTCGCCTTCGGCGCCCTGATTCTCGGCGGCGCCGCAACCGTTTTCGGTCCGGTGGTGGGCGCCATGCTGTTCTGGTTCCTGCTCTCCATTCCCGACGCGATCATGCGGCAGGCGATTTCCGGACCCGACCCACTCCTCGATCTCACAGAGCAGCAGGTGGGCGCAAGTCGTTTCGTCCTCCTGGGCATCCTGATCGCTGTACTGATGGTGTTCAGACCTCAGGGCATTCTCGGGAACAAACGAGAGGTTCAACTCAATGCCTAACGGGAACTCATCGCCGAGCAGGAACCCCAGCACGCTGGAATCCCGAGCTGCGCAGGCGCTTTCAGCTGATCAGCGCGCAGCCCTGTTCGCTGGCGTTGCCAACGAGCCCGGTTCCGCCAAGCCCGACCCCACGCTCGTCGTGGATGGCATCTCACGGACGTTCGGCGGACTCAAAGCGGTGGACGTCGCGCACCTCGAGATCCAACGCGGCTGCATCACCGGACTGATCGGACCCAACGGCGCAGGAAAGACAACGTTGTTCAACCTGCTCACCGGATTCGATCGACCCGACACCGGCACCTGGTCGATGGACGGCCAGTCATTGGGCAAGATGCATCCGCATCAGGTCGCACGCAAGGGCGTCGTTCGTACGTTTCAGCTGACCAAGGCACTGTCGAAACTGACCGTGCTGGACAACGTCAGGCTCGGTGCGACCGGACAGCGCGGCGAACGCATCCTCAACACCTTCATGCCGTGGACCTGGAAGGCGCAGGAAAGGCAAATCACCGAACGAGCCAACGAACTCCTCGCACGATTCAAACTCGACGCCAAGGCCGACGATCTCGCAGGCTCGTTGTCAGGTGGTCAACGCAAGCTGTTGGAAATGGCCCGCGCCTTGATGACGGACCCCTCGGTCGTGATGCTCGACGAGCCGATGGCCGGCGTCAACCCAGCGCTCACCCAGAGCCTTCTCGGACACATCAAGTCCTTGCGCGACGACGGCATGACAGTGGTGTTCGTCGAACATGACATGGATGTCATCCGGGACATCAGCGACTGGGTGGTCGTCATGGCGCAGGGCAGCGTCATCGCCGAGTCGACACCGGAAGAACTGTCCAACAACGGCGCGGTGGTGGATGCCTATCTGGGCAGCCATCACGACCAGGCACTCGAGTTCGACGCCGACGGAAATCCGGTGGGTGCCACCGCCGAACTCGCCGAAGCGATCGAACAAGCCGAAGTCGAGCAGATCAAGGCCGGGGGCAGTCTCTCCGAACCCGAGTTCGTCAGTCCCAACGTCGACGCACCGGCTACGGGCAAGCACGCCAAGGAAGAGAACGAACAATGAGCGAACCGAGTACCGAAAAGCTGACACCGGCCGAGTTCGCCGCCACCCCCGCCGAACACGCACGTCTCGCCGAGGGCGCACTGTTACGGGCGGACAATATCGTTGCGGGATACATACCCGGGGTGAACATCCTCGAATCGTGCAATTTCTTTCTGCGTGACGGCGAGATCGTTGGCATCATCGGCCCCAACGGTGCAGGCAAGTCGACTCTGCTCAAGACTCTGTTCGGTCTCATCCCGGTCAGAGAAGGAACTGTGAAGCTGCGCGGCGACAACATCACCTCGGCCGAGGCGCACGTCCTCGTCACCAAGGGTGTGGGTTATGTTCCCCAGACGCAGAACGTGTTTCCCTCGCTGACGATCGAGGAAAACCTCGAAATGGGCATCTATCTCCGCCCGAAGAAATTCACCGAAAGGTTCGAGTTCGTCAGCGAGCTGTTTCCACTCCTGAGCGAACGCCGAAAGGTCAAGGCAGGAGCGCTCTCCGGCGGTGAGCGCCAGATGGTCGCTATGGGTCGCGCTCTGATGATGGAGCCGTCGGTGCTGCTCCTCGACGAGCCGTCTGCTGGACTGTCGCCGATGTTCCAGGACGAAGTGTTCATCCGCTGCAAGAAGATCAACGCAGCAGGCGTCTCCATCATCATGGTGGAACAGAATGCGCGTCGCTGCCTGCAGATCTGCGATCGCGGATACGTTCTGGATCAGGGCCGCAACGCCTACACCGATACGGGACCGAACCTGATGAACGACCCGAAGGTCATCGAGCTCTACCTCGGAACACTTGCAGGAAGCAAAGAAAAGAAGTAACGGTCGGCCACCTGCCGCAACCTGTTCCAACACAACGACAGAGCCCCGGTCCTTTCGGACCGGGGCTCTGGTCTTGGTTGTTCGGCGTCAACTGAGTTCAGCTGACGGCGACTCACTCGCCGACGACGATGTAATCTTCCGTCGTCAGTGTGTTGTCCGGTCCGAAGACCAGGTTGCCGTACGAACCTGTCGCCGGTTCGCCTGCGTCACTGAAGTTGAGCTCGCCGGTGACACCGTCGTAGTCGATGTCGGTGCCGGCTTCGAGGAGCGGTAGGCACTCGGCGAACGTCGTGCACTTCTCCCCGTCCTTGGTGACGCTGTTGATGTTGGCCGCGATGTCCACGCCTGCTGTCGATCCGGCCTGGACGGCCGCAAGAGCCGGGATCACCACTGCGTCGTACGACTCACCCGCGTAGTTGAAGTCCAAGAGAGCGGGATCGACGGTCTTGAGTCGGTCCTGGAACTCCGTTCCCACGTCGGTCAACGGTGTTGTGCCACGCATTGTGTCGAGCAATCCGGCTGCGACCGACTCGCCGAGGGCATTACCCATGTTGCCGTCCACGCCGTAGACGAGCATGCCGTCGGACGGACCGATTCCGAGCTCGTGCATACGAGTGATGATGCGAGCCGATTCATCGAAACCGATGATAGCTATGGCATCCGGCGCGAAGTTGTTCACATCGTCGATCTCGGCGTTGTACGACTGCGCGTTGGGGTCGTAGATGATGGTCTGCAGCTGATCCGACGGGATTCCGGCTGCTTCGAGGTTCTCGACCGTGTTGCTCGCCAAGCCGGTGCCGTACGGATCGTTGAGAGCCAGGATCGACACACGCTGCGCGCCGTCCTCGGCGATCAGCTGAGCCAGCGCCTGCGCCTGCAGTACGTCGGTGGGTGCGGTGCGGAAGTACTGGCCACGGTCTGCGTAGCAGACGAACTGGTCCGAGGTGTTGGCCGGCGAGATCTGCACGACGCCCGCGCTGGTGATCTTGTCGATGACCTGCAGTGACACAGCCGAGGACGCCGCCCCGACGATCACGTCGGCACCGCCCGCGAGGAGGCGATCGACGGTGGTGTTGGCGGTGTCGGTGGTGGTGTCGCCCGAGTCTCCGGGGATCAACGTCACGGGCTGACTGAGTACGCCACCGGCCTCGTTGATGTCGTTGATGGCGAGCTGCACCCCGGCGACCTCGGGCGGGCCGAGGAACGCAAGGCTGCCGGTGTTCGGCAACAACGTGCCGACCACGAGAGGACTGGTGTCGGGTGTGTCACCTGCTGTGGCCTGCTCGGGCTCGCAGTCGGTGGAGACAGCCTCCTCCGCCGCCGACGTTTCGCTACTCCCACCGGCAGCCGTGTCATCGGTGTCCGAATCGTCGCCCGAGGAACAGCCGAACAGTGCCAGGGATGCGGCACTGAGCACCGCAGCCGTGCGGACATAGGTCCGTTTTGCCATCTAGTGTCTCCTTGATCGCTCTTCTATGACACGCACATGAACAGTGCGCCCCACGCGTGGATCAGACGCTAGCTCCCCGAACCGATTTGCGATTGCTGAGAAGACGGCTCGTGACCTGACTGTGACCTGACGGGCCGAAGATTTACGCGCCCGTAGCGTGACCGAGCCGAGCAGCCGAAAAAATCACGTCTCGGCAGGATTTCCGAGCGTCTCCATGATCACCTCGGCGACAGCTTTCATCGTCGTGCGGCGATCCATCGCGGCGCGCTGAATCCATTTGAACGCCTGCGGCTCCGAGAGGGACTGCGACTCCATCAACCGACCCTTGGCGCGTTCGATGAGTTTGCGGGTTTCGAGGCGCTCCTGGAGATCGGCGATCTCGTGTTCGAGCGCCGAGATCTCCGTGTACCGGCTTGCTGCGAGTTCGACGGCAGGCATCAAATCGGCTTTGGAGAACGGCTTGACCAGATATGCCATGGCTCCGGCGTCTCGTGCCCTCTCCACGAGCTCTCGCTGACTGAAGGCCGTGAGAATGACCACCGGAGCGATGCGCTTCTCCGCTATCTCCGAGGCCGCGTCGATCCCGTCGCGTATGGGCATCTTCACGTCCATGATGACCAGGTCGGGGCGAAGTTCGACAGCGAGGTCCACCGCCCGCTGTCCGTCCGCGGCCTCCCCCACTACCTCGTAGCCCTCTTCTCGCAGCATCTCCACCAGATCCAGGCGGATCAGCGATTCGTCCTCGGCCACCACGACACGAAGAGCGGGTTTGCCGCCCTCCTGCGCAACAGGAGCATCCATGAGTACCAGTCTCCTTTGACGAAGTCATCGACCGGCTGGAGCGTCAAGCGCAGGCCCATCGGGCTCACGCAGGCGCCCACCGGGCCGTCAAGCAATTGAAGGGTACCGGTGCACAGGGCGTTCAGCGCATCTTCTAAAGTAGTGAACCGCACGACACAGCCAGCCCTCGTATCCCAATTGGCAGAGGAAACGGATTCAAAACCCGTCCAGTGTGAGTTCGAGTCTCACCGAGGGCACCACAACCGCAGGCCAGCGCAATCAGCCACCTACCGCTTTGCCTCAGTGTGAAGCAGCCGATGCGGGCGGCCGTCCGCTCAGCCGACCGGCCAAACGACGAGCGTCTTCCACATCGCCGGGTCAGGCTCGGCGGCAGGGTCGCTGAGGTAGTACTCCCACATCGAGCTCCCCGGCGTCACCCCCTCGGCCTGCATCTTCCCCATGATCGCCTCGTAGGTCTCGGCGAGAGTGTCGTAGGGACCGACGTGCATGGCTTCGAAGGCCTGGCCGGCCGGAAGCGATCCTCCGGTCACCCCGCCATCGACACCGCCGGAAAAGGGTTCTGCTACCGGAAAACCAGCTTCGACATCGATGACGTCGGTGGGCATTCCCCGGTACAACGCAAACGGTGGCCCGGCCAGTGGGACGTGCTGTTGCTCAGCCGCGCTCATCACCGCACCGAAGGCGCGGCCGAAGAACTCCGTCAGCTCGTTCATGGGAACGGTCTCGCGGAGCACCGCGGTCGATAGCTCCTGGAGTTGGGTGGACTTGATGTCCGGCGTCTTTTCCGGAGTCGTTTCGGTCATAGGCCAAGGCTCCGTTGTGCGGATTCCGGGGTCTAGGGCCTAACGTCCCCTACGCGCAACATCCGGAGTTCGAGGCGCTGGAGCCAACGGCGAGGGTTTGGACGCAGGGTGGTCATTCAGTCGATCGCGGACAGGTCCGCAACTCACTCGACTGCCGGCGCAGAGGTCGGAGTCTTACGCAGATGATTCTGGACTCGCCCCTCCCCGCGCTCGATGCCATACCCGCGGAATAGTTAACAAATTACGCAACTGCTAATATAGCGATGGATTGCGCGCGGGTCAGGGGTGCGCAATCCACCCCTGCAGCGTGGAGGAGCGATCCATGGCGACATCGCCGCATCAGGGCCACCCGATCCAGGTAAACCCTTGTCGATCTACGCACTGAGGATGGGCGGATCGGCGTGCCAGCCCCAGAGCCAGGCCGGGGAATGTTGGGTGCCCGCATCATGAGTGCCGTGGGCGGCGCTTCGCCAAAGCGCAGACAGAGCATCGTTCGCCAGATCCGCAGAATCGGCCGGATCGCAGAGCCCGAGCCGGATACGACCATCCACCGGGACTCGGGTGAGCACGGCACCATGACACCGTTCTTGTCGACTACCGGGTCGATTCAGGTTCGCCACGTCGACGCCGGCTCGTGCAACGGGTGCGAGATCGAGATCGCCTCAGCATTCGGACCGGTGTACGACATCGAACGCTATGGCATTCGATTGGTGGCGTCCCCGCGTCACGCGGACATTCTCCTCGTGACAGGACCGGTCACACGCAATATGGCTGACCCATTGCGTGTTACGTACGATGCCATGCCTCATCCCAAACGCGTTGTTGCTCTAGGTGAATGCGCGTTGAACTGTGGGGTGTTCAAGGGTGGGTTCGGTGTGATCGGGGCGGTTCGAGATGTCATCCCCGTCGATTTCGACATTCCAGGATGCCCACCGTCTCCCGATGCCATAGTGGCAGCGCTCCGGCGAGTGTCCGGCCGATGAGCTCGGTGGCGGTCGGGATGTCGATGATTTACATCTCAGCGTCGTTGGCGGTCGGAGCAGCTGTGATCTTGCCTGCTCGTGTGCGTCGCATTCTGGTCGGCCTGTTGACCACAGTTTCCGGTATCGGTGGCGTGCTGGCGGGTTGCGCCGCTCTCGTTGTGAGTCAGCGCTTTTCGCTGACCGTCCATCAAGTGCTCCAGTTCGACGGGATCGAACTGCAGGTCGATCCTCTCTCGGGTTTGTTCATGCTGCTGATCGGCGCGGTCGCTGCCGCAGTCGGGGTGTACAGCACCGGATACACCGGCCCAGGTGGCCATCACGAACACCAGGAGGTATTTCCGCCGGGATGCGGGGCGCAGTCACGCACCGCTCAGACCATGCTCCCGGTGTTTGTCGCGTCGATGCTGCTGGTCCCGGCAGCTGCCAACGTCACGACGTTCTTGGCTGCGTGGGAGTTGATGGCGCTGGCATCGCTGATGCTGGTGCTGGCCAACTACCGTGCCGGGAAGCAAGTCGGCGAGGCCGCGCTGTGGTACGCAGCGATGACGCAAGCTGGGGTCGTGGTCATCGTCGTGGGTTTCGGGTTGCTCGCCGGTGGTGTTGGAGGTGAGTCCTTCGACGCGATACGCGAAGGCACGGAGGCGTTGCCGCCGCTCGTGCGCTCGACCGCATTCGTGTTGGTATTCATCGGATTCGGATCGAAAGCGGGTTTGGTCCCGCTGCATGTGTGGCTTCCTCGCGCACATGCCGAAGCTCCGAGTCATGTCTCGGCCCTGATGTCTGCAGCGATGGTCAACCTCGGCTTCTACGGCATCATCCGGGTCGGTTTCGACCTCCTCGGCGGTGGTCCTCGGTGGTGGGGATGGCTCATGCTCGCAGTGGGCACACTCTCAGCGGTGTACGGAGTTCTGCAGGCGAGTGTCGCCACCGATTTCAAACGACTGCTGGGCTATTCGACGACAGAGAATCTCGGCATCATGCTGATGGGTCTTGGTGCCGGCGCCGTCTTCGCCGCAGACGGCAACCGCATGCTGGCGAGTCTGTTTCTGGTAGCGGCGCTGCTGCACGCGCTCAATCATGGCGCGTTCAAGGCGCTGCTGTTCCTCGGTGCGGGATCGGTGATGCGAGCGACGGGGACACGTGACCTCGACCGACTAGGAGGGCTGGCTTCCCGCATGCCGGTGACCACCGCCATGGTCGCCGTGGGCGCGCTCGGGGCCGCTACCTTGCCCCTGGGGAATGGATTTGTCTCCGAATGGCTCTTGCTGCAAGGGTTTACTCACAGTCTCGGCGTGGGCGAGGTGACCGATACGGTGACCACCCTCGCGATGCCGCTCGCGGTTGCGGCGCTCGCATTGACAACCGGACTTGCGGTCGTCACCTTCGTCAAAGTGGTGGGGATCGGGTTCCTTGCTCGCCCCCGGACGGCTGGCGCGGCGGAGGCGAGCGAGAGTCCGGAGAGTATGCGGTGGGCAATGGGTGCCGCGGCGCTGGTGTGCATCGGTTTAGCGTGGTTTCCTGCGCTCCTCGGTGAGGCGCTGGTCCGGGCGATGTCGGTGCTGCCCAGCATCGAAGATGGCAGTCCGGTCGACCGAGACGCGGTGACCCTCCGGCTGGCCGGCATCTCCGGCTCGATGTCACCTCTGCTGGTGGCAGTGGCGCTTGTAGCTGGGACGATTGCGGTAGCGGGCGCCGTCCGATGGACCGGTACACGTATGCCGGCCCGGCCTGCAATGCCGTGGGGGTCAGGGCGTCGCAGTCTGAGCCCCCGCATGGAGTACACCGCGACCGCGTTCGCGGAACCGTTGACCCGTGTCTTCGATGATGTGCTCAGCCCTGAACACGATGTGGATGTGACACCGTATGTCGAGTCGCAATACTTGATCGAGAGCGTCAGTTTCCGGCAGAGAGTTCCCGACCGAATCGAGGCTCGCCTGTATCCGCCGGTGATCTCTGCAGTACAGCGTTGGGGTCGGTGGGCACAGCAGGCTTCGAACGGTGACTTGCACCGGTACCTGGCCGTGGGCTTCGTGGTGACGATACTCGCCCTCGCCGCAGTGGTGGCGACACTGTGAGCAGAGAGTTGATGGTCGATCTCACTGCGATCGGACTCCAGATCGGGGTAGTGCTCATCGGCGCGCCCGTTCTGGTCGGATTCATGCGTCAGGTCACCGCCCGGCTACAGGGCCGGGCCGGTGCCGGGGTGCTCCAACCCTGGCGTGATCTGCGCAAACAGATGGGTAAGGAGTCGATCACTCCCGACGGGAGCAGCGCTGTCTTCAGCATTGCTCCGCTGGTCGCGTTCTCGGCCGTGTTCGTGATCGCTGCCGTCTCGCCGTTCCTCACCACCCGGTCCCGCACGGACGGCGTGGCCGATCTGTTTGCGATTGTGGGCCTGCTGTTGTTGGGCACGGTAGCGCTCGCGCTCGGGGCCTTGGATACCGGAACGGCATTCGGCGGAATGGGTGCCAGCCGCGAAGTGATGGTCGCCGCACTCGCGGAGCCTGCCATCCTCGTCGCCGGATTCGCCTTGTCCACTCGGGTGAATTCCTCCAACCTGGCCGACATGGTCGAGGGGGTAGCGCTTGCCCCCGCAGACGCCGCGACACCGGCAAATCTGTTTGCCGCTGTGGCGATCGGCATCGTCGTACTCGCCGAATCCGGTCGATTACCGGTGGACAACCCATCGAGCCATCTGGAGTTGACGATGCTCCACGAGGCGATGGTGCTCGAGTACTCCGGCCCTCGGCTCGCTGTAGTGGAGTACGCGTCCGCTCTTCGTTTGACCACCCTGATCGGATTGTGGGTGAGCTTGTTCATCCCGTGGGGTATCGCCACGACGTCGACGCCGAGTGCACTGCTCGTCGCCGTGGCCGCATTCGTAATCAAAGTAGCGCTACTCGGTGGCACGATCGCCGTCGCAGAGGTATTCCTCGCGAAATGGCGACTGTTCCGCGTTCCCGAACTACTTGCCGTGTCGTTCCTGTTCGGCGCTCTGGCCGTGTCGACCGCCTTTTTTCTGGCTCGGTGACGGCGGCCATGAATTCGCCGATGTTCAACGAACTGCTCGACCTGGCATGCGGAGCGTTGTTGCTCACCGCAGCTGCGACGTTATGGCGCCACAACCTGGTGGCAATTGTGCGGCTCACGGCGGCGCAGGCGATCGCGCTGGCCGCAGTTGCGGTACTGGTCGCGACACCCGACATGAACGGTGCCCTGTACGGGTTGGCCGCGGTCATCGTGGCGATCAACGCCATCCTGCTTCCCGCGGCGCTGCGGCGTCGGGTGCTCGTACGATCGGCGGTGTCGCCGCTGTTCAACGTTGCCGCCTCGATGCTCGTCGTGGTGCTGTTGACACTCTTGTCCTATGCGGTCAGTCGTCCGATGATCAGAACGGCCCCGGCGGAGACAGCGACGGTGATTCCCCTCGCCCTGGCCGTGGTGTTCATTGGATTTTTCGCTGTGATCACCCGCCGACCGGCCATTTCTCAAACCCTGGGGTTTCTCGCCCTCGTCCACGGGACCGTTGCCACGGCTCTGCTGGTCACCGCCAGCGCCGGTATCGCGACGATGACGCTGAGCCTGGACCTGCTGGTGTGGGTCTGGCTGCGCACCATCGATCGTCGGGCCGAATTCGACGGCGACGCCGATCCGGACACGCTGCGGCAGCTACATGACTGATGGAGACCCGTCCAACATGATGAGTGAGGAGGTGGCAGTACTGGCTGAGTACGGCCTCGCGGCCCACGAGCGGGTGCCGCTGGACCCAATCACAGCGTCGTCACTGCTGTGGCTGCCGATTCTCGTTCCGATGCTCGCGGCATGCGTCATCCTGGTCGGGAGGCATCGAGGCCTCGGTTGGTCGACAGTCGGGGCGAGCGTGATGATCACGCTGACCGGCGTGGTTGCCGCGGTGGTCACCTCCGACGGCTCTACGCTGACCACCGGACCACTACGCGCGGACGCTCTCACCGCAGTGATGCTCCTCATCATCGGTGCCGCGGCCATCGTGGCCACCTGGTCGGGGATGATCGACAACCCTGCCGCGCACCAGGAGTCGAACCAGGGTCGCCAACGGCATGTGCATATGTGCCGTGCGGGGGTACCGCTGCTGTTGGCGTCGGCATCTGCAGCGGTACTTGCCGGCAATCTCGGGTTGCTCTGGATGGCACTGCTCGCGATGACCGTGGCCACCACATTTCTGATCGGTTCGGCTGGCACCCGCACTGCATGGGAAGCGCAATGGAAATACTTGGTTCTCGTCTCCATCGGCCTCGCATTGGCCGGGCTGGGGACAGTCATGGTCTATCTCGCCGCTGCGGCGGTGTCGACGGGAGCGCATCGATCGTTGGAGTGGGTTTTTCTCGCCTCCCGTACCGCCCAGTTGGACCCGGGGGTGGTGCGAATGGCGACGCCGTTGTTGCTGATCGGCTTCGGAGCGGCGGCTGGGCTGGTTCCCTTGCACAGCTGGCTGCCCGATGCTCAGAGTCGAGCACCGGGGCCGGTCGCGGCATTGATATCGGGGTGCTACTTGCCGGTGGCGATGTACGCGCTGCTCCGCTGGAACCGTGTCGTCGCAACGGATTCGACTACCGGGTTCCTGCGTGTTCTGCTCCTCGTGGTCGCGGTGGGATCGCTGGTGTTCGCGGTGTCGATGGTGATCGCGCAGCGAGACTATCTGCGACTGTTGGCCTATACGAGCATGCAGTACATGGCGTTGGCGGTGTTCGGGCTCGCCATCGGTACCCCGCTCGCAGTGGCCGCGGTACTGCTGCATCTTTTCGGTCATGGACTCGCTAAAGCTGTTCTGTTCTGTGGGGCCGGCCAGCTCGCTGCTCCCGGCGGCAGTACCTCCTTCGAGGATCTGCATGGAGTTCTTCGCAGGAACCCCGCCGCTGCCGGGATATCGGCGCTCGCTCTTGCCGCTCTGCTCGGCTTCCCTCCCTTCAGCCCGTTCGCCAGTCTCCACGCACTGCTCGACGCCGGCATCAGTTCCGGACTCGCAGTGATCACGGTGGTTGTCGCCACCACAGTGGTGATCTTGTTCATCTCCGTCGCCGCGAAGCTGATCCCGATGTTCTTCGGTGTCGCCGGCCAACCGGGTGACCAGCCACCAGCCATGCTCGGTCGGGCGCAGAACGCGCCGTTGGTGCTGGGTCTGACGGGAATGGCCCTGCTCGGGATTTTCTCGTTTCCCCTGCACGATCTGCTGATGACTGCGGGAGAGCTGGTGGTCGAGCGATGACCGACTACACACCGGAGGTCGAAACGGACATGCTCACTGATCGAGACTCCCGCGCGGTCACTCACGAGGAACTAGAGCCGGTGTCGAATACGCTGTTGCAGCAAGGTTTCCGGCTTGCCCTCATAGCAGCACACGAAGAAGCGGACGAGTTCCGGATCGTGTACCTGTTCACCGCAGGACCCCCGGACCGGCGATTCGAGCTGGTGCTGCGAACCGGTACGAGATCCCCCGCCATTCCCACCCTCGCCGCATCATCGTTTCCTGCTGGCCGATTCGAACGCGAAATGCGAGACCTGTACGGCATCACGCCAGAGCATCATCCGCTCCCCCGTCGGCTCGTTCGGCATCAGCACTGGCCGCAAGGCTGGTACCCGATGCGTAGCGATGCCGGTCCACCACCGGCTTTCGCTTCGGTGGGCGAGCCCTATCCTTTCGTCACCGTGGCGGGGCCGGGCGTGTACGAGATCCCCGTGGGCCCCGTACACGCCGGGCTCATCGAACCCGGCCACTTCCGGTTCTCCGTGGTGGGTGAAACCATCCTCAAACTCAAGGTGCGTTTGTGGTTCACGCACAAGGGGATCGAGAAGCTCGCCGAGGGCAGAACTCTCGACGAGGGGCTCCCCCTCGCGGAGCGCATCTCCGGTGACACTGCAGTCGGGCACAGCCTCGCGTACTGCCTCGCGGTCGAGGATGCGATGCAATACCAGGTTCCGCTACCTGCAGCGATCCTGCGTGCGATTCTGCTCGAGGTCGAACGTATCTACAACCATGTCGGCACTCTCGGCGGCCTCTGCAACGATGTCGGATTTGCGATCGCGCATTCTCACGCGATGCGAGTGCGGGAACAGCTTCTCCGGCTGAACGCCGACATGACCGGCCACCGGCTGATGCGCGGTGCCATATTCCCCGGCGGCGCGCAGGTACGCACACTTCCTGATCTCGCACACCTGTCAGCGATCGCAGCAGATGTGATCGCGTTCACCGACATGGCCCTGCGGAACAGTATCGTGCGTGACAGATTCATCGGAACCGCGATCCTGCCCGGTCAGTCAGCGCATGACCTCGGCGCACTGGGTCCTGTTTCGCGGGCATCCGGGGACGACGTCGACGCCCGCCGCAGCCACCCGTTTCTACTCGATACGGCCGGTGTCGCGGCCGCAACCGAGACCGCCGGAGACGTGATGGCTCGATTCATGGTGCGGACCGAGGAGATCAGCCACTCGATCGACCTGCTGAATCGGCTGATTCCGCAGGCATCACCCGGCCTGTTCTTCGGTCCCCACTCACCTGCCCGCGATCCCGTATCGGGTGTCGGGCTGGTGGAGGGCTGGCGCGGCACCATCGCCCATCGGGTCGAAATCAGCAATGGCATCGTGACGCGCCTGAAAATCGTCGATCCCTCGTTCATGACCTGGCCCGCTCTGCCGGTGGCTCTCGCGGCGACGATCGTGCCCGATTTTCCGTTGACCAACAAAAGCTTCGATCTGTCCTACGCAGGAAACGATCTGTGACCGAGGTCGTGAAGGAAGCGTTGATCATCGAGCCGGATCTCAGCGCCACCCCGTCCTGTGGGCACACTGCGCTCTGCCTCGATCGGTTCGATTCGCGGATCCGATTCGGGGATGTTCGACCGGGCAGATCGTCTCCGACCAACCGGATGCACCTGTGCTCGGCTGCCGGGGCTCGATCGGCCGTCTGACGCGTCATCTCCCCGATACGCCTGAATGCCAGATCGGCGCTAGCGGGGGGCTCGGTAGCGGGCGGTGTAGCGGGCTTCGTCGTCGATCTTGTGTTGCTTGTCGGCGGTCAGCAGTGCAGGGTCGAGCCCGTGGCTGACGAGCCGATGTCGTTGGTAGATCGGCTTCAGAGCAATCATGAAATAGATGAACGGCAGAAGCAGAATCAGCACCATGCCCACTCGAATCACCAGCGGTCCGGGCACGAAGATGCATCCGACCAACAACGGCAGAAGCGGCACGATGAACCGTGTGGCATAACGGCGTGTCGCACCGGGACCGGTGATGTCATGAATCACCCAGTCTTCGTACTGCGCGGGAAGCTGGCCGAAGAAAACGTATCCAGCAATCTCTCGGGCGGTGGGCTGCGGCGCAGTTCTCACCGGACCGGGCTTCATATCGAATCGCCGCGTCGCTGGTGGCTGGATCGTTCCGGCGCGTTTACGAGACCATGAGGGTAGCCGGACAGTCGAGTCTTGAGCCAGTTGAGTTCCTTCCGGAGGGCGTCGGGGAGTTTGTTGCCACCGATCCTCGCGAACCAATGGTCGATGAGGGCTACTTCGGCGAGCAATTCTTCTGTCCGTACATCCAGCGCGGTGTCGAGGTGCGCCCGGTCCAATTCGAGCCCCGTCAGGTTCAGCGAGTCGGGGGTGGCAACGTATCCCAGTGGCGACACTGTCGCATCGGCTTCTCCGTCGATACGACGTAACGCCCAGTCGATGACTCGTAGGTTCTCACCGAACCCCGGCCACAGGAAGGCTCCGTCATCCCCGCGTCGAAACCAGTTGACGTAGAAGATCTTCGGCAGAGCCCCCGGTGAAGGTGCGTTCGCTCCGATGTCGAGCCAGTGCTGAAAATAGTCTCCGACGTGGTAGCCGATGAACGGCAACATTGCCATGGGGTCACGCCGGGCCACCCCCACCGTTCCTGTCGATGCTGCAGTGGTTTCCGAGGACAGTACCGAGGCGAGAAAGACACCGTGTTGCCAATCGAACGCCTCGGTGACCAACGGGATGGTCGACGCTCGACGGCCACCGAAGAAGATGGCCGAGATCGGGACACCACGCGGGTCGTCCCATTCCGCGGCGGCGGTGGGGCATTGCGCGATCGGGGTGCAATAGCGCGAGTTGGGGTGCGCCGCCGAAGTTTCCGAGCGCGGTGTCCAATCGTTTCCGCGCCAGTCGATCACGTGTTCCGGTGGGGTGTCGGTCATCCCTTCCCACCACACTCCGTCGTCGTCGGTGAGTGCGACGTTGGTGAAGATGGTGTTTCCACGTTCGATGGTGCGCATGGCGTTGGGGTTCGTGTGCCACCCTGTACCTGGTGCAACACCGAAAAAGCCTGCTTCGGGGTTGGTGGCGTAGAGCCGTCCGTCGTCGCCGAAGCGCATCCAAGCGATGTCGTCGCCGATCGTTTCCGCGGTCCAGCCGTCGAGCGTCGGTTCGAGCATCGCGAGGTTGGTCTTGCCGCACGATGAGGGGAACGCTGCGGCGATGTATCGGACGTCATTGTCCGGTGAGGTGAGTTTGAGGATGAGCATGTGCTCGGCCAGCCAGCCTTCGTCTCGGGCCATCGTGGAGGCGATGCGGAGCGAAAACGATTTCTTGCCCAGCAGTGCGTTGCCGCCGTATCCGGATCCGTAACTCCAGATGGTCCGGGTCTGCGGGAAATGGCTGATGTACTTGGTGTGATCACACGGCCACGGCACATCCTGCTGACCCGGAGCAAGCGGTGCACCGACGGAATGTAGTCCTTTGACGAACGACGCATCGTCACCCATGCGTTCCCACACCGGTGCACCGGTGCGGGTCATCACTGACATCGACACCGCAACGTATTCGGAATCGGTGATCTCGACGCCGAACTTCGGATCGGTGGATGCGAGAGGACCCATGCAGTACCCGACGATGTACATCGTCCGGCCCGACATCGCGCCGCGAAACTCCTCGGTCAACACCGTCGTCATGTCGACGGGATCCATCCAATTGTTCGTCGGCCCCGCGTCGGATTCGCGTTCCGAGCAGATGAAGGTGCGGTCTTCGACGCGGGCCACGTCCTCGGGATCGGAGATGCATCGGAACGAGTTTTTCGGTTCACTCAATTCGACGAATGTCCCCTTGTTCACCAGGATCGATGTCAGGTGCTCCCACTCGCCGGTCGAGCCGTCGCACCACACGATTCGGTCTGGAGTGGTGAGCTCGGCGATCTCACCGACCCAGTGCAGCAACTCGGCGTGGGCGGTCGGGGCGACACCGAGATCGACGCTGATCGATGCGGGCATGGTGTGGTGCTCCTTCGAATGGACGGTGGTGATCGTTGGTTCCAGCTCGGTCGCCTCTTCCCGCACGCTGTGGTGCCTCATCCGGCGAACGAGGGCGTGTGGGAATCGAGCGCCCTGTCGACGTAACGGCTCACTGCGGCGGTCAGGAGCGACTCGGCCGAATCGGGCAAGAGGCGGCCGGCGGGAGTCAACAGCACCAGCGCCTGCACACTCGACGCCATAATCGGCACACCGAAGCGATGTTTCGCGTGCCGAGAGAGGGACTCGAGCAGACCTGGCAAGGCCAGGGACGCGTCCACAACGGGGTCGGAACCGATCCCCACGGTGCGCTCGGACTCCCCGTCCACGAGAGCCAACGACGACAGATCGACGAGCAGGTCGTTGTGTGCGATCAGTCGTTGCAGCGAAAAGTCCTGCGCATCATGCTGATTCCAGCTAGTGATACTGCCGACTCCGCATTCGGCCAATAGTGGGCCCAACGACGGTGCCCGTTCCGGGTGAGCGATGACCACTCGCCCCCGGCGACCGATGACACCCTGCCGGGCCAGGGCCGACATCACCGATGCAGCCAAAGCTATCGTCGTGAGATCGATCTCGGTCACGACGACCGGACCTCCGCGGTCTGCTACACGACGAACCAGCGCGGCACAGTTCTGCGGGCTCATTCCCACCACCAACACGATCCCTATGTCGTTGCCGAGACTGCATATTCGGTCGACCACCGCGGGTTCGGTGCAATCGATCAACGGAAGACGCGACACACGGAGCGATGTGCGCTCCTGCAGACACCGGGCGTAGTCCTCCATGGCATTCCAGACCTCACCGGCTACCCGACCTCGCGGGGATCGCCGTGAGCTGTGGGTGACACCTACCACCGCAACTCGACGAGACGTACTCGATGTGGGGATGTCGCCGCGATCGGTGCGACTGTTCACAGCTCTTTGCCTCCGACCGGCTGACGTCACTGAATGGACCATTACATCGATAATGTACGTACTTACGCAATTTTGCAAGTAGGTTGGTCGATGTAGCGGGGCTCGTCACCGTGAGCGCTCGCCGAGAGGCATTTCCCGGAGCAACAAGGAAGGGGCGAGATCGCTCGAATGAGAGCCGGACAGACATCGACGCAATCGGCTGCAGCGGCCGTGCAAGTCGGGCTGGTTCAGGCTGTCGGGATCTTTCTGCTCCTCGAGCAGTACAGCCGAGACAGAGGGGCGACGCCGTCGAACACTGAAGCACCGTACGAATCGGCGTTGAACTTCGTGCTGTTCGCATCGATTTGTGCGTCCGGTTTCGCATGCGGGGTCGTCGTCGCAGCGCTGCTGCAGGCTCGATCCCGACGCCACCAGCAGGACACTGCGAGGCCGCTCGCCCTCTCATCCGGTGCACTGTTCGTCGCGGCATGCCTCGCCACCTTCACAATGGCGCCGTCGGCCACTGCGTTTGCAGCTGCAATTGCTGTCGGCGCCGGCTGTGCCGCACTCGATGTATTCGAAGTCGCTGTACGAACGGTCATGAATCTGGCCGAACGAACGCCAGCCGATACCGGAAACGGTGCTGCCGCTCTGGCGTTCTACGCAACGGGGTTCACAGTGGCGGTAGCGAGCTTCGTCTGCATCGGCACCGACATGACATGGGTTGCGGCAGCAGGCGTAATTGCCCTCACGATTCTCGCGACCGGCGGTGACGCAATGAGGAATTGATTGCCACCGAATCGACTCGGATACGCCGGCAACATTGTTGGGCCGAGGCCGCGAACGGTACAACGACTCACCCCGCCAGTGCACCAGCGATAAGGAACAACCTCGAACATGAATGCCAACACCCCGCCCGGCCAGCGACGACCAATGCCCCGAACAGGTCGAGTTCTCGAGGCCAGAGAGGTCGTGGTCACCGCGATGGCCGCCACGACGTCTCTTGCCGGCACTCTCGACGACACATGGACGTCTCTGCTCGCAGGCAAGAGCGGAATCGGCCATCTCGATGCAGAGTTCCTGGCACAGCACGACCTCCCCGTCCGAATCGGCGGCCGACTGAAAGTAGACCCCGGAACACTTCTCGAACGGGTGGAACGTCGACGAATGTCGTTCGGTGAACAACTCGCAGCCACCCTGGGCCGCCGGGTGTGGTCCGATGCCGGTTCGCCCTCTGTCGATCCGAACCGGCTGGCGGTTTCCATCGGAACAGGGTTGGGAAGCGGCACGGGCCATCACACGAGCTATCGAGGTCGCAGGGTTGAGCCCCCAGGATGTGCAGCACGTCAATGCCCACGCGACATCGACCGGCATCGGCGACCTGTCCGAAGCATGCGCAATCGACAGTGCACTCGGCGATCACGCGGCCGTCTACGCACCCAAGTCGGCGCTGGGTCACTCGGTCGGTGCAGCAGGCGCGATCGTCATGAACTTCTGCCGAGTCAGATTCTTGCTAAGATAAGAAAGTATCTGCTTTCCGATCGCTGCACCGTCCGAAGTTGGGAAGGCAGCAAATATATACAGCGTTGAGGGAATCGGCAGCATCACCGATCACAAAGTGCAGGAGAACGATGTGGCTCTCAACTCGCGTCAACCGCTTTATCAGATGAAGGCCGACTTCTTCAAGACTCTGGGTCATCCCGCACGAATCCGTGTACTCGAACTACTGAGCGCGCGCGAATACGCGGTCTCGGAGATGCTGCCCGAAGTCGGGATCGAGCCGGCCAATCTTTCCCAGCAGTTGTCGATCCTCAAACGAGCCGGTCTGGTCACCGCTCGCCGCGAGGGCCTGTCCGTGTCGTATGCCCTCACTTCTCCGCACATCGCGGAACTCCTGGCGATAGCACGATCGATCTTGACCACAGTCGTCGCTGGTCAGGCCGAGATGTTGGAAGAAACCATGCACATGGAGCCTTTGGTGAGCGAGGCACCTCGGTAGGACGCCGTCAATCCTCGTCTCCCTTTGCTCGACTACGCCATCTCAGAGGGACCCAACATCGCTCTTTCGTTATGCGGTACCGACAGTGCAAGGCAGGAACGCTTGGTGTGCACCTCCCAGCCCGGATGTGCACACCAGGCGTATGTTGCTATGTTAGCAGTTGCGTATTTTGGCAATTAATCAATACAGCGCTCCATTGACAATCAACCTCCGCAAGGCCACACAGCACAAAACCCCGACTCCCCTCGGGCGCCTACAGTGGAGGCATGTACATACCCAGCAGTCTTCGATGCCACGACACGGGCGCAGGCACTTTGTGCGCGCAACGTGTCAACCACCGGTTCGGAGATGCTACGGATCTCCCGGACTCCACCTGGGTGTTCTATGAGTGCAGCGCCGATGCTCAGCACGTGACGGGATATGTCGATCGCCCAGTGACCGATTGATTCGTGTTCGTCGAACGCGCCTACGTCCGACCCGAAAACCTCACCGCGGACTGGCCTTTCACCGTGCCGGCGGTACGGCAACTCGCCCTCGAGGGTATAGAGTTCGACACCCCGGTGACCATTCTCGTCGGCGACAACGGCTCGGGTAAGTCGACGATCGTCGAGGCGGTCGCCGAGGGTTTTCAGCTCGACTCCCGTGGCGGCAGAGCGTCACGCCCGCCGCGGTCGGAGACGATATCGACACTGCTAGGCGAGGCGATCGAGTTGGAGACCACCCCGCGTGGGGCTCGAATGCTTCGTGGGCCGAGGCTGCAGAAGAAGGGATTCTTCCTCCGCGCCGAAACGGCGTTCGAGATGACCGAAAATCTCGGAGGTGTACCGGGTTATTGGGAAGAGGACACCGCGTCGATGAGCCACGGCGAAGGCTTCCTCGCGGTCTTTCGAGCCATGTTCCAAGACCCCGGCTTCTATGTACTGGACGAACCGGAGTCCGCATTGTCGTTCACCGCCTGCCTGCACCTGGTGGCGCTGATGGACGAACTCGCCGAGTCCGGTTCACAGGTCGTGTGTGCGACGCACTCCCCCATCCTCGCCTCGCTCCCCGGCGCAGACATCATCGAGGTCGGCGACCACGGACTACGCAGAACCACGTGGGATCGACTCGAGATCGTCGCGCACTGGCGCCGCTATCTCGACGATCCCGGATCGTATCTGCGCCACCTGCTCGATTGACTCCCGCGACCGAGTGTCACGACATCGCCGAGGCATCGACGCGCGTGCGCACACTGCCAGGTGAAACACCGAGTAGTCGCTTGAACGCGCGCGCGAATGCGGCCTCGGACAGGTAGCCACTCCGCTTTGCGATGTCCGCGACGGTCATGTCACCTGATCTGAGGAGTTCCTGGGCACTTCGCATCCGCCACTGGGCCAGATACCGCATCGGCGTCTGCCCGACCATCGCGGTGAACCGCGCCGAGAATGCCGAACGCGACATCGCAACCTCCGCGGCCAGCGAAGCCACGGTCCACGGGTTGTCCGGCTGGCGGTGGATCCGCGCCAAGGCGGGGCCGATGGCCGGATCCTGCAGTGCGCCCAACCATCCGACCTTTGCAGCGGGATCATGCTCGATCCACGACCGGAGCGCTTGAATGACGAGAATGTCCGACAGCCGCGTGATGACTGCTTCGCCTCCGGGGCGCAGATACTTGGCCTCCTCGGCGACGAGGCCAAGGGTGCTGTGCATCCAAGACAGATGCGGCGCGGGGGCGGATTCGACGACGATCAGCGAGGGCAGTGAGGAGATGAGTTGCGTCGCCGACGGGTGATCGAGCCGCACTGCTCCGCACATCAGCGTCGTCGATGGCCCGTCGCCGCCGTGTTCGAGCACCGCATAACGATCGGAAATGTAGTGATGGGGTAGGTCGTGGACCATCGGCGTCGAGCGTCCCGCCTCATTGTCGCTCAACAGGGTGTCGCTCGACACTGTATGGCCCAATCCGTGTGGCACCAGCGCGAATTCACCAGGGACGAGATATCTCGTCGCCGTGCCCTCCACCTCGATGCGACATCGTCCGCTGGTCACGACATGAAACCAGAGACAATCCTGCATCTCCGGCATCGCCAGTCCCCAAGGCTCCGACAACTCCGAGCGGCAGTAGAAGGCACCCGTCATTCGGAGAAAATGCAGAGCTTCACCGAGTGGGTCCTCGGACGCCCACGGGTCCTGTCCGCGCATGGTCCGAGCGTACGACAATCTGGACGAACAAGCATGAAACTGCGACCGATAGTCATAGATAGTCCTGATCATGGTTGAAATGCTGGACGCAGGACAACGAAAGGACAACATCGTGATCACCATCATCGGTGCCTCTGGGCACGTAGGTGGCAAGGTTGCACAGGAGCTCGTCGAGTCGGGTCACCGCGTGCGGGTCCTCGGGCGTGACGCCGGGGCGCTGGACCATCTCGTCGAACACGGCGCAGATGTACGCATCGGCGACATCGCAGACACCACGTGGCTCACCGCTGCACCCGAAGGAAGCGACGCCGTTTTCGCGATGGTCCCGAGCAACCCGTTCACCGGGCAGTACTCGGACGACCAGGACCGGCTCGGTGAATCCGTCTGTGCTGCACTGAAGAACAGTGAAGTACGCTCCGTAGCGTTGAGCAGTCTGGGTGCGGACCGCCCCGATGCGCCGGGAGTGATCGGCGCTCTACACCTAAGCACCTGGCGATCGCGACTTCGAGCTACGTCCAGTTGCCGTACGAGAACATGATCGAGCTGCTTACCGAGGTCGGGTTCTCGGTGGAATACGCCCGCCACTACGTGGACATGGCGCGGGCCTTCAACAGTCGCGAACTGACCGACCCCGTCCCTCGAACCGCCGTGAACACCACCTCGACCAGCTTCGAGCAGTTCGCGTCCTCGCTGCTCCTTCCCGTCGGCCCACCGTCGTGATCGACAGGGCCACCTCCGTCGCCACGACCGTCGCGGCGGTCGGTTGCGGATCGATCGCGGGCGTTCTGCTCGCGTTCTCGATCAGCGTGATGCCTGCGCTGAGTTCTCGCTCCGCACCGGATGCGATCACGACGATGCAGAGAATCAACGTCGCGATAGTTTCGCCTATGTTCCTGACGCTGTTCCTCGGCGCTGCGGTCGCCGCGTCGACTGCGGCGGTCGGCGCACTGATCTCGGCCAGTGGATCACCAGTACTGATCGTGGCAGGTGCACTGTTGTACGTGATCGGGTGTGTGCTGGTCACTGTCGCGATCAACGTTCCGCTCAACGATGCGCTCGCCGCCGTCGACCCGAGTAACCAAGCGGACGCAGACGTTTGGTCGAACTATCTTGTCCGCTGGACACGCTGGAACCACGCCAGAACGGGCGCGGCATTCGCGGCGTGCGTGCTGTTCACCATTGCGTCCTGATGTCAGTCCTCTGCCGTCGGCTCCTGGTGTCGAGCACGAATCTCCGCCTCGAAACGCTCGATGAGAAGGTCGGTCTCGGCGACGGATGCCTCGCTCGCACCCTCGTCCATCGACGCATCTCTACCCCGGCGTAGCGCCGCGAGTTCCGCTTCGAGTTCATGATTGTCGAGTACGCGTGGATTCAACATGGTTTCATTGTCCCGCCCCGCCTCGCACAACATGTACGAAATCAGTGAGAGTCTCGACCGATGACCACGGTGCACAGCTTCCCTCCGATCGCCGACGACTCGGCGCACACCCTCGTCCTCGGTTCGATGCCGGGAGTAGCGTCACTGCAGGCGGACGAGTACTACGCCCATCCGCGCAACGCCTTCTGGCCGATCATGGGTGTCCTGTTCGGCGCCGGCCTCTCCGTGCCCTACGCGAAGCGGACGGAGACGCTGCTACACCACGGGATCGCCGTGTGGGACGTGCTGAAGCTGTGCACCCGGGACGGAAGTCTGGATTCCGCGATCGTCGAATCGTCCATCGAGCCCAACGACTTTCCTGAGTTCCTCGACGCGCACCCAGCCATCGACCGCATCTTCTTCAACGGCGCCAAGGCCGAGAGCAGTTTCTCGAGGCACGTGGCGCCGCTTCGACAGACTTCCCTCACTCTCGTGCGTCTGCCGTCGACGAGCCCGGCGCACGCGTCGATGACGTTCGAACAGAAGCTGCAGGCGTGGCAGGCCGTCGCCGCGCAGTGATCGCGCACGAATAGCGGCTGCGACAACTCCGGCCAGCACTATGACGAATGCCAGGGGGTAGGCATTGCTGCACAGCAGCCCGATCACTCCCGGTTTCGGGAGCATGGACGTACCGATCACCGCGAAGCCCTCAGAGGCGGTCCAGTACCAGGCAATGAACGGGGCGATCACCACGACGGGCAGCACCCAGCGCCACCGCCACGACGCACGGCATGCCTGATCGAGAGCAAGAACGGTCAGGGGAACACACCACACCCAGTGATGCCCCCAGGAGAAGGGCGAGACCATCGGGGTTGTCAACCCGCACAGTGTCAGCGACAACAGGCGCGCGCCGCGGCGGTGCGCAAGAACAGCGGCCCACATGCCGAGGCAAGCGACCGCCAGCGAGCCGATCACCCACACCAGCAACGGCGGGGACCCGTCGGGCCACGCGCGCGCAAGCATGCCGCGCACAGACTGGTTCGCCGGTGACTGCAGCAGACCGATCCGGTCGGAGTTGAACAGCGCTGAGGTCCAGTACGACCATGCCTGCTCGAACAGCACCACGAACCCCAGGAGCACGGTGCCCGCGAACGTCGCGGCAGCGACGACGGCGGTGCGCCACTGCCGCAGGGCCACTACGTACACGATGAAGAACGCCGGGGTGAGCTTGAATCCTGCGGCCAGCCCTACCCCTACTCCCCTCAATCGGCTTCCCTCTGGACGACCGAGATCCCACAGCACCAGCACGAGAAGCAGCAGATTGATCTGACCGAGCCACAGAGTCATGCGCACCGGTTCGAGCCAGGACGCCGCAATCGCCAAGCAGATACTGACAACGTGGGTGTTGCCGCCTCGGTAGCCGAGCAACCGCCAGCTGAGCAAGACCGCAACGTACAGGAGCACGACGTTCACGACGTCGACCACGACGATCGTCGCCGCTACAGGCAGCAGCGCCAACCCGACGAACGCAAGCGCCGCAAACGGCGGATACGTGAACGGAAGGTTCGTATCGAACAGCGAGAACGTATAGAGGTCCTCACCACTCAGCACCGTGCTACCGCCGTGCCGGTAGACCACGGCGTCAACGCCATTGCCGAACAACCCGAAGTGCGTGAGAAAACCGAGAAAGTACAGATGAGCGACAAGCGCGAGAGCGGCAGCAGCGACAGCTGCTGCTGCCGCGCCGCGGCCGTGCCTCCTAGCCCCACCAACAGGAGCTGGGGCAATGACGCTCGTCATGCTTCGACACGCTACGACGATGCTGCGGAAATCACCGGCCGACACGAACCAGTCGTTCCGTTTCGAGACCTGATCGTTAGGGGCTCGCCGCTCAGGTGTTCTGAGCTACTGCTCCACCGGCTTGCCTGCCGTCTTCCTCGGGAAATGGCGGATGAGACCCTCCTGAACGACGGTCGCCAGCAACAGGCCGTCCATGGAGAAGAAACGCCCGGTCGCCAGCCCGCGTGAACCGGCCGCGACCGGGGACTCAGTTGCGTACAGCGCCCAATCGTCGAACCGAAACGGTCGGTGGAACCAGATGGAGTGATTGACCGTGGCCGCGACGATGCGGTCGAATCCCCACGACAGACCGTGGGTGGTGATGATGGAATCGAGCACCGTCGTATCCGAGGCGTAGCCCATCGTGGCGGCGTGAAAGATGGGGTCGTCGGGAAGAGCACCATCGGCCTTCATCCACACGCGGTTGTGATTGAGCCTCTCCCCTGTTCCCTGCAAGATCCAGGCGGGATCGTTGGCGTAGCGCATGTCGATCGGCTTGAGCGCATCGACGAACATCTGCAGCCGATCCTCGTACCCCACGAAGTGATCCCCGAGCGGCGGGAGGGCGTCGGGATACGGCACGTCCGGCACCTCGACGCTGTGCTCGAGCCCTTTGCCGAAATCCTGGAACGCGGCCAGCATCACGAACACCTCGTGACCGTCCTGGTACGCGGTGACCTGACGGTTCGCGAACGCACGACCGTCGCGATGCCTGGCGACGTGATACTCGATGGGCTTCTTGACATCGCCACCTCTGATGAAGTGAGCGTTGATCGCGTGTACGTCGCGGGTCGTCCCGGCGACGGTACGGCCAGCGGCGATGAGCGCCTGCGCCACCAACTGACCGCCGAAGGTGCGACTGCCGACCTGTCGAGGATGTACCCCCAGGAACGTGTCCTCGCCGGTCTCCTCGAGTTCGAGCAATCCGAGAAGTGTCTGCAGATCCGTTTTCACCTCGGCACCGCCCAACCGTGGCGTCTCGCTCGGGACTGTGGCAGCCCCTGTTCCCCCCGCATCGCTCACTTACCGGTCCTCTTCCCCTATTCGGTGCACGTGGATCAAGTTGGTCGAGCCTACTGTGCCGGGAGGCGCTCCGGCCACGATCACGACCTGATCGCCCTTGCTGTATCGACCGAGCTGCAACAGCGCCTTGTCCACCTCGAGCACCATCGCATCGGTGGTGGCCACCTCGGGCACGAGGAAGGTCTCGGTTCCCCAGCTCAACGCGAGCTGCGAACGCACCTCGGGGATGGAGGTGAAGGCGAGAAGTGGCAGCGATGTGTGCAGTCGGGCGAGCCTTCGTACGGTGTCACCGGACGACGTGAAGGCGACGAGAGCCTTCGCGTTCAAACGCTCGCCGATATCGCGCGCGGCGTAGGAGATGACGCCTCGCTTGGTGCGCGGGACATGAGGGAGAGGAGGGACCCTGTCGCCCTCGGTCTCGACGGTCTCGACGATGCGGGCCATCGTTCGAACCGTTTCCATGACGTACTTGCCCACGGAGGTCTCGCCGGACAACATGACCGCGTCGGTGCCGTCGAGCACGGCGTTCGCGACGTCGGATGCTTCGGCTCTGGTGGGACGGGAGTTCTCGATCATCGATTCGAGCATCTGGGTCGCGACGATGACCGGCTTGGCGTTGGCGCGCGCAATCTGAATGGCACGCTTCTGCACCAGGGGCACCTGTTCGAGCGGCAGCTCCACGCCGAGATCACCGCGGGCAACCATGACCGCGTCGAAGGCCAGCACGATCGCCTCGAGGTTGTCGACGGCTTCCGGCTTCTCGAGCTTGGCGATGACCGGAACCCGGCGCCCCACACGGTCCATGATGGCGTGCACGAGCTCGATGTCGGCCGGTGAGCGAACGAAGGACAGTGCGATGAAGTCGACTCCGAGCGCGAGTGCGAACTCGAGGTCGGCGATGTCCTTTCCGGACATCGCCGGGACGGAGACATTCATCCCGGGCAGGGACAGACCCTTGTTGTTGCTGACCGGACCACCCTCGGTGACGCGGCACACCACGTCGTTTCCTTCGACGCCGGTAACGACGAGGCCGACCTTGCCGTCGTCTACGAGGAGACGGTCGCCTTCGCTGGCGTCCTGAGCAAGCTCCTTGTACGTGGTGGAGACACGGTCGTGAGTGCCCTCGCATTCGTCGACGGTGATGCGCACCGACTCGCCGGTGGCCCAATTGGTCTTGCCCTCGGCGAATCGTCCGAGGCGAATCTTCGGTCCCTGAAGGTCGGCAAGAATGCCAACGGCTTTGCCGGTGGCATTCGATGCTTCGCGGACTCTTTCGTAGTTCGCCTGGTGATCCGGGTGGTCACCATGGCTGAAGTTCAATCTGGCGACATCCATGCCACTCTCGACGAGTTCGCGGATGCGCTCACTGGTGGCGGTCGCAGGTCCAAGGGTGCAAACGATCTTAGTACGTCGGCTCACGGACACGAGCGTAGCCGGTACCCCGCTGCTTCTCTATGGCAGAGGGGTCCGACGACACACTACCGATCAGTAGCCTCGAGTAGCCACTGCTCAACGATCCTGGATCGGTTCAGACTCCGGCGCTTCCGGAGAATAGTCAGACCACCGCGAGCGGCAGTGCCGTCGGGTGCACCGGAGACGGCAGATCCGACCGTCCGGTAAGGAAGGCGTCGACGCCGTGCGCGGCGGACCGCCCCTCCGCGATAGCCCACACCACGAGCGAGGCACCGCGGTGCGCGTCACCGCAGACGAACACGCCGGGCGCGCTCGTCTGCCAGTCGGTCCCGCACGAGAGCGAGCCCCGACGTGTCAGCGTCAGTCCGTAATCATCGAGCAGCTGTCCGTGTTCGACACCCTCGAAACCGATCGCGAACAGTGCCAGGTCACAGGGAAGTTCGATCTCCTCCCCGATCGGGGTGATGATCCGCCGACCGTCCTCGTCGCGCTGCACCTCCACCTCCGCCAGCACCATCGCGCGAACGTGGCCGTTGCCGTCACCCAAGAACCGTTGCACCGCAACCTGATGACGGACCACGCCGCCCTCGGCGTGCGCGGGCGAGGTTCGCAGCACCAGTGGCCACGCGGGCCACGGCGATGTCGAATCGTCGCGCATGTCCGGCAGCGGTTGGTTGTAATCGAGCTGAGTCACCGACGCCGCACCTTGGCGATGCGCCGTTCCGAGGCAATCGGCCCCGGTGTCACCGCCACCGATGATGACGACGTGCTTGTCCTTTGCTGTGATGGACGTCGGACCGTCGCCCTCACACTCCTTGTTCGAGGGCACCAGGTGCTCCATCGCCAAGTGAATACCGTCGAGTTCGCGTCCCTCGACCTCGGTGTTGTCCCGCGCCCGCAGAGCCCCTACCGCCAAGATGACCGCGTCGTATGTCTGCTGCAGCTGCTCGACGGTGAAATCGACGCCCACCTCACAGTCGGTGACGAAATGAGTTCCCTCGGCGCGCATCTGCATCAACCGCTGATCCAGCACGGACTTCTCGAGCTTGAACTGAGGAATCCCGTACCGGAGCAGACCACCGAGCCGATCGTCGCGCTCGTAGACGGTCACATCGTGGCCCGCGCGGGTAAGCTGTTGCGCGGCAGCCAGGCCCGCCGGCCCGGAGCCGACGACGGCCACGCGCTTGCCCGTGTTGATCGTCGGCGCCTGCGGCACGACCGAGCCCGAATCCCACGCCAGATCGGCGATGGTCTGCTCGATGCGCTTGATGGTCACGCTGCCACCGGTCTCACTCTCGGAAATCGAGAGCACGCACGCAGACTCGCACGGCGCAGGACAGACCCGGCCGGTGAATTCGGGAAAGTTGTTGGTCGCGTGCAGGCGATCGCTAGCCGCATCCCACCGGCCACGCCGAACGAGATCGTTCCACTCGGGAATCAGATTGCCCAGCGGGCAACCTGCAGTTCCGGAGTGACAGAACGGGATTCCGCAGTCCATGCACCGACGCGCCTGAACCGACACATCCTCGGCACGCTCGGAAGCGGGCTGCTGCGAGTAGACCTCGTTCCAGTCCTTGACACGCTCGGCGACCGGCCGCTTCGCGGCCTCCTGCCGTGCGACTTCGAGAAAACCTCGCGGATCAGCCACGTGCTGCCTCCATGATCGCAGAATCGACGTCGCGCCCTTCGGCGCGCGCCATCGATGTCGCCTCCAGCACCCGCTGGTAGTCGACGGGCATGATTTTGGTGAACGATGCCGACCGCCGCGGCCAGTCGGCGAGCAGCGACGCAGCCACCGCCGAACCCGTCCAGGCAAGGTGATCGCCGACGGTGTCCTTGAGCCACGCTAGGTCGTCGGGATTCGGTTTCTGCAGCGACACCATGGCCATGTTGACCTGGCTATCGTCCAAACCGAGGACGTAGGCGATGCCGCCCGACATCCCTGCCGCCATGTTTCGCCCGGTGGGCCCGAGCACCACCACACGGCCACCCGTCATGTACTCGAACGCATGGTCACCGACGCCTTCGTTGACCGCTGTCGCGCCCGAGTTGCGCACCGCGAAGCGCTCTCCCACACGTCCACGAAGGAACACCTCTCCTGCGGTCGCACCGTAGAGGATGGTGTTGCCGGCGATGACGTTGTCCTCGGCGACGAACGTCGCATCGGGAGACGGTCGCACGATCAGTCGACCGCCGGAAAGACCCTTGCCCACATAGTCGTTGGCGTCGCCGACAAGATCGATGGTGATGCCCGGACGTAGGAAAGCTCCGAGCGACTGCCCCGCGGAACCGGTGAGTTCGATACGGACCGTGTCATCCGGCAATCCCGCTCCCCCGTACCGGCGAGTCACCTCGGAGCCCAACAACGTTCCGACGGTGCGGTTGACGTTGCGCACCGGCAGTTCGAGCTTGACCGGGTGCGCGTCTTCGAGCGCGCCCTCGGCGAGCTGAATCAGCGTCCGGTCCAGCGCCAGGTCGAGTCCATGGTCCTGTCCGCGTAGGCGACGACGCTGAGTCATCGGCGCGCCGTGTGGATCCTTGGGCATCGCGAAGATCGGAGACAGGTCCAGTCCCTTGCTCTTCCAGTGCGCGACCCCTTCGGCGGTCTCGAGGGCATCCGCGTGGCCGACCGCCTCGTCGATACTGCGAAAGCCCAGCTGAGCGAGATAGCGACGCACATCCTCGGCCACGAATCGGAAGAAGTCCTCCACGAACTCGGGCTTGCCGGTGAATCGTTTGCGCAGTTCGGGATTCTGGGTAGCCACCCCCACTGGGCAGGTGTCGAGGTGGCAGACGCGCATCATGATGCAGCCGGACACGATGAGCGGTGCTGTGGAGAAGCCGAACTCCTCGGCGCCGAGGAGGGCAGCGATGATGACGTCGCGGCCCGTTCGCAGCCCGCCGTCGCACTGGACGGTGATTCTGTCGCGCAAACCGTTGAGCACCAGGGTCTGCTGCGCATCGGCGAGACCGATCTCCCATGGCGCGCCGGCATGTTTGAGCGAGGTCAGTGGCGCTGCGCCGGTGCCACCGTCGTAACCGGAGATGAGTACCACGTCGGCGTGAGCCTTGCTGACGCCGGTGGCGACGGTTCCGACACCGACCGAGCTGACGAGCTTGACGTGAACCCGGGCCTTGTCGTTGGCGTTCTTCAGATCGTGAATGAGCTGCGCGAGGTCCTCGATCGAATAGATGTCGTGATGCGGTGGCGGCGAGATCAAGCCGACTCCGGGCGTGGAATGGCGTGTCTTCGCAACCCAGGGGTAGACCTTGAAGCCCGGCAATTGGCCGCCCTCACCGGGTTTGGCTCCCTGCGCCATCTTGATCTGAATATCGGTCGCATTGACGAGGTAGTCGCTGGTGACACCGAAACGACCGCTCGCGACCTGCTTGACCGCGCTTCGACGCTCGTCGTCGTACAGCCGATCCGTGTCCTCACCGCCCTCGCCCGAATTCGAGCGTCCACCAAGCCTGTTCATCGCCACAGCCATGGTCTCGTGGGCTTCGGCCGAGATCGAACCGTAGCTCATCGCACCCGTGTTGAACCGGGTGACGATGGCCTCCGCCGATTCGACCTCGTCCAGCGGCACGGGCTCGCGCACACCGTCCTTGAATCCGAACAGTCCACGCAGCGCTCCGCCTTCGCGGGTGAGTCGATCGACCTCGCTGCTGTACTTCTGGAACACGTCGTAGCGGCCGGTCCGCGTCGCGTGCTGCAACAGGAACACCGTTTCCGGTGTGAACAGATGCAACTCGCCCTCACGGCGGAACTGGTATTCGCCCCCGATGTCGAGTCGACGATGCACGCGGTCGGTCGGGTTCTCCGGGTAGGCACGACGGTGCCGAACCTTGACCTCTTCGGCCAGCACGTCCAGCCCGACGCCGCCGAGCGTGCTCACCGTGCCCTTGAAGTACTCCCGTACGACTTCTTTGTCGAGACCGATGGCTTCGAACACCTGCGCTCCGGTGTACGAACCCACCGTCGAGATGCCCATCTTCGACATCACCTTCAGCACGCCCTTGCCCAACCCGTACAGGTAATTGCGCACCGCAACAGTCGATTCGACGCCGGTGAGCTCTCCCTCTGCCACGAGGTCCTCGATCGATTCCATGGCGAGGTAGGGGTTGACTGCCGCAGCGCCGTAGCCGATGAGAAGCGCGAGATGGTGAACCTCGCGAGCGTCGCCCGATTCCACCACCAGCGCCACCTTGGTGCGTTCCTTGGTGCGCACCAGATGGTGGTGTACCGCCGCGGTCGCCAACAGCGACGGAATCGGTGCGTAGGTGTGGTCGGAGTCTCGGTCGGAGATGACAAGGGTGCGATAACCCGAGGCGATCGCGTCGCTGGCTCTGCGCCGCAGTTCCTCGATGGCCTCGGCCAGACCCTCACCGCCGCGCTCGACCTCGTAGAGGCCGCGCAGCACCGTCGCCGACAGTCCTGGGTGCTCACCGTCCTCGTCGATGTGAATGATCTTGTTCAGCTCGTCGTTGTCGAGCACCGGGCGCGAAAGCACGATCTGGCGGCACGAAGCGGCGGTGGGCTCGAGCAGGTTCTGCTCCGGGCCCATCACGCGAGCAAGTGAGGTGACGACTTCCTCGCGAATGGAATCGAGCGGCGGATTGGTCACCTGTGCGAACAGCTCGACGAAGTAGTCGTAGAGCTGACGCGAGCGCTGCGAAAGCACTGCCGTGGGTGTGTCGCTTCCCATCGAACCGAGCGGTTCGCCGCCCGATGCGGCCATCGGGGTCAGTACGACACGCAGATCTTCCTCGGTGTATCCGAACGCAACCTGCCGGCGGACCACCGAATCGTGGTTGTACTGAACGTGTGCACGCTCGGGCAGGCTCGCGACATCGAGCAGACCCGCATGCAGCCACTCCTGGTATGGGTGTTCGAGCGCCAGTTGCATCTTGATTTCTTCGTCGGGAACCATCCGGCCCGCCGCAGTGTCGATGAGGAACATCTTGCCCGGCTCCAACCGCCCCTTGGCGACGATCTCGGCCTGTGGGACGTCGAGCACGCCCGCTTCGCTGGCGAGAATGACTCGACCGTCGACGGTCTTCCACCAACGCCCCGGCCGAAGCCCGTTGCGGTCGAGGACCGCACCGACATAGGCGCCGTCGGTGAACGTCACACACGCAGGACCGTCCCACGCCTCCATGATCGAGGCATGGAACTGGTAGAACGCCTGAACCTTCGGATCCATGCTTCGGTGGTTCTCCCAGGGCTCGGGCACCATCATCATCACCACGTGCGGCACGCTGCGGCCACCGAGATGCAGAAGCTCGAGAACCTCGTCGAGCGAGACCGAGTCGGAGCCCTCGGGATTGCAGATCGGGAACAGACGCCGCAGATCACCCGGGATGAGGTCGCTGGCCAGCATCGCCTCCCGTGCTCGCATCCGATTCCGATTGCCCTTGACGGTGTTGATCTCGCCGTTGTGGGCGAGGTAGCGGTGCGGATGCGCAAGCGGCCAGGATGGAAAGGTATTGGTCGAGAAGCGGCTGTGCACGATTGCGATCGCGCTACTGCACAACGGGTTTCGTAAGTCCGGAAAGTACAGGGGCAGCTGCATCGTGGTGAGCATGCCCTTGTAGACGATGGTGCGAGCAGACAGCGACGGAAAGAACAGGCCCGTTCCGGCAGCCTCGATCTCGGGCGTCACCCGTTCGGCGCGCTTGCGTAAACCGAACACATGACGATCCAGTTCGAGACCGCCGGGGCGCTGCCCATCGCGTTCGGGAGCAGCGACGAAGAGATACGACATGTGCGGCATGCATCCGAGCGCGGTGACACCCACATCGGCGGCGTCCGGGTCGACGTCCACAGTGCGCCAGCCGAGTAGCTCCAGACCCTCCTCGACGGCGATGGACTCTACTCGCTCGACGGCGGCAGACCTCTCACGGACTCCTTGCGGAAGGAAACAGATACCCGCAGCGTAAGTGTTCTCACCGTCGTCGGTTGGGCTCGGCAGCGCGAAATCGACCAGTGAGGCCAGCAACTCGACGGGCAACTGGATGAGAATCCCGGCGCCGTCTCCGCTGTTCGGCTCGGCTCCTGCTGCGCCTCGGTGTTCCAGATTCTCCAGCGCGAGTACTCCGTCGGCGACGATCCCGTGCGACCGGCGCCCCGCGATGTCGGCGATCATGGCGACGCCACAGGAGTCCTTTTCCTGGGCAGGGTCGTACAGGCCTTGCTTCGCAGGCAGTTGTGAGAACAGCAAGTCAGCCACCTCCCTCTTGGCCAGGAAGGCGCTCACGGATCGTCCGGCACCAATTCGGGGCCACCACGCGTCCTCGGCGACTCCGCTGACGATCACCTGCGAAAATCGACGGTCGCAAGTGAACTTTCGAAACGAACGGGTCTTACCGGGACAGCTCTGGCCCGCGAAGGAATCCGGCCGACGTGGCCGAATATTTGCAGCGTACCGCAGCGTCCGATGCAGCAGTAAATCAACAGCCTCGTTGCGGGCGATCAGTCACGCAGGGGGCGACCATGCTCGTCGCGAATGTTCCCGGTGAGCATCATGATTCCGTCGATGATCGGCCAGATACCGCCGATGCCACACGTGAGCCAGGTAACCGCGATCTGAGCGACCGCGATTCCGGGCTGATTGAGGTAGAAACGTCCTGCACCGAAGGGACCCAGCAGAATCCCGAGAAGGCCGCCGGTCAGTTTGGACTTGTCGGAGTAGGGTTCGCCGGTCATGGGGTGACGGCCGTAGGGCGCTGCCGGATCCACTGCGTACGGCCCACCCGGGTAGCCGCCGGGCACCGGGTACCCGGGTGGTGGGCCGTAACCCTGCTGGCCGCTGTAGCCCTGCTGACCGCCATAGCCCTGCTGACCGCCATAGCCCTGCTGACCGCCATAGCCCTGCTGACCGCTGTAGCCCTGTTGACCGCTGTAGCCAGCTCCCGGAGGCGGGTATCCCTGCTGCTGCTGCTCGCTCTGCGAGTAATTCGGATCCGGCGGCCCGTACACCGGGCCCTGGCCCGAACCGGTCCACCCTCCCCCATAGCCACCGGGGGTGTCGTCACGGTTGCTGTCATCGCGGCCGGGCTTGTCGAAGCTGATCGACGATGCCTGCTGCGGTCCCGTCTGATCGGTGGCGTCCGCGCCCTGCCCCTTGTCGGAGAACGGCGCCGTCTCGGAAGCGCTGGGCGGCGGATAGCTCGGGGTCTCGCCCCATCCGGGACCGTTGCCTACTCCGGAGTGCACGTCCCAACCCGGGCCGGATCCGGAACCGGAACCGGTAGCGCCGGTGACCGGTCCGACGTCGGAGGTCGCCGGCGGCGCCGACAACGACGCCTCTGCGGTCGCGTCGTAGTCGAATGCGGAACCGAACTCGGGCCGCGTTTGTGGGTCGGATTCCGACGGCTTGGCGGAACCAGAGCTGTCCTCGAACCGCGACGTATCGTCGGATCCTGACTTGTCACCTGACTCGGTCATGTGTGCTCCTCGTTGCGTTTCGACTTTTCATCCGGGTCGGCTGCTCCCGGAGTGCCGTTGACTACGTTGCTCCCGACGGCCTCGGTGTCCACGGAATCGCCGTCCACACCGTCTTCGGTTTCGCGGACGTCGTCGTTCGACCGCAGAGTTTCCGGGTCCTCTCGTCCCTTCTTCGCCAGCACGATGTACACGACAGCGAGGACGAACACGATGCCCGCAGTGAAGGTGTTGATGCGGATGCCGGCGATCTCGGTCGCGTAGTCGTCGCGGAGCAACTCGACCCAGAATCGGCCGGCGCAATAGCCCGCCACGTACAGCGCGAACAACCGGCCGTGCCCGATGGCGTAGCGACGATCCACGATCACCAGCAGCACAACGACAGCGAGGCTCCACAGCATCTCGTACAGAAACGTCGGGTGCACGACTTTGTCCACGAAACCTGTCGATACCCCGGCCAGGGAGTCGACTCGACCGGAGTCGTCGACTCGCTGGTAGATCTCGAGACCCCACGGCCTGGTGGTCTCGCGGCCGTACAGTTCCTGGTTGAAGTAATTGCCGAGGCGACCGATGGCTTGCGCAAGCAAGACCGGCGGCGCTACGGCATCACCGAAGGCCGGTAGCGGGATACCTCGTCGGCGACATGCAATCCAGGCTCCGACGCCACCGAGCGCGACCGCACCCCAGATCCCGAGACCGCCGTTCCAGATCGCCAGAGCTTGCACCGGATCACCGCCAGGACCGAAGTAGGTGCTCCAGTCTGTTGCGACATGGTAGAGACGGCCACCGAGCAGACCGAACGGCACTGCCCACACCGCGACGTCGAGAACTGTGCCCTTTGTTCCCCCACGGGCGACCCATCGCCGATCACCCCAGACGACGGCGACCACGATACCGGCGATGATGAACAGTGCGTAGGCCCGCAATGCGATCGGCCCTATGTACCAGACGCCCTGCGGCGGGCTTGGAATGTACGCGAGAATTGCCGTCGAAGGCGACATGCCGGTGATCACGAAGCCAGGCTAGCCGAACGAACACCCTCGGCGAGTTCGCTCGTGAGCTCGGCGACCGCGTCCAGACCGTTGTCCACGGCGGTGACCAGCGCGGATCCGACAATGACCGCGTCGGCGTACTGTGCTATCTCGGCTGCCTGTGCACCAGACCGGACACCGAGACCGACCCCGACCGGAATGTCCGAGTGACGGCGTATCCGCTGGGTCAGTTCCGGTGCCGCGGAGGACACCGCGTCACGCGCGCCGGTGACACCCATGGTCGATGCGGCGTAGACGAAGCCGCGGCTCGCCGCGACCGTGCTCGCGATTCGCTCCTCCGTCGAGGACGGGGCGAGGAGAAAGATGCGGTCGAGATCGTGAGCATCCGACGCCTCGATCCACGCGCCGGCCTCGTCCGGAATGAGGTCGGGCGTGATGATCCCCAGCCCACCTGCTGCAGCCAGATCGCGCGCGAACGCGTCGACCCCGTAGTGCATCACCAGATTCCAGTACGTCATTACGACGGCCTTGCCACCTGCGGCCGACACCTTCTCGACGACGGTGAACACATCGCGCACCCGCGCCCCTGCACGTAAGGCTGTGTCGGCTGCGGCTTGGATCGTCGGGCCGTCCATCACGGGGTCCGAGTAGGGAATTCCGACCTCGACGATGTCGCATCCGTTCGCGACCATAGTCTCGAACACCTCGATGGACTTGGGGACGGTCGGGAACCCCGCAGGGAGATATCCGACCAGTGCAGCGCGGTTTTCGGCACGGCACTGGTCGAATGTATCCGCGAGCCTGGAACGCCGTTCGGTCATGCTGGCTCACCCTTTTCGTCGTCGACCTTGGCTTCGCCGCGGGCGTCCACCAGCCCGAACCACTCGGCGGCGGTGTCCACGTCTTTGTCACCACGTCCGGAGAGGTTCACGAGGATGATCGCGTCCGGACCCATCTCCTGTCCCAGCTTCAATGCTCCGGCCACGGCGTGGGCGGATTCGATCGCAGGAATGATTCCCTCGGTCCGGCTCAGCAGCCGGAATGCCTCCATTGCCTCGGTATCGGTGATACCCCGGTATTCGGCCCGACCGATGTCGTGCAGGTGAGAGTGCTCGGGACCGACCCCTGGATAGTCGAGACCGGCAGAGATGGAGTGACTTTCCACGGTTTGCCCGTCCTCGTCCTGCAACAGGTAGGAATACGTTCCGTGCAGCGTGCCGGGCGAGCCCCCACTGATGGTGGCCGCGTGCCGACCGGTATCGACGCCGTCGCCGGCAGCTTCGAATCCCACGAGGCGTACGGACGGATCGTCGATGAATGCGTGGAAGATTCCGATCGCATTCGATCCGCCACCGACGCACGCCGCGATCGCGTCAGGTAGACGACCGGTCGAGGCCAGGACCTGCGCTCGCGCCTCCAGGCCGATGATGCGCTGAAAGTCGCGGACCATTGCCGGGAAGGGATGCGGACCTGCCACTGTGCCGAAGCAGTAGTAGGTGTCGTCGGCGTGTGCAACCCAGTCACGGAGCGCTTCGTTGATTGCGTCCTTCAAGGTGCGCGAGCCGGATTTGACCGCGACGACGGACGATCCGAGCAGTCTCATGCGGGCGACATTGAGCGCCTGACGCTCGGTGTCGACCTCGCCCATGTAAACGACACATTCGAGTCCGAGCAATGCGCACGCAGTTGCGGTGGCAACACCGTGTTGACCGGCACCTGTTTCGGCGATGACCCGCGTTTTACCCATTCGCTTCGCGAGCAGCACCTGCCCGAGAACATTGTTGATCTTGTGCGAACCCGTGTGATTGAGATCTTCCCGCTTGAGCAGGATGCGGGCTCCACCCGCGTGCTCCGACAGACGCGTAGCTTCGAACACCGGCGACGGCCGACCGGTGTAGTCGCGCTGCAACCGGTCGAGCTCGGCGAGAAACTCGCTGTCGCTTCGAACCTTGTCGTACTCGGCGGTGACCTCTTCGATGACGCCCATCAGCGCCTCCGGTACGAAACGTCCGCCGTAGACTCCGAAATGGCCGCCGACGTCGGGATCGTGCGGGCTACGGTCGGTCAGCCCCAGGCTCGCCCGAGGAAGATCGCCGCCTTTGGAAAGAGGTGTCGATAGGTCGCTGCTCACCCATCCAGTCTGCCCCAACAGCCCCCGGCATCGGCGTTCGGGGCAGCAACCGGCGACCCCGGCTGGGGAACTATGTCAGCGAGCAGGTTTGGGGCAGGACGGATGGGTGCCCGCCGTCACCAAGTCCGATACCGCTGTACGCGGATCACCACTGGTGACCAGGCCTTCACCGACGAGAACAGCGTCGGCTCCGGCGCCCGCATACGCAAGCAGGTCCGCTGTACCGCGCACACCCGACTCGGCGACTCGGATGACCTCACTGGGCAACCCGGGAGCGATTCGGCCGAAACTGTCACGGTCGATTTCGAGAGTCTTGAGATTGCGCGCGTTGATACCGATGACGCTGGCGCCCGCTTCGAGCGCGCGATCGGCTTCGGCCTCGGTGTGTACTTCCACCAGCGCGGTCATGCCGAGCGACTCGGTTCGGTCCAGCAGCGACGCGAGCGCATCCTGCTCCAGCGCCGCGACGATCAGCAGGATGACGTCGGCGCCGTGCGCACGAGCTTCGTGGATCTGGTACGGCCCGACAATGAAGTCCTTGCGCAATACAGGTATGTTCACCGCTTTGCGAACAGCGTCGAGGTCAGCGAGCGAACCGTGAAAACGCCGCTCCTCGGTGAGAACGCTGATGATTCGCGCCCCACCCTGCTCGTAGGCCTGAGCCAACTTTGCCGGGTCGCCGATATCGGCAAGCGCACCCTTCGACGGGCTCGCGCGTTTGACTTCGGCGATCACGCCGATGCCGTCTTCGTGCAGCGCCGCCGTCGCATTGAGCGGGGCGGGCGCCTTGGCGGCCGCGGCCTTGACGGCCGTGAAATCGATCACCGATTCGCGTGCAGCAACGTCGGCGCGCACACCGTCCAGAATCGAATCGAGAACAGTCATGGTGACCCGAGTCCTTTCCATCGGTGACCTGATGTGAGGAAACTCATCGAGGCCATCCCTAGCGTAGTGGGCGCTTTCAGTCTTCCGAACTCCGGGGGCCGGACCGATCGGTGGGGTCTTCGCCCGCATCCAGGGCATCCCACAACATCCGCTCGGTCAAGTCTTCCCCCTCTCCATTTTCGGCCGCACGCTCCGACGCGGTCTTCGCGCGCTTGGCAACCTCATCCCGTCGCGAGGCCGGGGCGTCGTACTTGGAAGACAGTACCTTCCGTGTGGTCGGTTTCCGAGCCAACGTCACCGCCGCACCGAACGCGCACACCGCACCGACCACAGCGAGGATCGCCGGCGTCGCAGAGACACTGGTGGAAACCACTTCCGCCCGGCCGGGGAGCTCGGCGAGAGTGGCTGCCTTGCCCGCTGATACCTCGCCGAAGAGCGCATCGACGGCGGGAATCGCGGCGGCAACGGCAACCAGGCCGACCAGCGCCGCGAGAATGCGCGACGCCCATCCCCGAACTGCGAACGACGCCGCGACTGCAGCCACCAGAGCCAACGCCAGCGGAGTGGTCGCCGCAGCCCACGTACCACCGTCGAGATCCGTCGATCGCGCCTCCCCCAAGCCGTCGAAGGACACGACCCGGATCCACGTCATCCGCGAACTACCCCACAGGCACGCCGCCGCCACAAGCAACAGGGCAACCGGAATCGCGGCAACCCTCGACCGACGTGGCGGTTGCGCCTCCTCCGTCACCGCCTGTCCCTCTGCTGTCACAGACTGTCCACGGCGCGTAGCGATTCCGCTGCCGCGACCGCTCCCAGGACGGCCATCGCCTTGTTCCGCGCCTCGGCGTCCTCGTATTCGGCGACCGAATCGGCGACGACGCCGGCGCCCGCCTGAACGTAGGCGGTTCCGTCCTTCATCAACGCCGTCCGGATGGCGATCGCGGTGTCGGCGTCGCCCGAGAAGTCGAGATACCCGACGATGCCGCCGTAGATTCCACGCCGCGTGGGTTCGAGCTCGTCGATCAGTTCCATAGCCCGCACCTTCGGAGCGCCCGACAGCGTGCCCGCCGGGAAGCACGCTTTGACCGCATCCAGCGCCTGTTTGCCGTCGGCGAGACGACCGGACACCGTGGACACCAGATGCATCACGTGGCTGTAGCGTTCGATGTGCCGATAGTCCCCGACACGGACGGTTCCGGGAGCGCAGACGCGGCCGAGATCGTTGCGGCCGAGATCGACCAGCATCAGGTGCTCGGCGTTCTCTTTCTCGTCGGCCAGCAGATCCTTCTCGAGCAGTACGTCCTCTTCCTCGGACGTTCCCCGCCAACGTGTTCCCGCGATCGGGTGTGTCGTCGCTACGCCGTCGACCACCGTCACCAACGCCTCGGGGCTCGAGCCCACGATCGAGAACGCGGTCTCACCGTCGTCACCCGGAACGTGCATCAGGTACATGTACGGACTCGGATTCGATGCCCGCAGCATCCGATACACATCCAACGGGGTTGCCTCGGTGTCCATCTCGAAACGCTGTGACAGCACCACCTGGAACGCCTCACCGGCCTCGATCTCTCCGACGAGGCGTTCGACATCTCGGCCGAATCCCTCGGACGTGCGCTGTCGTCGATACTCCGGCTTGGGCCGTGCCATGGTCGAGACGGTGGAGTGGGCAGGAGCTGCCAGATCGGCGCACATCCGGTCGAGCCGGCGGACAGCGTCGTCGTAGGCCTCGTCGACCCGGTCGTCGGTGCCGTCCCAGTTGACCGCATTGGCGATGAGCGTGATCGCTCCCTCGTGGTGATCGACGGCGGCGAGATCGGTGGCGAGGAGCATGACCATCTCGGGGACGTGCAGGTCGTCCTGGGCGTGCTCGGGGAGCTTCTCGATTCTTCGGACCGCGTCGTAGCCGAGGTAACCGACCATGCCACCGGTCAGCGGTGGCAGCCCGGGGAGCCGCTCGGAATGCAGCAACTCGAGCGTCCGGCCAAGTACCTCGAGGGGATCGCCACCCGACGGGACACCTGCGGGGACGTTTCCGCGCCACACCGCCTCACCGTCCGAGGTGGTCAACGCCGCAGGGGTTCCAGCGCCGATGAACGACCACCGAGACCATGACCGTCCGTTCTCCGCCGACTCGAGCAAGAACGTGCCGGGCCGATCACCGCCCAGCTTCCGGTAGGCGGACAACGGTGTCTCCGAGTCCGCGAGGACCTTGCGGATGACCGGAACGACTCGGTGCTCTGCGGCCAACGAGGTGAACGTTTCGCGACTGGTCGTCGACTCGGCGCCGACGTCGCTCGGTACACCCGGACTGGTGGTGGTCTCGCCATGCATGCGCCCATCCTCCCAGGTGCTGTGCGCACTCGAGTGCGCGCGGTAGCCTCACGAGAATGAAACCAGGTGACCGCGTCGAGAACTTCAAACTGCCCGACCAGAACGGCAATCCCCGTTCGTTGGACAGCCTCCTGCAGGACGGGCCGCTGGTGCTGTTCTTCTACCCGGGCGCGCTGACCCCGGGATGCACCGTCGAAGCCTGCCACTTCCGTGACCTCGCGTCGGAATTCGCCGAAGCCGGCGCATCTCGCGCAGGCATCAGCACCGACACCGTCGACAAGCAAGCAGAGTTCGCCGATGTGAAAGCCTTCGACTACCCATTGCTCTCCGACGAGAGTGGCGCTGTGGCAACGCAGTTCGGCGTCAAGCGTGGACTGCTGGGCAAGCTGTCGCCGGTGAAGCGGGCGACGTTCGTCATCGACGTGGATCGGACGGTATTGGAAGTGTTCACCAGCGAGTTCCGTTTCGAGGCGCATGCGGATCACGCGCTCGAATTTCTCCGCAACCGCTCCACGGCCTAATCCCCGTGGACGAATCGACGGAAAGCTCCGAACCACTCTGGTTGACCGACAGCCAGCAGGCCGCGTGGCGCTCGGTCGTTGCCATCGTCACGCGCCTGCCTGCAGCGCTCGACACGCAGCTGCAACGGGACTCGGGACTGACACACTTCGAGTACTTCGTGCTCTCGGGACTGTCGGAGAATCCGGATCGGCGGATTCAGCTCAGGGACCTGGCGACGTACGCCAACGCCTCGCTGTCTCGGCTGTCGCACGTGGTCACCAAACTCGAGAAGGCCGGGTGGGTTCGCCGGGAATCCATCGCCGGTGGCCGCGGGTCTTTCGCCGTTCTCACCGACGCCGGGATGGACAAGGTCATCGACGCAGCGCCCGGGCACGTGGCCACTGTCCAGGCACTGCTCTTCGAAGGGCTGAACGAGGATCAGGTGACACACCTGAGCGAGCTCAGCTCGGTCATGCTGACGCAACTCGACCGGGGCATCGCGGACGGCACCGGCAGAGCCTGACACCGAACGTCAGCTCAGCAGCACGTCCGCATCGAAGCACGTGTGGCGACCTGTATGACAGGCCGCGCCCTCCTGGTCGACGACGAGGAGGACGGTATCGCCGTCGCAATCCAACCGGACCTCGTGCACGTACTGCGTGTGGCCCGACGTCTCGCCCTTCACCCAATACGCCTGACGCGACCGCGAATAGTACGTTCCCTTGCGGGTCTCGAGGGTGCGCGCGAGCGCTTCGTCGTCCATCCACGCCACCATCAGCACGTCGCCGGAGCTGCGCTCCTGGGCGACCGCGCTGAACAGGCCCGCCTCGTTGCGTTTGAGGCGTGCGGCGATCGTCGGGTCGAGACTCATAAGACCGTTCTACTCCTAGAAATTCAGCGGACGACGATGCCGTCGGCGCGCATCGCATCCTTCACATCGGCGATGGTGAAATCTCCGAAGTGGAAGACACTGGCAGCGAGCACGGCGTCGGCGCCCGCGCCCACGGCCGGCGCGAAATGCTCGACTGCTCCCGCTCCCCCGCTGGCGATCACAGGAACGTGCACCGCGGCACGCACCGCAGCGATCATGGGCAGGTCGAAGCCGGCTTTGGTCCCGTCCGCATCCATGGAGTTCAGCAGGATCTCACCGACACCGAGTTCAGCTCCGCGGCGCGCCCACTCGATCGCGTCGATGCCCGTTCCGCGCCTACCTCCGTGCGTGGTGACCTCCCACCCTGATGGCGTGTCCTGCTGACCATCGGGAACGGTTCTGGCGTCGACCGACAACACGATGCACTGCGAGCCGAAGCGCTCGGACAGCTCACGCAGCAACTCGGGCCGGGCGATGGCGGCCGTGTTGACGCTGACCTTGTCGGCACCCGCGCGAAGCAACGTATCGACATCGGCAACAGTCCGGATGCCGCCGCCGACGGTGAGTGGGATGAAGACCTGCTCGGCTGTCCTGCTCACCACATCGAGCATCGTGCCGCGGTCGGAAGTCGAGGCGGTGACGTCGAGGAACGTCAGCTCGTCGGCGCCCTGCGCGTCATAGGCCGCGGCCAGCTCCACCGGGTCACCGGCGTCGCGCAGATTCTCGAAGTTCACGCCCTTGACCACACGCCCGGCATCGACGTCGAGACACGGGATCACACGTACAGCCACCGTCATCGGACACGTCCTTCCAGAAAATCGGCGGGATCGCCGAGTTCGGCGATCACCGCAAGGAGTTCTTCGTGCGCGCCGGGTGAACCCGCAAGAACCGACCCGGAGTCGATGGTCCACGGATTACCGAACAGATCGGTGACGACTCCGCCCGCAGCTTGCACGGCGAGTGCACCCGCGGCGTTGTCCCAGGCTCGGTGGCCGAACACAACACATCCGCCGAGAACACCGTTGGCGGTGTAGGCGAGGTCGACACCGGTGGCGCCGTGCATGCGCAGGCGGGAGGAGACGCGCGAGAGCTCTTCGAGGATGCGCACCCGAAAGAGCCCCGGAATCCGTCCGCGGCTTGCGATGTTGAACGCTCCGAAACCGATCATCGAGTCGGACAGAGGCCGCTCTGTCAGTTTCGGCAGGGCCTCACCGTTGAGTCGCACGGGCCCACCGCGTGCTGCAGTGAATCGCTGTCCCACCAGTGGAAGCCACGTCAAACCCAGCACCGGCACCCCGTCGTCGAGCAGTGCCAGCAGTGTCCCCGCCGAGGGCAACCCGGCCGAGTAGTTGAACGTCCCGTCGATGGGATCGAGCACCCACACCGGGCCCTCGTGCAAATCCGGCCCGCCGAACTCCTCGCCGTGCACGGCGATACCGGTCTCGTCGAACAACTCTGCAGTGAGCCGCTTCTCGAGTTCCAAGTCAACCGCTGTCGCGAAATCGTCGGGCCCCTTCTGCACGGCACTGGGGGCGCCGACTCCGGTGACGAAACGGCCGTGGATACCGTCGAGCAAACGACCGGCGATCTCCAGCAACCGTTGTGGATCCTCGGGCAGGCTCATCTTCGGCGTGCTACCCGGACACTGCCGCGAGCGCGTCGGGCAGCGTGAACCGTCCCGCGTACAGCGCCTTGCCCACGATCGACCCTTCCACTCCCACATCCACCAGACCGGCGATCGCCCGCAGATCGTCGATGGTCGACACACCGCCGGACGCGATGACCGGCCGGTCCGTCTTTTCGCACACCTGGGCAAGAAGTTCGAGGTTCGGACCGGTCAGCGTCCCGTCCTTGGTCACGTCGGTGACGACGTACCGCGAGCAGCCATCGCGCTCGAGACGCTCGAGCACCTCCCACAGATCGCCGCCGTCGCTGACCCAACCGCGTCCCCGTAGGCGGGGTTGCCCGTCGACGATGAGCACGTCCAGACCGACGGCCACCCGATCGCCGAACTCGCCGATGGCCTGCGAGCACCACTGCGGATTCTCCAGCGCAGCGGTGCCGAGGTTCACCCTGGCGCAGCCGGTTGCCAACGCCGCGCGGAGTGACTCGTCGTCGCGGATACCGCCGGACAGTTCGACTTTCACATCGAGCTCACCGACCACCTCGGCAAGAAGTTCGCGGTTGGATCCACGACCGAACGCGGCGTCGAGATCGACCAGGTGCACCCATTCGGCACCGTCGTTCTGCCAAGTCAGTGCAGCATCACGGGGAGATCCGTATTTGGTTTCACTCCCCGCCTCTCCCTGAACGAGACGTACAGCTTCGCCGCCTGCGACATCGACAGCAGGCAATAGGACCAGGCTCACGTGCGCTTATGCTACTGCCACCGACGATTGCGGAAACCGCCAGGGTGTTTCGGCGCCCGCGGGCGCCGAACTCATGTGTCGTCCGACTCTGTCTCGCCCAGACGGCGCGTCATTCGAGTCGACACCACACCCATCGCGGTGATCGCGCTGGCGATCCCGACCGCCACGATGAGAAGCCCCCATCCCGGCGGGGGCGCCAGCACTGCGACGATCACGGTCGTCAGCAGCAGCACCGTCGTCGCAGATCCCAGTGCGAAGACCGCCAGACGGCCGAACGAGAACTCGCGATCGGTCACCGCGTTGCGGTCACAGCGCGGCGGTCACAGCGTTGCGGTCACAGCGTTGCGGTCACAGGGAGTCGACCCAGTTCTTCAACAGAGCAGCTCCGGCGTCACCGGACTTCTCCGGGTGGAACTGGGTGGCCGAGAGCGGGCCGTTCTCGACGGCGGCAAGGAAGTCACCACCGTGATCGGCCCACGTCAGCAGCGGAGGTGGGAGCACGTCGGACGGCTCCATCTCCCACCTCTGGGTTGCGTAGGTATGCACGAAGTAGAAACGCGTGTCGGCATCCAACCCGTCGAAGAGCACGCTCTCCTTCGGCGCGCGCACAGTGTTCCACCCCATGTGCGGCAACACGTCCGCCTGCAGTCGCTCGACGGTGCCCGGCCACTCGCCGCAGCCGGCGGCCTCCACACCGAACTCGACGCCGCGTTCGAACATGATCTGCATTCCGACGCAGATGCCGAGCACAGGACGCCCCCCGGCGAGGCGTTGGCCGATGATGCGATCGCCTTTGACTCCCAGCAGACCCTCCATGCAGGCGGCAAACGCACCGACGCCCGGCACAACGAGACCGTCCGCAGCCAGTGCAACCTTGGCATCGGAGGTGAGGGTCACGTCGGCGCCGACGCGATCGAGCGCTCGTTTCGCCGAGTGCAGATTGCCCGAGCCGTAATCGAGCAACGCCACAGATTTCATGACCGGAGTCTATCGGGCCGGGTACGGGCCGCGATCGCCACCGCCACCGCCATCATCACCGCGAGCGCAGACGCCATGACGAACCCCGCCGAGTAACCGACCGTGCCGACCACGAGGCCTAGTGCCATCGCACCTGCCCCGGTTCCGGCGTCGAAGCCGATGTTCCAGGACGCGCTGGCCTGACTGTAGCGCCGCGGTCCCGCCGCTCGGAAAGCCATGACCAAGCTGTCGTTCTGGGTCGCTCCGTAGCCGAGCCCGAAGACCGCAGCTGCACCGAAGAACACGTAGCCGGGATTGGATCCAGCAACCGCGAACGCGAACAGCGCAACACCCCCGGAGACGAGAATCAGGGCTGGGGCGAGCGCCCTGCCCACTCCGACGCGGTCCGCGATCGCACCTGCCCCGTATCGGCCCACCAGCATCGCGCCGCTGATCACAGCCAACGCGATGCCGATCATCGTCTCTCGTCCGATTTCGGCGATGGGCAGCAGGCTCGACAGCCCACCGAACGAGGCCGACGCGGCAGCGATCGCAAGACATGGAATCAGCAGCTGCTTTGCCGCCGAGTTCTCACCGGACGCACGTGCCGGGGGTGCGGTCGGGTGAATCGGGGGCAGGAAGGCAATGGCGATCAGACCGAGCATCGGCACGATCGCACCGAGCACGAACACCGAAGCCGGCGATACGGCGAACAATGCGAGACCCAGCGGCAGGGTGACCGTCTGGGACAACGCGATGGAAATGCCCTGCGCTCCAGTGGCCCGACCGAGTTGTCCGGTTGGTGCCAGCTCTGCCACCAAAGCCGAACCGGCGACGGTCAGCATGCCGAAACCGATTCCGCGAACCGCCGATACCGTCAGCGCAGGCACGACCGCCACCGACAGCACGAACAACGCGGCCGGGAGCCCCAGAAACGCGCAGCCGAGGGCCAACACCTTCCGATGTCCGAGCCGCACCAGCAATCGCGGCACCCACAACTGCGTCAGAACTGTCGTCGCCATGAAGATCGCAGTGCTCGCGCCCGCGACCGCGTCAGAACCCCCGCCGACCGAGATCGCAAGGGGCACCACAGGCAGAAGCAGCCCCCACCCACCGAAGGCGGCAGCGCCCATCATCATTGCTGCCGGCAGTCCCCTGATGGACAGCAGCGGGGTCAAGCCTGGCTCACAGGCTTCCCTTGGTCGACGGAACGCCGGTGACGCGGGGGTCGAATTCGACTGCCTGCCGCAGCGCGCGGGCCACGGCCTTGAACTCCGCCTCGGTGATGTGATGCTGATCGCGGCCGTACAGAACACGCACGTGCAACGCGATCCGCGCGTTCATCGCCAACGACTCGAAGACATGTCGGTTGATGACGGTGGCATACGGGACACCCGGGTATCCGCCGATGATGGAATGCACCATGTAGTCGGGTTCTCCGGTGTGCACGCAATACGGCCGACCCGACACGTCCACCGATGCGTGCACCTGCGTCTCGTCCATCGGAATGAACGCATCACCGAAGCGCGTGATGCCGGACTTGTCGCCAAGCGCCTGACCGAGCGCCTGACCCAGAACGATCGCGGTGTCCTCGACGGTGTGGTGGGCGTCGATCTCGATGTCGCCCTTCGCGTGCACGGTCAGGTCGAACCGAGCGTGTGTTCCGAGCGCGGTGAGCATGTGGTCGTAGAAGGGCACCCCGGTGGAGATGTCGACGACGCCGGTGCCGTCCAGATTCAACTCGACGGTGATGTCCGATTCCTTGGTCGCACGTTCGATCCGCGCGATCCTCGGTGTGTTCGCTGTTGTCATGAGATTGTCTCCGCTGCACTGGTGGTGTCGAGTTCGCTTCGCACGAGGAGCGCGCTGACGTCGAGGAACCTGTCGTTCTCGGAGTCGAGGCCGATGGTCGTTCGCAGGTAGCCGTCGATACCGACGTCGCGGATCAGCACCCCCTCGTCGAGGTAGCGCTTCCACGTGGCCGGCGCGTCCACGAACCTGCCGAAGAGGACGAAGTTGGCGTCGCTGGGAACGACGTCGAATCCGAGTTCGGTCAGGCGCGCCGACACTCGATCGCGCTCCGCGGACAGGTGGGCCACGCTACCGAGCGTGTCGGAGGCGTGGCGCAGCGCCGCGAGGGCAGCGGCCTGGGTGACGACGGACAGGTGGTACGGCAGACGCACCAGGAACATCGCGTCGACGACCGCGGGCGCGGCGACGAGATAGCCGAGCCGTCCACCGGCGAAAGCGAAGGCCTTGCTCATCGTCCTGCTGACCACGAGCTTGTTCGGGTACTCCCCGATCAGTCCGATCGCGCTGGGTAGCGCAGAGAACTCGGCGTACGCCTCGTCCAGCACGACGATCCCCGGTGCTACGTCGAGGATGCGTCGCAGGTCGCCCGTAGCGATGCTGTGTCCGGTCGGGTTGTTGGGGCTGGTGACGAACACGACGTCCGGGTTGCGTTCGGAGATGGCAGCGACAGCAACGTCGACATCCAGGGAGAAGTCGGCCCGACGGTTCGCCTCGATCCAGTCGGTCTGCGTGCCGGAGGCGATGATGGGGTGCATCGAGTACGAGGGCACGAAGCCCAGCGATGTCCGCCCCGGTCCACCGAACGCCTGCATCAGCTGCTGCAGAATTTCGTTGGATCCGTTGGCCGCCCAGACGTTCGACACATCGACGTCGAATCCGGTTTGGCCGGTCAGGTACTTCGCCAACGCAGTGCGCAGTTCGACGGCGTCGCGGTCGGGATACCGGTGCAGCTGTGTCGCCGCCTGGCGTACCGACTCGGCGACATCGTCGACGAGGGCCTGCGTGGGGGGATGCGGGTTCTCGTTGGTGTTCAGCTGAACCGGAACCGTGAGCTGCGGAGCGCCGTAGGCAGTCTTGCCCCGCAGGCTCTCGCGCAGTGGGAGATCTGCGAGCGTGGTGTCACCCCCGACAACACTGACGGCGCTCATGAGGACAGCCTCTCGAAACGCAACCGGACAGCTTCGCCGTGGGCGGGGAGATCCTCGGCATCGGCGAGTGCAATGACGTGCGGAGCGACGTCCTTCAACGCTGCCTCCGAGTAGTCCACGACGTGGATGCCGCGCAGGAAGGTCTGCACGCTCAGCCCGGACGAGTGCCGCGCGCACCCCGCGGTCGGCAGCACGTGGTTGGAACCGGCGCAGTAGTCGCCCAGACTGACCGGAGAGTAGGCCCCCACGAAGATCGCGCCCGCACTGCGCACACGTGCCGCCACCTCGGACGCGTTCTCGGTTTGGATTTCCAGGTGCTCGGCCGCGTAGGCGTCCACCACCGCCAGACCCTGATCGACGTCGTCGACGAGGACTGTGCCGGACTGCGCCCCCGACAAGGCCGTGCGCACACGCTCGGCGTGTTTGGTGAACTCCAGCTGAGCCTCGAGGGCGCGGTCGACCGCATCGGCGAGTTCCTCGCTGGTGGTGACCAGCACACTCGCGGCCATGACATCGTGCTCGGCCTGGCTGATCATGTCGGCGGCGACGTGAATCGGATCGGCCGTGGAATCGGCGAGAATCGCGATCTCGGTGGGTCCGGCCTCGGAGTCGATGCCGATGAGCGAACGGCACAGTCGTTTGGCCGCGGTGACGTAGATGTTCCCCGGTCCGGTGATGAGATCGACCGGCTCGAGCTCGGTTCCATCGGTGTCGGTGCCGCCGTAGGTCAGCAGGGCGATCCCCTGGCCCCCGCCGACCGCCCATACTTCCTCGACACCGAGCAATTGCGCTGCGGCCAGAATGGTGGGGTGCGGCAGTCCCCCGAAAGCTGCCTGCGGCGGCGATGCGACGACGAGCGAACCCACACGTGCCGTCTGTGCGGGCACCACGTTCATCACCACCGACGAGGGATAGACCGCATTTCCGCCGGGAACGTAAAGCCCGACTCGCTCGACGGGGACCCAGCGCTCGGTGACGGTCCCGCCGGGGACGACCTGCGTGGTGGAGTCGGTGCGACGCTGATCCGCGTGCACCTTTCTGGTTCGTTCGATCGCCACCTCGAGCGCCGTACGCACAGCGGGATCGAGATTGTCGAGCGCCTCGACGAGGGCGGCTGCGGGAACGCGGACACGATCGGGCCTTACGCCGTCGAACTGCTCGCAGAATTCGAGGGCAGCGTCCACTCCCCGATCGCGCACCGCGTCGACCACCGGACGTACCTGATGCAGCACCGCATCGACATCCACTCCACCTCGAGGGAGAGCGCCGCGTAGTTCGGCGGTGGATGGAGTTCGACCACGCAAATCAACGCGGGCGAGCTCGATGCGGGCAGGCATAGTTTTCCCTTCGACAAAGCGGTGAGCTGAAATCTTCTCGACAACGGTGTTCTGCCGAACCTTCAGGATAGTGGCCCGAGGCAGGGACTAGCGCCGCACGTCCCAGAGACGACGGATGAGGTTGCGTGCGCGGCGACTCAGGCGTACTTCAGGGCGAGCTGTTCGAGAGTGCTGCTGATTCCCTTCGCGTTCTGTTGCGGCACTTTGAAGAGCTCGAGCGCCTTCGGCGACTTCGCGGTGTCGTAGCGGAAGGCTTCGGTGACTGTTGTCACACCTGGCTGCGTCTCCTCGAACTCCCAGCGCCAGCTGTGTCCCAGTGGATGCTGCCACTCGATGACTTTCGAGCCGTCGTCGTCGCGGAAATCGGTGACCGTGCTCGTGATGCGGTATGGGACGCCGTACTGCTTCATGCCCACCGAGAACTTCGCGCCCTGTTCAAGTCGCTCGGGGCCCTTGACCGTGTCCTTGACCGTCCCGGAGCCATCGAGTTCGCCATGTCGGCGCGGATCGGAGACGATGGCGAACAGTGCATCCGCGCTTGCGTTGACGTCGGTCTGGCGAGCAACCACTCGGCTGCCCATGTCTACTTTGCGTATTGAACCCATGCCTGCTTTGTACCCGATCGGGACAGATCCATTCAGCGAAAACCATTGGGCATACAGCAACCCCTCGTTGTTCAATGAATCCATGAACTGGCATGTTTGGCTGGCATTTCTCGGAGCGAGCGTCGTGATCAGCCTGTCCCCCGGCGCCGGCGCGATCGCGTCGATGTCGACCGGCCTGCGCTACGGTCTGCGCCGCGGCTACTGGAACATCTTCGGGCTGCAGCTCGGCCTGTTGCTGCAGATCGCCATCGTTGCAGTCGGCCTGGGTGCGGTGCTCGCCAACTCTGCGCTGGCGTTCACCGCGATCAAATGGTTCGGCGTCGCGTACCTGGCCTACCTCGGCATTCGGCAGTGGCGCGCGGCACCCACCGATATCGCCGACGGACTGCCCGTTGCCGATCGCGGAATCGCGATGCTGGGGCGGGGCTTTCTCATCAACGCCAGCAATCCCAAAGCCGTCGTCTTCATGCTTGCGGTACTGCCGCAGTTCCTCACCCCGGCCGACGCACTTCTGCCCCAGTATCTGGCCATCGCTGCGACGATGGTGGCGGTGGACTTGCTGGTGATGACCGGCTACACATCGCTCGCGGCGCGGGTCCTCACACTGATGCGTTCACATCGTCAACAGGTGGCGACCAACAGAGCGTTCGCGGGTATGTTCTTCGTTGCCGCGACGTTCCTGGCCACGGTTCGACGGGCAAGCCCAGCCTGAACGAGAGGTTTCATCGTGAGGAAGAATCCGCGGGGCGGCGCATGAGCTCCCGGTGCCCGTGCTCGAGCGGCGAACAATTCGACGACTGCTGTCGGCGGATCTTGCACGGCGAGGTGAATCCCGCCACAGCCGAACAGCTGATGCGGTCCCGATTCAGTGCATTCGCAGTTGCCGACGAGGCGTACTTGCTGGCGTCCTGGCATCCCGACACCTCGCCGGAGGGGATCGACCTGGACCCCGAGCAGAGGTGGTATCGCCTCGACATCCACCGTGTGCAGGCCGGTGGCCTGCTGGATCGCACCGGTGGCGTCGAGTTCAGCGCGTACTACCGACACCCCGAGGGCAACGGAGTTCTCCGCGAGGCATCTCGCTTCGTTCGCGAGAACGGCCGCTGGCTGTACCTCGACGGGACGGCCGCCGGCAGCTCGTGAGGATTGGAGTCGGTACTACCGCAGCTTCTGCGGCCGGTTCGTCGCCGTTCGCCTGGCTTCGACCTTTGCCTTGACTCGCTCTGCTTCCTCACGCACCTGCTGTTGGGTGCGGCGCTCCTTGACCAACCACTCTGGCATGTCCGCCAGCAGAGCGTCGATCTGCTCCGTGGTGAGGGCCTCGGTGACGCCGCCGCGAGCGAGACCGGCGATGGACACTCCGAGCTTGCGGGCGATGGCGTCCTTGGGGAACGGCCCGCTGCGCTGCAGATCGGACAGCCATTGCGGCGGATCACTACGTAGGGCGTCCAGTTCGGCACGGGTGACCGGGGTGGACTGGAACTCCTCCGGCGCTGCAGGGAGGTAGATGCCGAGCTTGTTCGCCGCGGTCAGGGGTTTGAGGTGCTGTTGCTTCTTCTCCGGGCTCACCCCGACAGCCTATCCGGCTCCGACGCCGAAGTACGCCACGGCCATCTCCTCGCCTACTGTGAGCCATGTGAACTTCGACGTGCAGACCCTCCGCTGGTACGTCGCTGTCGCCGAGGAACTGCACTTCGCACGCGCTGCCAAGTCGCTGAACATCGCGCGCACCAAGCTCAGTGGCGCCATCATCGACATGGAGGCGCAGCTCGGCTACTCGCTGTTCGTTCCCGGAGCGTCGCCGACGCAACTGACCGAGCGCGGCGCCGAGTTGCTCTCCTCCGCGCGGATCCTCGTAGCGGAAGACGACGAACGTGCACGCATCCAGGCCGCAGAAGCGTCGACGCAGACCCACACTCTGACCGTCGGCTTCACTGAGGGCGTCACTCCCACGAAGTGGGCACGAATCTGGAACGAACGATTCCCGGACGTCGCTCTCGACCTCGTTCCGACCACGGTCGAGACCCAACTGAAGCTGATTCACGACGGATCCGTCGACATCGGCTTCGTGCGGTTGCCGATCGAACGCGACGGGCTCGACGTGGTCGGTCTCTACGAGGAGGTTCCGGTGGTGGTGGTCCCGAAGGAGCATCCGGTAGCTGCCTTCGATCGCATCGGTGTCGTCGATCTGGCCGACGAGCACCTGCTGCAGGCCCCGGAGATCGTGCCGGAGTGGGCATCGATCGCCACCGAGGTCGCCGACGGTTCGGCTGCGCCCCTGCCGCCGACCGGTTCGAACGAGGAGCTGATCGAGTACGTCGCTGCAGGTCTCGGCATCGCCATCGTCCCGCAGTCGATCGCGCGTCTGCATGCACGCAAGGATCTCCTCTACCGGCCGGTCGACGGTGTAGCTGGTTCGCCGATCGCCATCGCGTGGCCGACCGGGCGCGCCAGCGCACACGTCGAGGAGTTCTTCGGAATCGTCCGCGGTAGATCGGTGCGCAGTTCGCGTGGCACCTCCCCGACCGCGTCGAGCACACCGCCGACCAAGAAGCCGAAGTCGGGCGCGCCCGCGAAGAAGACCACCGGCGCGAAAAAGACGACAGGCGGGGGAAAACAGGCCCGCACGACTACCCGCGGAAAACGCCCGAATCGCTGACGGAGGTCAGGTACCCAGGCCACGCAGCTTGTCGAGTTCGCGCCGCTCCCGCTTCGTCGGCCGCCCGGCTCCCCGATCGCGGCGCGGCACAGAGGCGAGGATCTCCTTCGGTGGGGGTGGTGGGCTCCGGTCGATCATGCACTCGGCTGCAACGCCGGCTCCGACGCGCTTGCCGACTATCCGCGTCACCACGACGATCTTCTCGAGTCCGCCGACGCGCATCCTGATCTCGTCGTCGGGTCCGATCCGCTGGCCGGCCTTTGCAGGTGTCCCGTTGACCCGAACGTGTCCCGCTCGGCAGGCCGCGGCAGCAGCGGAGCGGGTCTTGAACAATCGGACCGCCCAGATCCAGCTGTCGAGGCGGACACTCTGCATTTCGGACATCGACCGTCCAACCTACAAGATCACGCCGAACTGCGCGCGAATCCGGTCTTCACATGTCCAGCCCGAGATCGAGCGCCCGCACCGAATGTGTGAGGCCACCGACCGCCAGGAAGTCCACTCCGGTCCTCGCGTAGTCGTGTGCCACATCGAGCGTCAGTCCGCCGGAGGATTCCAGGCGCGTCATCGGAGACAGCTTGTCGCGGCGTTGTACGGCCATCTGCGTCTGCCAGAGAGCGAAGTTGTCCAGCAGAACCAGCTCGACGTCCTCCGCGAGCACAGCGTCGAGCTGCTCGAGGCTGTCGACCTCCACCTCGCACTCGATATCGGGCGCAGCTGCGCGCACCGCCTTCAGCGCTGCCACCACCGATCCGGCCGCGACGACATGGTTGTCCTTGATCAGGGCGGCGTCGCCCAGCCCCATGCGATGGTTGACGCCCCCGCCCGCCCGCACCGCGTACTTCTGGATCGAACGCAGCCCCGGCAACGTCTTTCGACTGTCGCGAATCCTGGTGTCGGTATCGGCGACCTCGGCGACCCAGGCTGCAGTAGTGGTCGCGATGCCGGATAGGTGGCACAGCAGGTTGAGCATGGTTCGCTCGGCGGTCAGAAGTCCCCGTGTCGGTGCGGTGACCGTGAGGATCGACTGACCCGGAGCCACTCGGGCGCCGTCGACCGCCCGGTCGACGATGTCGTAGTTGCCTGCCCCGATGACCTCGTCGAGCACGAGTAGTGCGATGTCGAGGCCGGCGACGGTGCCGGGCTCGCGCGCGACGACAGCGGCCGTGCAGGACGCGTCGGCGGGGACCGTTGCCGTGGTCGTCACATCGGATCCGTACCGGAGGTCCTCGTCGAGGGCTGTTGCGACCAGCGCGCGCACCTCGTCGACGTCCAACCCCTGCTGCCGGAGAGCGTCGTGCGCGCCCGAAGTGTTCGAGGTGATCTCACTGCTGGTCATGTCACTCCTGTCAGGGCGGCGGTGGATTCGAGTACCCCGTCGCGCAGACGCAGTCGAATGCTCCGCGCCGAGTTCTGGTCGAGGTTCGGAAAATCACGCCGGGTGTGCGCGCCGCGGCTTTCGCGCCGCTGTGTGGCAGCGAGGACAAGGGCCGATGCTGTGAGCGTCAGGGCTGCGTCCTCCCGGGCGTGATCGCTGGGCGGCGTTTCGCACGCCAGTGAGGTCAGCGCCGATGCCGCGTTCTGCAGGCCCTCCGAATCCCGGACCACTCCGGCGCTATTGGTCATCAGTTGCTGCAGAGCGGCTCTGGGGACGCTGCGGGTGGGGCCCACGGCCGCATCGAAGTCGGGGATGTCGAAGTCGGGGATACGGCGACCGCGTCGCTGCGCGGCGGCCACACCGGCACGCTCGCCTACGACAAGACCTTCGAGCAGGCTGTTCGAGGCCAACCGGTTCGCGCCGTGCAGACCGGTGCGCGCAACTTCCCCGGCTGCGAGAAGACCGGGAACGCTGGTGCGGCCCGAAACGTCGGTGACCACACCTCCGCAGGCGTAGTGCGCAGCCGGTGCCACGGGAACCAGGTCGTCGAGCGGGTCGATCCCGGCTGCGAGACACGATGCGGTGACCGTGGGAAACCGCGTGTGGAAGTTGCGGATCGCTCGCGCGTCGAGCCACACGTGTTCGGCGCCGGTCCGGTGCAGCTGCTCCGCGATCGCACGCGAGACGACATCGCGCGGAGCGAGGTCGGCGAGAGGGTGTATGCCCGTCATGAACCTCACCCCGTCCGTGTCGACGAGATGGGCACCTTCACCTCGAACGGCTTCGCTCACGAGGGGGCGAATACCGGTGGCCCCGGCGGCGAACAGCACCGTGGGATGAAACTGGACGAATTCGAGATCGGCCACTTCTGCGCCGGCATGCAACGCCAGCGCGATGCCGTCTGCCGTGGCACCTTCCGGATTGGTACTGCAGGTGTACAGCTGGCCGGATCCGCCCGTGGCCAGCAGAACCGAGGGCGCATGGACGACGCCGTAGCCGTCGGCGGAGGCTACGAGCAGTCCGGCCACCTCACCGTCGGCGAGGAGAACTCGAACGGCCGAGGTGTCGCGCAGAACACGGGTGTCGCGCAGAACAGGGGTGTCGCGCAGAACAGAGCCGTCGAGCGCGCGCTGTACCTCGGCTCCGGTCGCGTCGCCGCCTGCGTGCACGATTCGGTGCGCCGAGTGGCCACCCTCTCGTGTTCGCGCCCACGCACCGTCCGGTCCGCGGTCGAAGTAGGCCCCGAGCGTTTCGAGCGTGGCGACCGCACGCCGGCCGTCGGCGATGATCGATCGGGCGGCGGACTCGTCGCACAAACCACCGCCGGCCTCGCACGTGTCGGCGACGTGCGCGTCGACCGAATCCGCAGTCCGAGAATCACCGGGAACAGCGATGCCGCCCTGCGCGTAGCGGGTGGCCGTCCCGTCCGAGCCGCCCTTGGCGACCGTCACCACCCGCAGTCCGAGACGTGCGGCAGCCAACCTCGCGCTGAGCCCGGCGACGCCGGCCCCGACCACGACTAGGTCAGCGGACGCTTCCCACGAGACGGTCGTCCCGCGAGGTGTTCTCACTCCCCGCCGCCCGGATTTCCGATCTCGATCATGCGCTGCACCGACTTGCTCGCGACATGCGCGGTGTCGAGGTCGACGTGTACCTCGTCCTTGCCCTCGACGAGGCAGCGAAGCAGCGCGGCCGGAGTGATCATCTTCATGTAGCTGCACGACGCGCGATCGTTGACGGCTTGGAAGTCGACATCAGGGGCGGCGCGGCGCAGCTGATGCAGCATCCCGATCTCGGTGGCGACGAGCACCTGTTTGGCACCCGTGGTGCGGGCCGCGTCGAGCATGCCGCCGGTCGAGAGGATCTTGACCTTGTCCGCGGTGACGAACCCTTCGCCGGCGAGGTACAGAGCCGAGGTTGCGCAACCACATTCGGGGTGGACGTAGAGCTCTGCATCGGGGTGTGAGCGCGACTTCGCTGCAAGTTCGTCTCCGTTGATGCCGGCGTGCACATGGCATTCGCCGGCCCAGATGTGCAGGTTTTCCCGTCCGGTGACCCGTTTGACGTGGGCGCCGAGGAACTGGTCTGGCAGGAACAGGATCTCTCGGTTCGGGTCGATCGACTCGACCACCTCGACAGCGTTCGACGACGTGCAGCAGATGTCGGTGAGCGCCTTGATCTCGGCAGTGGTGTTGACGTACGAGACGACGACCGCGTGCGGGAAGTCGGCTTTCCACTCGCGCAATTGTTCGGCGGTGATGGAATCGGCCAGCGAACACCCGGCCCGCTGATCGGGGATGAGTACCGTCTTCGACGGACTGAGGATCTTGGCCGTTTCGGCCATGAAGTGCACGCCACAGAAGATGATCTCGTCTTCCGGAACCTCGGCTGCGATGCGCGAGAGCGCGAGCGAGTCGCCGACGTGGTCGGCGACATCCTGAATGGCCGGCAGCTGATAATTGTGCGCGAGCAGTGTCGCGCCGCGCTTGCGCGCCAATCGTTTGATCTCTGCCGCCCACTCCTCGGTGGGCTCGACGCCGCTGTACCCGCCTGGACCGTCGACGATGTCGGCCGTCCCGGCCCACACCGACTCGGTCGACGCTGCTGCATCCCCTGGCAAGCCCCGGGGTTCGAGCTCGGTTGCACTGCTCGCCATGGCGGTTCTCCTTCGTCCATCATCCGGTCCGCTGATGCCGGATTTCGTTCTTGCAGGTTTTCGACTTACAATCGAAAACATGCGCAATCGTAGCACTGTGCACGAAGTCCTCATCGCGGTCTTCCAAGTTCGCAGCTTCGGCGCAGGTAGGGCACCTGAACTAGCGGTACTGCTCTGGCAGCGCGCGAAGGACCCGGAGAAGGGAACCTGGTCACTTCCCGGCGGCGTGCTCGAGGACGACGAGGACCTCTCGACGTCGGCGCATCGGCAGCTCGCAGTGAAGGTCGATGTCCGCGAGGTCGCCCACCTCGAGCAGCTATCCATTTTCAGCGATCCCCACCGCGTTCCCGGTGCCAGGCGCATCGCGTCGAACTTCCTCGGTCTCGTGCCCTTCTATGCGGATCCGACGCTGCCGCCGGACACGGCCTGGCACCCGGTTGCGTCACTTCCCGAAGCATCGTTCGATCACGGCACCGTTGTCTCGCACGCGCGAAATCGATTGATCGCCAAGCTGTCCTACACGAACATCGGATTCGCTCTGGCTCCCGTCGAGTTCGCGATGTCGACACTGCGCGAGATATATTCCGCAGCCCTCGGCTATCACGTCGACGCCACCAACCTCCAACGCGTGCTCGGCAGGCGCAAGGTGATCGAAACCACAGGCAGGACGTCACCCTCGGGCAAAGCTGGAGGTCGCCCGCCGGCGCTGTACCGGTTCGCCGAATCGTCGTTGCGGGTGACCGACGAGTTCGCGGCGCTGCGCCCTCCGAACCAAACGCTGCCGGACTAGGGCCGCTCGGCCTCGACGTACTCGGTGCCGTTCGCGGACGCGCTCTCCAACTCGTCGCACGGCACGTCTTCGTCCGGGGTGTACCGAAGATTGTCGTGCGGATTCATCGCCGCCAGCAGCACGACGACAAGCGAGGTGATCAACGGCTGCACGACAAGCACGAGCAGGGACCCGATCCCGGGAGCTACCGACACCACCGACCCGACCGCCGAGTCCTCGGGGCGGGGGTGGATCAGGCCGGCGATCCAAATTCCGATTGCGAGCATCGCCGCGGAACCGAGAGCAGCACCGACGAGCAAGCCCAGGTACAACATCGGTCCACGGGCTCGCGTCCATGCCCAGAATGCCACCGGCAGCACAATTCCCGCGACGAACGCACCACAGGCGAACAATGCAAGCGCGTCGAATCGATGCAAACTCTCGCCCGTCAGAGCGGCCCCCACACCGGGAGCGACTACGACGACCTGCTCCGGCGGCGCCAGGACGGACCACACCAGACCGCTCAGCGCGCCGACGAGCACTGACACCGCTATGGGCAAACCGGCCATCCGCCTTCGCTGCATGGTCGTCACCGCTCTCCGAATGCAGCCGAGTCGATCGCCCCATGACGCGAGCATGTCGACGACCACCCGTGCGGCAATACCTGAACCACCCTGCGGCGTCCGCAGTCCGCACAGAATCGAGGCGGTTCCAGCCCGAGCATCACCGCTCGGGGAAGCCTGTCGCCATCCCCGGGCTGCACGGGACGTCCCGTGTAGGGGTTGTAGCGCTCGTCGCTCGTCACGCAGTCCACCTTAGATGGTGGAATTGAGCGCTTTGATCGGCATCCGCAGGCTGTCGAGCAGGTCGAGATCAGCCTCCGCTGGACGTCCGAGTGTGGTGAGGTAGTTGCCGACGATCACCGCGTTGATGCCGCCGAGCATCCCCTGCCGGGCACCGAGGTCTCCCAGGGTGAGCTCGCGGCCACCCGCGAATCGCAGAATGGTGCGCGGGAGAGCAAGGCGGAACGCAGCAACGGCGCGGAGCGCCTCGGAAGCCGGGAGCACGTCGAGATCTCCGAACGGCGTGCCGGGCCTCGGGTTGAGGAAATTGAGCGGAACCTCGTGTGGTTGCACTTCGGCCAGGTCGGCGGCGAACTCGGCCCGTTGATCGAGCGACTCCCCCATGCCGAGGATTCCACCGCAGCAGACCTCCATGCCGGCATCGCGCACCATCGCAAGAGTGTCCCGCCGCTCCTCCCACGTGTGGGTGGTGACCACCTGCGGGAAGTACGAGCGTGCGGTTTCGAGATTGTGGTTGTAGCGGTGTACGCCCATCCCGACGAGCCGGTCGACCTGCGCTTGGTCGAGCATTCCCAGCGAGCACGCAATGTCGATCTCGACCTCGCTGCGGATCGCCTCGATCCCAGCAGCGACGCGGTCGAGCAAGCGGTCGTCGGGCGCTCGTACCGCAGCGACAATGCAGAACTCCGTCGCGCCGGATTTTGCGGTCTGCTTCGCGGCTTCGACGAGGCTCGGTATGTCCAGTCGAACCGCGCGCACAGGCGACTCGAACAACCCGGACTGCGAGCAGAAATGGCAGTCCTCAGGGCAACCGCCGGTCTGCAGACTGACGATGCCCTCGACCTCGATTTCGGGCCCACACCACGCCATTCGGACCTCGTGAGCGAGAGCGAGCAGCTCCTCCAGTCGCTCGTCGGGTACGTCGAGCGCGCTCCTGACCTGCGCCCGGTCCAGCCCCACCCCGTCGGTCAGCACCTGCTCGCGCGCGATGTCGAGGATGTCGTTTCGGTCTGCTACTCGGCTCACGGACACTCCTGGTTCGGCAATACGCCATCGATAGTTGAACACCGCATAATTGAACACCGTTCAAGTTGAACGGCGTTCAGGCTATGCTGGGCATCGGACGGTGTCAAAAGCCGATCACGACAGGGAGTGTGGAGTGCAACTGCGCAGAGCCGACGTCCTCGACGGCGCGATCGCGATACTCGACGAGTACGGTCTGGGCGATCTCACGATGCGTCGACTGGCCACGTCGCTGCACGTGGGCCCCGGCGCCCTGTACTGGCACTTCAAGGACAAGCAATCCTTGCTGGGCGCGATCGCAGACGCGCTGCTCGCCGATGTCGACGCGCCACCCTCGGGTGAGACATGGGACGAGCGGCTGCGCGATCTCGCGCACCGCCTCAGAAATGCACTGCTCTCACGCCGAGACGGCGCAGAACTGGTCGCGGCCACCTACGCATCACGGCTGGTGACCAACAACATTCGCGAGCGCCTCGCCGCAGTGTGCATTCGCGCGGGCCTCACCCGTCGCGACGCCGAGCCGACCGCCGACACCCTGCTCTACTACATCCTCGGCCAGACCGTCGACGAGCAGGCGCGGATGCAGATGGACTCCGCGGGGGCACTCTCCGAACACGCTTCGCCCCTGTTCGAGACTCCCGATGCGACAACACGATTCAACTTCGGTCTCGGTTTGTTCATCGACGGTGTCCGCCACAAACTCGGCGAGAACGCCCGTATCTAACTGCCGCCGAAAATCGGTCCGAGACCGGCGCTGTTGGCAGTATTGCCCGCAAATGGATTGTCGTGCACCATGTACGTCCACGTCGATGTCGGACGCTGCAGACCTGCCTCGTCGAGGTCGATTCCCTCGGCGGTGATCTCCGCGGATTCGAACGTCGCGCAGGCCTGTTCCATCGCCTTGTTCGACAACTCCCCGAACGCCTCCACGGCAATGCGGTGATACTCGTCGAGCGGGTTCTCGCGTCCCAACGCACGCAGGTGGATGCTCTCCCGTACATCGGCCAGGTGAGCAAGGTACTCCGACCACGATCTATCGAGATGGAACAGCACGATTCGGCGCGCCGCCGTCACGAGCACATCCTCCGAGATCGACTCGCGCAACGTCGCCGCGCGGGCAGGGACAGCGGCGGACAACACATCGAGAGCCTCGTTCGAGGCCAGAAACGTCGCCCGTCGTGCGTCGAGGATGCTGCGGTGTTGCGCCGTCAGCTGGTTGTAACGCCACGTCCGCGAGTGCACCTCGAGCATCGTCCCCTCGGCGATGCGTTGGGCATGGTCCATTCTCGACGCCACCCCCGGCGCCGTGATCAGACCCGAATCATCGTGTTGCCCAGGCTTGTCCTTCGGACCCAGATTCGCTGTCACGACCTCGTCCTCCCAGCTCGAGAAGAACACCGACCGCCCGGGGTCACCCTGCCGACCGGCGCGACCCCGCAACTGATTGTCGAGTCGTTCGGTGGTGTGACGACCCGTCCCCACCACGAGGAGACCACCCAGCTCGGCCACCTCATCGCGTGCCGCGACGTCGCCGGAGGGGCCGCCGAGCTTGATGTCGGTACCTCTGCCGGCGATCTGGGTGGAGACCGTCACCGCGCCTCGAACGCCCGCTCGGGCAATCACATCCGCTTCCTCGGCGTCGTTCTTGGCGTTGAGAACCACCGCGGGCACACCTGCCGCCGCGAGCAACGCATTCACCTCCTCCGACTCGGCCACATCGTGGGTGCCGATCAGAATCGGCTGCCCGCTCTCGTGGATTTCCTTCACATGAGCCACCATGGCGGCGTTGCGGTGGGCCGCGGTGTCGTAGACGCGATCGGGCTCGTCGAGGCGAATGTTGGGTCGGTGCGGCGGAACGACGGACACACCGAGCCCGTAGAACTTCTTGAGTTGCTCACCGGCCGCCAGGGCCGTGCCGGTCATGCCACACACGGTTGCGTACCGGCCGATCAGTGCCTGGACAGTGATGGTGTCGAGGATTTCACCGGTCTCGGTGGGTTTGAGGCCCTCTTTGGTCTCCACTGCCGCCTGCAATCCGTCGGGCCACCGTTGTAGTTCGGCGACGCGACCGCGCGAGGCATTGATCAACTGGACCCGTCCATCACGGACGATGTAGTGCACGTCTCGCCTGACGAGCACCTGAGCGTGCAGGGCGACGTTGACGGACACGAGCGTCGATCCCACGTGCTCCTCGGAGTACAGGTCGATTCCGCCGAACTCCTTCTCCACTCGCTCTGCACCAGAGTCGGTGAGGAAGACGTTCCGGCCGTCGGTGTCGGTGTCGAAATCCGTTCCGGCTTCCAGGAGGCGAACTGTCTCGATGACCTTCGCCGCCGGCACCTCGGTCGAGACCGAGCCCGCCAGCACCAGCGGCACCAGAGCCTCGTCGACCAGCACCGAATCTGCTTCATCGATCAATGCCACGTCGGGTGTCGCCGTCACCAGGTCTTCGGCGTCGTCCACGAGATGGTCGCGAAGCACATCGAAACCGACTTCGTTGACCGAGGCGTACGTGACATCGCTGCCGTATGCCGCCCGACGCTCGTCGAGCGTCGAGGATTCGGACACCGAGCCGACCCGAATGCCGAGAAGGCCGAACATCGGGCCCATCCATTCAGCATCTCGACGAGCAAGAAAATCGTTGATCGACACCACGTGCACGGAGCGGCCAGACAGGACGTATCCGACGGCGGCCATGGCTCCGGCCAGTGTCTTGCCCTCGCCGGTCGCCATCTCGACGACTTCGCCTTCGAGCATGCGAAGCGCGGCAAGGAGCTGCACATCGAACGGGGTCATGCCAAGCGAACGGCTCGATGCCTCACGAACGAGTGCCAGGTATCGCGGGACATCGAGTTCGCTGCCGGTGTGGACGCGCAGCTCGTTGGCCGCGGTGGCGATGTCCGTATCGGACAACGCGCTCGCCCAGGCCGAATGCGCAGCCGCCCGGTCCACCTGAGTACGCGAACGCGCCTGACGCTTCTGCGCCGAGCGCCCGAGCACCTTCCAGAACCGATCAGAACCGAATGCCATTCACCAATCCCTACATGCGAAGCCACCGCGATGCTCGCGCATCGTCTCTACCAGCCTACTGACGGCGCCGCTGCATTCCTCCAGGCCGAGGGTTACGGTCGACATCGAGCGCTGTTCGAGTCCATCGCTGTTCGAGTCCATGGAGTACGCAGCGAGTTCCGACGAAGGAGTACATCAAGTGAGCACTACCACCGAGACCGCCATCCTCGCCGGAGGTTGCTTCTGGGGCGCCCAGGAGCTGATCAGGCATCAGCCGGGCGTGCTGTCCACTCGCGTCGGATACTCCGGGGGTGACGTCCCCAACGCGACATACCGCAACCACGGCACGCACGCGGAAGCAGTCGAAATCGTCTTCGACTCATCTGTGATCTCGTACCGGGACCTGTTGGAGTTCTTCTTCCAGATACACGACCCGTCGACGAAGAACCGTCAGGGGAACGACGTGGGAGTGAGCTACCGCTCGGCGATCTACTTCACCACCGACGAACAGAAGCGAGTGGCGCTGGACACCATCGCCGACGTCGACGCGTCAGGATTGTGGCCCGGAAAAGTCGTCACCGAGGTGACCGCAGCAGGCCCGTTCTGGGAGGCCGAGCCCGAACACCAGGACTACTTGCAGAACTACCCGAGTGGCTACACCTGCCACTTCGTTCGCCCGGGCTGGAAGTTGCCCCGCCGCGAAGTAGCAGGCAGCTAGCCCAGTCGGCTGCCTCTTCGGGCCGGTGCGCGAGGCGTGTTCGATCGCACACCGGCCACCGGTGGTCGGCGATTGTTCTCCGAGGTGAACGCAAAGTATCGTTCGCGCCAACAGGACATCACCCCGATAATCGCCGACCCCCGGAGCTTCAGCCCCCTTATGCACGCCCAGTACTCACCAGCAGGCGTCGCGGAGACAGATGCTCACGCCGTTGCACCGACGAAGCCGCGTCCGGCGTTGCGGGAGGATCTCAACGGTCTCCGCGGCGTCGCAATTGCGCTCGTGGTGGTATTTCACGTCTGGATGGGTCGGGTCTCCGGCGGCGTCGATGTGTTTCTCACCCTCACCGGTTTCTTCTTCACGGCGTCACTGATTCGCGCGGCCGCATCCGGTGGGTCGTTGAATCCGTTCACTCGGCTCGGACGCGTGCTGCGCCGCCTCGGACCGCCGCTGGTGATCGTGTTGCTCGGCGTCGCGATCGCCACTATCGTCCTGCTTCCGCAGACGCGGTGGGTCGATATCGGCAACCAATTGATCTCGGGTGTCTTCTTCTTCGTGAACTGGGAGTTGGCGTCGACGTCACAGGACTACCTGGCAGCCGATCCCGATGTCAGCCCTCTCCAGCACCTGTGGTCGGTCGCTGTTCAGTTCCAGTTCTATCTGGCGGCGACCCTCCTCGTATTCGGTCTGGCCTGGGTTCTCCGTCGCTCACGAGGCGGACACAGATTCAGTCCCCACCCGCGAATCTTCTTCGTGATCTTCATGGGCATTGCAGTGGTGTCGTTCGTCTACGCCGCCGACGGCACGGCGCGCCTGCAGTCCTGGAATTACTACGACACCGGTGCGCGCCTCTGGGAGATCCTGCTGGGCGCAGCAGTCGCGGCTCTGTTCGCGTGGCGGCCGCCCAACTCCGGCTCCTGGGCCGACCTGTCTTGGTCGAACCGAGCGTCCAGAACAGTCCTCGCTTCCGCTGGCCTGATCGCGATCCTCGCCTGCGGCTTCGTGGTGAGCGGGGTCGAGGAGTTCCCGGGCCCGTGGGCGCTGCTCCCGGTCCTGGCGACGATCGCGCTGGTGATCGCCGGGCCGAACACGGCGGTGGCGCACCTGCTCAGCACCCGGTTCAGCCTGTGGCTCGGGTCGATCGCGTTTCCGCTGTACCTGTGGCACTGGCCGATACTGATCTTCACGCTCGCCTACACAGGTGCACCGACGGCAGACTTCGCCACCGGCGCACTCGTCATCGCCGCGTCGGTCCTTCTCGCCATGGGCACGGTTCGGCTGTTGGAAAAGCCGGTGCAGGCCTCCCCCCGATCGTTCCACGCCACAACCATCGCAGCCGTTTCGGCAGTACTCGCCGCTGTGCTGGTAGTCGGTGCCATCAGCTGGGATCACTTCATCCGGCAGTCGGTGGCCGACCTCCAGGCCACCTCCACCTTGGATCCCGCGCTCTACCCGGGGGCACTCGCACTGACCAAGGGCAACGTGCCCGACGACGCCGAGGTGGTCCCCGAGCTGTTCTCCGCTCCGGAGGATCTCCCGCAGAGCACGATCGACGGGTGCATCGCCGACTTCGAGACGACCGACGTGTTGAGCTGCGAATACGGCGATACCCTCGCCTCTCGAACAGTGGCCCTCGCAGGCGGCTCGCACGCCGAACACTGGCTGACCGCAGTGGACCTGCTCGGGCGCGAACAAGGGTTCCGCGTTGTCACGTTCCTGAAGATGGGGTGCCCCCTCACCGCAGGACACATGGTGCTCCTCGGCGACAACGAATACCCGGGGTGTGTCGAGTGGTCACGAGCGGCGCTCGATCGCATGGGGGAACTCCGACCGGACTACGTGTTCACCACGTCGAGCCGCCCGAGAGAGCAAGGCCCCGGTGACTACACCCCAGATTGGTACATCGACGTCTGGAACGAACTGGCGTCCTACGGCATCGAAGTCCTCGGGGTACGCGACAACGCGTGGCTCGCCCGTGAGGACGTCGCATATCGGGCTATCGACTGCCTCGCCGACGGTGGTGACGCGACATCCTGTGGGATGCGCCGAAGCGATGCGTTGGATGCGGTCAACCCGACCCTCGCCGCATCCTTCCGTCAGCCGGCCGTCCTGCCACTCGACCTCACGAACGCGCTCTGCGACACAGCAGTCTGCCGCGTCATCGAGGGCAACGTGCTGATCTACCGCGACGAACATCACCTGACCGCTACATACATGCGCACGATGGCACCCGAGCTGGGTAGGCAGATAGCTGCCGCGACCGGCTGGTGGTAAGCCGGGTACCGGCGGCCACAGTAAAGTTGCACTCATGTCACAGGACGCACCCACCGAATCACCCGCCGTCGAAGTCTGGCCGGGAAGCGCATATCCGCTGGGCGCGACCTACGACGGGGCCGGTACCAACTTCGCGCTGTTCTCCGAGGTCGCGGAGGCGGTCGACCTCTGCTTGATAGCCGATGACGGAACCGAAACCCGCATCCGTTTCGAAGAGTCCGACGGCTACGTCTGGCACGCCTACCTGCCATCGGTGATCCCCGGCCAGAAGTACGGCTACCGGGTACACGGACCGTGGGACCCGTCGCACGGTCACCGATGCGATCCGAGCAAGTTGCTCCTCGACCCGTACGGCAAAGCGTTCGAGGGTGCGTTCGACGGAGACCGCTCGCTGTTCTCGTATTCGCTCGACATGCCGGAACCTTCGGCGCCGGATCCGCAGGGTGAGGCAGCTGACGCAGACAAGCCATTCGAGGATGCCACCGACCTGACAGATTCGGACAAGACGATCCTCGAGTCCGATCCCGTCGCCCACGACGAGACCTCCAGCGATGATTTTCCGCAGCACGATTCACTCGGTCACACGATGACCACGGTGGTCATCAACCCGTTCTTCGACTGGCAGGCCGATCGCGCGCCGAGGCGTCCGTACCACGAGACGGTCATCTACGAGGCGCACGTCAAAGGCATGACCATCGCGCATCCCGACGTGCCGGAGTCGCTGCGGGGCACGTACGCAGGTCTGGCGCACCCGGTGATCATCGATCACCTGCAAAATCTGGGCATCACGGCGATCGAACTGATGCCGGTACATCAGTTCATGCAGGATCAGACCCTGCTCGACCAAGGACTCCGCAACTACTGGGGCTACAACACGTTCGGGTTCCTCGCCCCGCACGCGGACTACTCCTCCAATCCCACGGCAGGTGCTGCGGTCACCGAGTTCAAGGCGATGGTGCGGGAGTTCCACGCAGCCGGGATCGAGGTGATCCTCGACGTCGTCTACAACCACACCGCCGAGGGCAATCACATGGGCCCGACCATCAGCTTCCGGGGCATCGACAACGCTGCCTACTACCGCCTCGTCGACGGCGACCTCGCGCACTACATGGACTACACCGGCACCGGTAACAGCCTCAACGCCCGACACCCGCACACGCTGCAACTGATCATGGACTCGCTTCGGTATTGGGTGACCGAGATGCACGTGGACGGATTTCGCTTCGATCTCGCGTCCACCCTGGCTCGCGAACTGCACGACGTGGACCGCCTCAGCGCGTTCTTCGATCTGGTGCAACAGGACCCGATCGTCAGCCAGGTCAAACTCATCGCCGAGCCGTGGGACATCGGCGAGGGTGGCTACCAGGTCGGCAACTTCCCAGGCCTGTGGACCGAGTGGAACGGTAAGTACCGCGACACAGTCCGCGATTACTGGCGCGGCGAGCCGGCCACCCTCGGGGAATTCGCATCCAGACTCACCGGGTCCTCCGACCTCTACGAGGCCACCGGCAGACGTCCCGGCGCCAGCATCAACTTCGTCATCGCGCACGACGGCTTCACTCTGAACGATCTGGTCTCGTACAACGACAAACACAACGAGGCGAACGGCGAGGACAACAACGACGGCGAGAGCCACAACCGATCGTGGAACTGCGGGGTCGAGGGCCCCACCGACGACCCGGAGATTCTGGACCTGCGCGCCCGCCAGATTCGCAACATCATGGCCACGTTGCTGCTGAGCCAGGGCACCCCGATGATCGCGCACGGGGATGAGATGGGGCGCACCCAACAGGGCAACAACAATGTCTACTGCCAGGACTCCGAACTGGCCTGGATGGACTGGTCGCTCGCCAAGACCAACTCGGACTTGATCGAGTTCACCAGGGCGGCCATCGCCCTGCGTAATCAACATCCGGTGTTTCGTCGCCGTCGTTTCTTCGAAGGCCTACCGATTCGAAGCGGCGAACAGACACGAGACATCGCGTGGTTGACGCCTGCGGGTGAGGAGATGACTCCTGAGGACTGGGACAGTGGATTCGGCAAGGGCTTGACCGTGTTCCTCAACGGCGAGGGCATTCCGGAGCCCAATCAGCGTGGCGAGAAAGTACTCGACGATTCGTTCCTGCTGTGTTTCAACGCGCATCACGAGACCATCGAGTTCCAGACACCCGACGGTGAATACGCCAAGGAGTGGACTGTTGCGCTCGACACAGCCGCGCGAACGGGAGCGAGTGAGAATGTCATCGAAGCGGGTACACCGGTGAAGGTGGCCGCTCGGTCACTGCTCGTTCTACGAAAGACGGACTGACATATGCCGATCCCCTCCAGCACATATCGACTTCAACTGCGTGGGGACGGCTTCACGCTCGACGATGCTCGCGGAATCGTCGACTACCTCGACGACCTCGGTGTCACCCACGCTTATCTGTCTCCGATACTGACGGCGGCCGAAGGGTCGACACACGGGTACGACGTGGTGGACCCGACGACGGTCTCCGCTGCACTGGGTGGGCGTGAGGCTCTGATCGAACTTGTCGCCGAGCTGCATGCGCGCGGCATGGGCGTGATCGTCGACATCGTTCCCAATCATGTCGGTGTCGACAATCCGCGTCAGAACGTATGGTGGTGGGATGTCCTGGGCAAGGGGCAGGCGTCGGAGTACGCCACCTTCTTCGATATCGACTGGTCGCCGGAGAACGGCACCGACGGCAAGATCGCCCTGCCCGTCCTCGGCTCAGACGAGGACGCCTCGGAACTGTTCATCGATCGAAGCGGCGACGAGGCCTTGCTCGCCTACTACGAGCACCGCTTCCCCATCGCAGCGGGAACCGACTCGGCCGCCGACGGCACAGCCGTCGACGATGCGCGCGCCGTTCACGCCCGTCAGGCCTACCGATTGGTGAGCTGGAAGGCAGGACTCGTCGGATATCGCCGGTTCTTCTCGGTGAACGGTCTCGCCGGTCTGCGGCAGGAGGACTTCGACGTGTTCGCCGCCTCGCACAAGCAGGTCGCGAGTTGGATGACCGAGGGGCTGGTAGACGGTCTGCGGGTGGATCACCCGGACGGTCTCGCCGACCCCGGCGCGTATCTCACCGAACTGCGTGAGCTCATCGGCGATGATCGCTGGCTCGTGATCGAGAAGATCCTCGCGCGCGGCGAACCCCTCGACGAGTCGCTTCCGGTGGACGGCACGACCGGATACGACGCCCTCGCCGATCTCGGTGGAGTGTTCGTCGACCCTTCGGGTGCGTCCGCACTCGGGGACCTGTCTCTCGCGCAGACAGGTACTCGCAGCGACGGCGAATGGTTGCACGCGAGCGAACAGGCACTCAAGGAATCGGTCGCAAGCGGGGATCTCGCACCGGAGGTGCGCAGACTCGCCCGAGCGGTTCGAACCGAAACCGGCACCGACGTATCTGCCGACGTCGTCACCCGCGCGATCGTTGCTGTGCTCGCGCGTATGCCGTACTACCGCGCGGACTACTCGCCGCTCGCCGGGACCACCGCACGAGTGCTCGGCGCGGTTGCGGGTGCGGAACCCGCGCTGGAGCCAGGATTGGACGCACTCGCCGCGGCCTTGATCGCGGACCGCGAGTCGGCAGTTCGGTTCGAGCAGGTCTGCGGCGCGGTGACAGCCAAGAGCGTCGAAGACTGCCTGTTCTATCGGGCGACCCGATTGATCTCGCTTCAAGAAGTCGGCGGCGACCCAGCACAATTCGGTTCCACTCCTGCCCAGTTCCACCTTGCGAACGCCGACCGCGCGGTGCGTTGGCCGGCCGCGATGACCACCTTGTCCACGCACGACACCAAGCGAGGCGAGGACGTCAGGGCACGAATCGGCGTGCTGTCGCAGACTCCCGATCTCTGGGCACGGTGCATCGCAGACTGGCACGCAATCGTCCCCGGACCTGACGGCTCCACGGCTCTGTTCCTGTGGCAGAACTTGTTCGGCGTATGGCCCGCCGACGGCAGGATCGACGACGAGCTGCGCGAGCGTGTCCATGCTTACGCGGAGAAGGCAATTCGTGAGGCCGGCCTCGGTACCGGTTGGATCGAGGTGAACGAGGCTTTCGAGAACGCGGTGCACGAGTGGCTGGATTCGGTAATGGCAGGTCCGGTGGCGGATTCGATGACAGCACTGGTCTCGCGTCTCGCTCCGCACGGCCGTAGCGACGCTCTGGGGCAGAAGCTCCTGCACCTCGTCGGCCCCGGAGTACCCGATGTGTATCAGGGCACCGAGCTCTGGGAGGACTCTCTGGTCGACCCGGACAACCGTAGGCCGGTCGACTATTCGGTTCGGCGCGAACTCCTGGCCGCTACGGCTACACCGACTCTCGATCACACCGGCGCCGCCAAGTTCTGGGTCGTCAGAGCAGCACTTCGCCTTCGGCGTGACCGTCCCGACAGTTTTGTCGGCGGCACCTACGCATCCGTGTGCGCAACAGGCGACGCCTCGTCCCACCTGATCGGCTTCGCTCGTGGACCCGTACTCGGCGCGCCCGATGTCATCGCCCTGGCGACGCGGCATTCCCTGAAGCTCGAGTCCGAGGGTTGGGGTTCGACGGCAGTGGTATTACCCGATGGGCAGTGGACAGACCGGCTCACCGGCACCACGTACGTAGGCGAGGCCGCAGCCGCCGATTTGTTCGCTGCGTTGCCGGTGGCGCTGCTGGTGCGTCACACACCGACCGTAGAGAACCCGGAGAGTTCAGGAGAGAACGACGCATGACCCACCGCTTCGAGGTATGGGCGCCGACGCCGAACACCGTCCGTCTGCATCTGGACGGAGAACTGCATCCGATGCACCAGGGCACCGACGGCTGGTGGTACGTCGACGTCGATGCGGCGCCCGACAGCAGGTACGGTTTCGTCCTGGACGAGGACGACACCGTCCTGCCGGACCCCAGGTCGCCTCGACAACCCGAGGGTGTGCACGAGCGGTCTCAGGTACATCGTCTCGACGAGGGAGCGTGGACCGATTCCACGTGGACGGGGCGACAGCTACCCGGTGGCGTCATCTACGAGTTGCACATCGGAACCTTCACTCCTGAAGGTACTTTCGACGCCGCGGTGGACAAACTCGACTACCTCGTCGATCTCGGTGTCACCTTCGTCGAAATCATGCCGGTCAACGGGTTCAACGGAACCCACAACTGGGGATACGACGGCGTCCTCTGGTACACCGTCCACGAGGCCTACGGCGGCCCCGACGGGTTGCAGCGCCTCGTCGACGCGTGCCACCGCCGCGGACTCGGTGTCGTACTGGACGTGGTCTACAACCACCTGGGACCGTCCGGCAACTATCTGGACCGCTTCGGCCCGTACATGGCCCAGGGAGCGAACAGCTGGGGTCAGGCGATCAACTACTGCGAGGCCGATTCCGGCGCGGTACGGCGTTACGCGATCGAGAATGCTCTGCGCTGGTTTTCCGAGTTCCATATCGATGCCCTGCGTCTGGACGCCGTCCACGCCATCGTCGACCACACCGCGACGCACCTTCTCGAAGAGCTGGCCATCGACACCCGCAGACTCGCAGCACATCTGGGGCGGCCACTGACCTTGATCGCGGAGAGCGATCTGAACGATCCGACCCTCGTCACCGCCCGGTCCGGAGGCGGTCTCGGGCTCGACGCCCAATGGGACGACGACATCCACCACGCGATTCACGCCGCGGTCTCCGGTGAACGGCAGGGGTACTACGGCGATTTCGGATCCCTCCAAGCCTTGGCGAACACGCTGCGCCAGGGTTTCTTCCATGCAGGCACCTACTCGTCGTTCCGGGGTCGTACACACGGTCGGCCGGTGGACACACGGCGCATTCCGGCAAGCTCGTTCGTCACGTACACCACCACGCACGATCAGGTCGGCAATCGCGCGATCGGCGACAGGCCGGGTTTCTACCTATCCCCCGGGCAACTCGCTGTCAAAGCTGCACTGGTTCTGGCCTCTCCGTACACGCCCATGCTGTTCATGGGCGAGGAGTGGGGGGCGTCCACGCCGTTCCAGTTCTTCACCAGTCACCCCGAACCCGAACTCGGCAAGGCCACTGCCGAGGGCAGAAAAGCGGAGTTCGCCGAGCACGGCTGGGACAGCGCGGACATCCCCGATCCGCAGGATCCGGACACCTTCACTCGATCCAAGCTCGACTGGTCCGAGCTTTCCGCAGGCGACCACGCACGACTGCTGGATACCTACCGGGGCTTGCTGATGTTGCGGCGTCGCTTCGCCGAGATCACCGATCCCTGGCTCGAGAATCTCACCGTCGACTACGACGAGGACGAGCGGTGGATCGTTCTGCACCGTGGTTCACTGCGAGTGGTGTGCAACCTGTCGGAGAACGAGGTCACCGTTCCGGTCGGCGGCACGTCGCTGTTGGCGTGGACCGATCCGATCTCCGACGAAACCGGTTCGGCGACCAAGATTCCGGGTCACTCGTTCGCGGTTCTCGCTGACCCTCGCGCGTGATCGTCAGCGACGGGGCCGCAGACGCACCAGAACGCCGATTGCCGTGGCTGCCATCACGACTGCTGTCGCGATCGCAGCCGCGTGCATACCGGTGACGAAGGCATCGTGAGCCGAGTCCGTCAGCGCTGCACCGATATCGGCCGGGAGATCCTCGGCGACAGCGCCTGCGCCGCCTAGTGTTTCCCGAGCCGCGGCAGCCGGTTCGCTGCTGAGACTGCCGACGTCCAGACCCCGTCGGAAGAACGACATGACGACGGTGCCCAGGATCGCTACACCGAGTGCGATGCCGAGTTCGTAGGCAGTCTCGGACACTGCGGACGCCGCCCCTGCTCGTTCGGGTTCGACCGCCCCGACGACGAGGTCGGAGGTCAGTGTCAGCGCAACACCCGCCCCGGCGCCGACGAGCACGAACCCGAAGATGAACAGTGCCGGACCGCTGTCGACGCGCAGTCCGTAGAGCGAGGCGGCACCGATCGCGGCAAACGCGAGTCCCCCGGCCAGCAACGTCGCCGGCGCCACGATCCGCACCATGTATGCCGCCAGCAGCGAGGCGACGATGCTTGCAGCAGTGCCTGGCAGCAACAGCAGTCCGGCCTGCAGCGGACTGTTGCCGAGTACGAGTTGCAGATACTGCGCGCCGAAGAACAGCACGCCGGCCAAGGCGAAGACCGACAGGAAGTTCGTGAACACCGCGGTCGAGAAGGCGGGGTTGGCGAACAGGCGCAGATCGATCATCGGGTCGGCGAGCCGTCGCTGCCTGCGTACGAACATCACACCGGAGACAATTCCGACCACCGCGGCGAGAACGGTTGCTGGTTCCATGCCATGCGCCACGGTCTCTTTGACGGCGTAGACGAGCGGCACGAGCGCAAGCATCGACAGTGCTGAGCTGACGAGATCGAACTTTCCGGGAAACGGGTCCTTCGATTCCGGTATGACCAGTGGGCCGAAGCCGATGAGCGCGATCATCACCGGAATATTGATCAGGAAGACCGAACCCCACCAGAAGTGTTCGAGCAACCAACCTCCGACGAGGGGGCCGCCGGCCGCGCCGCCGCCGGCCATGGCACCCCAGATTCCGATGGCCATGACGCGCTGCCGAGGATCGGAGAACATGGTGCGGATCAGGCCGAGGGTTGCCGGCATCAGCGTGGCACCCGATACGCCCTGCAGGACGCGGGCTCCGATCAGCATCTCCGGGCTCGTCGAGAACGCCGCGACCACCGATGCGATGCCGAAGCCCGCAGCACCGATGAGTAGAAGGTTGCGCCTTCCGACTCGGTCGCCCAATGTGCCCATCGTGATGAGCAGTCCGGCCAACACGAACGAGTAGACGTCGATGATCCAGAGCAGCTGATTGCTGGTGGGTGCGAGATCAGCACTGATGAAAGGCAGCGCCAGATCCAGAACGGTGCCGTCGACCGCGACGAGGAGCACCGCGAACGCCAGGACGACAAGGCCGAGCCACTCCCTGGGCGTCGCCTGCTGGGGTGCCTCCGGTTGCACGCTGGGCATGCGCAACTCACTCACTGACTTCTCCTCGAATCATCCGGGGACTGACCGTCCAGCCGGTACAGTGCCAAGCTAGCAGTAAACCGTCCAGCCGGTAAAGTCGATTGGGTACAGTGGGCGGCATGTCATCGGACACACGCGATCGGATACTCGACGCCCTGGAGGAAATGCTCCTCGATCACGGTTTGAGCAAAGTGACGCTGGAATCCGTCGCGTCAAACGCCGGGGTGTCCAAGGGAGGGCTGCTCTACCACTTCAGCACCAAGGACGCGATGATCGCCGCGATGGTCCGACGGCTCGGCGAGCGATCCGATCAACAGCGCGCACAGGCCGCAGAGGGCGGCACAACCGTCGCCCAGTGGTACCTGCAACCACCGGGGTCCATCTCGGACAAGGAGACGGCGCTCTTCCGCTCGACACTCGCCGTGCTGCGCAGCGTCGACGGAAACCCCGGCGAGATCCACCGCGCGGTCACCGAGGTAATGCGGTTGTGGGACGAGGGACTCCGGTCGGAGATACCGGACCCGGTCTCAGCCGAGATCGTTCGACTCGTGGGCGACGGTATCTATCTCGGGGCCCTGCTCGACCTACCGCCCGTGGACCGGGACCTGCATCGACGCGTCGTCGAACGCCTACTCGGACCGGATCAGGTCAGATAGCGATAGGCGGGCGAACCCGGTTCGAGTTGTTCCACCCGCAGACGAGAGGTCCGCATGCGCTCGAGCAGCGCACTGAGACCCGTCGCGACCCCCAACTGGATTCCCACCAGCGCGGCGCCGGTCTCGCGATTGTTGCGCTTGACGTACTCGAACAACGTGATGTCGTCCTCCGGCCCCAGCACCTCGTCGAGGAACCGACGGAGCGCACCCGGTTCCTGCGGAAAATCCACCAGGAAGTAGTGCTTGAGTCCGAGGTGGACCAGTGACCGTTCGAGGATTTCCCCGTATCGCGACACGTCGTTGTTGCCACCGGAGATCAGACACACCACGGTGCTGCCCGGCGCCACCGAGATATGCGTCAGCGCGGCCACACTCAGCGCACCGGCCGGCTCGGCGATGACACCCTCGTTCTGATACAACTCGAGCATTGCTGTGCAGATGGCACCTTCGTCGACCTGTGTCATCAGAAACGGCCCGGAGTCTGCTGTTCTCCCCGGGAATGTCGGCACCGCCACCAGTGGCAGTGACGCGTGCGTGACCACCTCCGCACCCAGCGAACGCAAAGCCTCGAACGGGACGTCTCCGATGCGGCGAACAGCGGCGCCGTCGACGAACGGGTCGATATCGGTCAGCGTCACCGGTCCTCCGGCGACGAGCGCAGCCGTCATCGATGCCGCTCCCGACGGCTCGACACCGACCAGGGCGGTCGACGGCGACCTCTCGCGCAGGTAGGTGGAGATGCCGGCGATGCATCCGCCGCCGCCCACAGGCATGACGACCGTGTCCGGCGGCGACCCCAATTGCTCGATTATCTCCGCAGCAATGGTCCCTTGACCGGCCACAGTGCGACGATCGTCGAACGGCGGAACCATGGTGGCACCGGTTCGTTCCGCATCGTCCGCGGCAGCAGCCGCAGCCGCGTCGAAGGTGTCCCCCGTCAAGATCAGCTCGACGTAATCGCCGCCGTGCACAAGTATGCGGTCACGTTTCTGCTTGGGCGTGTTCGCGGGCACATAGATGCGGCCGCGTACCTTCATGGATCGACACGCGAAGGCGACGCCCTGCGCATGGTTGCCTGCACTGGCGGTCACCACTCCGACTGCCAACTCCTTGGGAGTCAGCTGCGACATCAGGTTGTATGCGCCCCGGATCTTGTACGAGCGCACGATCTGCAGATCTTCACGCTTGAGGTAGACGTGCGCGCCGGTGACGGCAGACAAGCGCTCGCAGTACTGGAGAGGTGTTGCTGCCACGACATCGGAAATTCGACGGGCAGCCGCGTCGATGTCGTCCGCGGTGACCGCGAACGAACGAGTGCTGTCGACGACATCAGAGGGTGCGACATCAGGGGTATTGACCACGCGTCCATGCTGCCACCAGTGACCATGGACAACCGACTCGGGACTATCCCCGAGGCTCGAACTGCGACGGCAGCGGTACGTTCCGCAAGTTCGACTTCGCCATCTGCACGGCCTCGCCGACGCCTCCGTTCATCACCGTTCGCGACATCGCCAGCGCGAATCCCTTGATCTGCCCGCCGGTGATGTTGGGCGGCAACGACAGTGCGTTGGGATCGGTCACGATGTCGACCAGCGCTGGCCCGTCGTGTTCTAGTGCCGAACGAATTCCCGAATCGAGATCCGACGGATCCTCGATCCGCACCGAGAACATGCCCAGCGCCGACGCCACGGCGGCATAGTCGGTGGCGGGAACGTCGAGGCGAAGTCGGGCAATCCTTCGACGAGCATCTCGAGTTTCACCATCCCGAGGGTCGAGTTGCTGAACACGACGATCTTGACCGGCAGGCGATACATGGCAACGGTCACCAGCTCACCCATCAGCATGGACAGTCCACCGTCACCTGACATGGACACGACCTGCCGTGCCGGCAGTGCAACCTGCGCGCCGATCGCGTGTGGGAGCGCGTTGGCCATGGAGCCGTGCAGCGCCGACGAGAGGAACCTGCGGCGTCCGTTGGGGTTCAGGTAGCGGGCGCTCCACACGTTGCACATACCGGTGTCCGCGGTGAAAACGGCGTCCTCCGCGGCAAGGTCGTCGAGAATCGAGGCCGCAAATTCGGGGTGGATCGGGGTGCGCTGCTTGACAGGCTTGGTGTATGCGCCGACTACCTTCGTCATCAGGGTGTTATGACGATCAAGCGTGCTCTGCAGGAATTTGCGATCGTTTTTGCGGTGCACCCGGTGCAGCAGTGCCGCCATCGTCGCCTTGGCATCACCGTGCACGGCCAGATCGAGACTTGTTCTGCGGCCCAGATTTTCGGCTGCACTGTCGATCTGTGCAGTACGAACCTCGTCCGGAAGAAACTGGTCGTACGGGAAGTCGGTTCCGACGAGCAGGAGCAGATCCGCGTCGTGAATACCGTCGTGCGCGGCGCCGTACCCCAGGAGCCCGGTCATGCCGATATCGAATGGATTGTCGTATTGAACGAACTCCTTGCCGCGCAGGGAGTGTCCGATCGGAGCACCCAGAACCTCCGCCAGCTCGAGTAGTTCGGCCCGCGCATCACGTACACCCGCGCCCGCGAAAATGGCCACCGTGCTCGCCTCGTTCACAGCGACTGCGAGCGACTCGACGTCTGCCATCGATGGAACGAGCGACGGCGTACCCGTGCGCACGAACGCGGGTGCCTCCCGGGCGACCGCCTGATCCGCAATATCACCGGGGAGCGTCACCACTGCAACTCCGGACTTGCCGACCGCGTGTTGCACCGCGGAGTGGATCACGCGCGGCGACTGCTCGGCGGTACTGATCAGTTCTGTGTACACCGAACATTCGACGAACAACCGGTCTGGGTGCGTCTCCTGGAAGAAGCTCGACCCGATCTGCACGCTCGGGATGTGTGAGGCGATGGCCAGCACCGGAGCTCCCGAGCGGTTGGCATCGTAGAGACCGTTGATCAGATGCAAATTCCCAGGGCCGCACGAACCCGCGCACACCGCCAGCTTCCCGGTCAGCTGGGCCTCGGCGGAGGCCGCGAAAGCCGCTGCCTCCTCGTGCCGAACGTGCACCCAGTCGATCCCCCCGTCTTTCGAACCGCCACTGCGTCGGACCGCGTCGACGATGGGATTGAGACTGTCGCCGACTATGCCGTAGATGCGTTCTACGCCGGCTTCGATCAGCTGCGCGACTATCTGTTCTGCAACGGTTCTGGGGCTCAACTCGATTGTTTCCTCACACTTTGGTCAGCACGAAAACGGGGATCTCCCGGTCGGTCTTGCGCTGGTAGTCCGCGTAGTCGGGATACGCCGCCACGGCGCGGTCCCACCACACTGCCTTCTCGTCACCGCTCACCTCGCGGGCAAGGTAATCGGCCTTGTCCGGACCGTCCTGGAGCTCCACCAGAGGTTCGGCTTTGACGTTGTAGTACCAGACCGGATGCTTCGGCGCGCCGCCCAGCGAGGCGACCACGGCGTACTCCCCGTCGTGTTCGACCCGCATCAACGGTGTCTTACGAAGCTTGCCGGTCTTGTTGCCCTTGGTCGTCATCAAGACAACCGGCATACCGTTGAGCGTCGTTCCCTCGGTGCCGCCGGAACGTTCGAGAAGCTCGGCCTGCTTGCGCGCCCAATCCATCGTGCTCGGTTCATATTCTCCTGTAAGTGGCATGACATCCAGTCAACACTCCTGTACCCCGCCAGCGCCAGACAAACCCTGCCCCGCGCCCGCATGTGTCCGCCCCGCGCCCGCATGTGTCCGCCCCGCGCCCGCATGAATGGACCATCACAACGGCTAGACGGTTACAAGGGACCATTCATGCCGAAAAAAGTGCGAAAAAAAGTGCGAAAAAAGAGGGGGCAGCAGAAAGTTCGGTGGACCGAATCCTGCATTACGTATACCCTGATGCGGGTAGACAGCATCGCCGAACGGAGAGATCGGATGACGTACGTAGTCCCGAGCACATCGACTCGTCAGCATCGGCGTCCGAACACGGTCGACATCGCGGGTATCGCGTGGCCGGTGTACAAGGTCGAGGCACTCGTACTCGGAATTGCGATCTTCGTCGGCACACTAGCGCTGACGACGTCGCTACAGATAGCGGTTCTCACCAGCGCCGCGACGACCGTTCTCGCCTGGTGGTCGCTACTTCTCCTCGAGCGCCGCTCACGCGACTGACCCGGCGTCGGCATTCGAAAGCGAGCCCGTTCGGACGCGAGACCGTCAGCCGGCGAGGCAGCCTGGACCGAGCAACGCTTTGAGGTCACCCATCAGCGCTGAGGTGGGAGTGACCCGCAAGCTGTCGTCGAGCTTCATGGCTGTGACCTTGTCACCGCTCACCAACCGTAGGTGCACATCCGACGTTCCCGGATGACTCATCAGCACCTTCTTGAGGGCACCGACCTTGTCCGCTGTGCACAACCGCGTCGGCAGGCTGACCGCCAGCGGTTTCGCGACGCCCACTGCCGACAGGTCCGGAACCGCAAGATCGTTCGCGATCAGTGATGTTCGGTCGTCGCGGACCGACACGCGCCCCTTCACCAGCACCACGGAGTCCTCGGTGACGTCCGCCCCGAACACCGAATAAGCCTGCGGGAAGAACAACACCTCGATTCCGCCGACGAGGTCCTCGAGCTGCGCCGACGCCCACGTCAAACCGTTCTTGTTGACGCGGCGATTCACCGAGGCCAGGATGCCGCCGATAGTGACCTGGGTGCCGTCCTTGACATCACCTTCGAGGATCGCGGGGATGTTGGTATCGGATTGCGCCGCGAGCATGTGCTCGACGCCGAGCAGCGGGTGACCCGAGACGTAGAGACCGAGCATCTCGCGCTCGAGCGCCAACCGATGCTTGGATTCCCATTCCTCTTCGGGGACGCGGACATTGAATACCGCCGAAATCGACTCGTCGGCGTCCTCACCACCGAAGAGATCGAACTGACCGATCGCCTCGGCCTTCTTCGTCCCCATCACCGAGTCGATCGCGTCGGCGTGGATGAGCATCAAGCCCTTGCGAGGATGCTCGAGCGAGTCGAACGCTCCGGACTTGATCAGCGACTCGGTGACCTTCTTGCTGCAGGCGGTCGCATCGATCTTGTTCAGGTAGTCGGAGAAGTCCGTGTACTTCGACTTCTCCTCGCGTGCCCTGATGATCGACGCCACCACATTGGTGCCCACGTTGCGGACCGCGCCCAGACCGAAGCGAATGTCCTTGCCGACCGAGGCGAAGTTGAGCTCGGATTCGTTGACGTCCGGTGGCAGAACGGTGATGCCGAGCTTGCGGCAGTCGGCCAGATAGATGGCCGACTTGTCCTTGTCGTCGCCGACGCTGGTGAGCAGACCCGCCATGTATTCGCCGGGATAGTTGGCCTTGAGGTAACCGGTCCAGTAGGACACCAACCCGTATCCAGCTGCGTGCGACTTGTTGAACGCGTAACCGGCGAACGGGAGAATCGTGTCCCACAACGCCTTGATCGCAGGTTCCGAGAAGCTGTTGGCGAGCATCCCCTCGCGGAAACCGGCGTATGCCTCCTCCAGCACCGAGAGCTTCTTCTTACCCATGGCGCGGCGCAAGATATCGGCCTGACCGAGCGAGTATCCGGCGACCTTCTGCGCGATCTGCATGATCTGCTCCTGATACACGATCAGGCCGTACGTGTCCTTCAGGATCTCGGCGAGCGGTTCCTCGAGCTCGGGGTGAATCGGCTTGACGTCTTGACGACCATTCTTGCGGTCGGCATAGTCGTTGTGCGCGTTCATGCCCATCGGCCCCGGGCGGTACAGCGCCAGAACGGCGACGATGTCCTCGAAGCCTGTGGGTTGCATCCTGCGCAGCAGGTCTCGCATAGCGCTGCCGTCGAGCTGGAACACACCGAGCGTGTCACCACGCGCCAACAATTCGTACGTCGCTGGATCGTCGAGACCGAGAGTGTCGAGATCGACCTCGATCCCCCGGTTGCTCTTGATGTTGTCGATCGCGTCACCGATGACCGTCAGGTTGCGCAGACCGAGGAAGTCCATCTTGAGCAGGCCGATCGCCTCGCACGACGGGTAGTCCCAGCCGGTGATGATCGCGCCGTCCTGGGCGCGCTTCCACACCGGAATGGCGTCGGTCAGCGGCTCCGAGGACATGATGACCGCGCAGGCGTGCACGCCGGCGTTGCGGATGAGGCCCTCGAGTCCGCGCGCGGTCTTGTAGATGGTGGCGACGTCGGGGTTCGAGTCGATGAGCGCTCGGACCTCGGTCGCTTCCTTGTACCGCTCGTTGGCCGGATCGGTGATCCCGGCCACCGAGATGTCCTTGGCCATGATCGGCGGCGGCAGAGCCTTGGTGATCTGGTCGGCGATCGCGAATCCCGGCTGCCCGAACTGGACTCGCGCCGAGTCCTTGATCGCAGCCTTGGTCTTGATGGTGCCGAACGTGATGACCTGTGCGACGCGATCGCTGCCCCACTTCTCGGTGGCGTACCGCACCATCTCGCCGCGGCGACGATCATCGAAGTCGATGTCGATATCGGGCATAGACACACGCTCGGGGTTGAGAAATCGCTCGAAGAGCAGGCCGTGCGGAAGCGGGTCGATGTTGGTGATACCCATCGCGTACGCGACGAGTGAGCCTGCTGCCGATCCACGACCCGGTCCGACGCGGATACCGACCGAACGTGCGTACGCGATGAGGTCGCCGACGACGAGGAAGTACGCGGGGAAACCCATCTCGAGAATGACGGAGATCTCATACTTGGCGCGATCACGGTATTCCTGTGGAACACCGTCGGGGAATCGCCATTCGAGGCCACGGTCGACCTCTTTGGTCAGGAAAGAACCCTGGGTGTCGCCTTCGGGGACAGGGAAGACGGGCATGCGATCGCGGTGCGCCCACACCTCGTCGTACGGCTGGACACGCTCGGCGATGAGCAGCGTGCTGTCGCACGCGCCGGGCACCTCGTCATCCCACAGCGCCCGCATCTCTGCTGCGGACTTGAGGTAGTAGCCGTCGCCGTCGAATTTGAAGCGGGTCGGGTCACTCAGGGTCTTGCCGGTCTGAATGCAGAGCAGCGCTTCGTGGTTTTCCGCTGCATCCTTGGTGACATAGTGGCAGTCGTTCGTGGCTAGAGGCGGGATCGACAGCTTCTTGCCGATGTCGATCAGCCCTTCGCGCACGCGCCGCTCGATCGACAGTCCGTGGTCCATCAGTTCGAGGAAGAAGTTCTCCGGGCCCCAGATCTCCTGCCACTTGGCTGCCGCTTCGAGGGCCTCCCGATCCTGGCCGAGACGCAGCCGCGTCTGTACCTCACCCGACGGGCACCCGGTGGTCGCGATAATTCCTTCGGCGTGCTTCGCGATGATCTCCTCGTCCATGCGCGCCCACTTGCCCAGCTGACCCTCGATCGAGGCCAGCGAGGACAGCTTGAAAAGGTTCCGTACTCCGGTTGCGTTCTCGGCGACCATCGTCATGTGCGTGTACGCGCCACTACCGGATACGTCGTCCGACTTCTGGCTGCGATCGCCCCACAACACACGCTTCTTGTTGAATCGCGACTCGGGAGCGATGTACGCCTCGATACCGATGATCGGTTTGATTCCGGCCTTCTTGGCCTCGTTGTAGAACTCGCTCGCGCCGTACATGTTGCCGTGGTCGGTCATTCCGACTGCCGTCATCTCGAGGCGCGCGGCCTCTGCGAACATAGGCGCGATCTTGGCGGCCCCGTCGAGCATCGAGTACTCGGTGTGGTTGTGCAAATGAACGAACGAGTCGGCCACGAAGGTTCTCTCCTGAAGGTCGTGCGTTGTCGAAATACGAGCCGCGAACGTACCCACTGTAAGCGGTCCGACCGACAGAATTTTCACGCTGACGGTGTGTCCTGGGAGGACGTGACAGGTGTGACGGAAGAGACCGATCCTCTGCTTCAGAACGAAATCGGCGGCGGTCCCTGCTGCTGATCGGACGCTGCTCGGTAAAACTCCCGCTCGCGCACCCCCGCGATGCCGGCGAACAGTAGCCACGGGATCGTCACGACAAGCTTGTTCAGCGTTGCGACCGCATCGTTGTAGTACTGGCGGGCGAAGGAGAGTTGGTTCTCGGTGTCCGCCAGTTGCCGCTGTAGATCGAGGAAATTGGCGGACGCCTTCAGGTCCGGATAGTTCTCGGCCACCGCGAGGACGTCGATCACGGCCTTGTCCAGCTGCGCATCGGCGGCGGCCTTCTCCCCGACCGTGCCCGATGCCGTGGCCTTCGACACGCTCGTTCGCGCTGCCGTCACCGCCTCGAGAACAGATTTCTCGTGGGCGGCATATCCCTTCACGGTCGTCACCAGATTCGGGATCAGGTCTGCCCGACGCGTGAGCTGCACATCGATGCCGCCGAGCGCTTCCTGAGCGGATACATCAGCAGATCTGAGCTTGTTGAAGCCGACGACGAACAGCGCGCCGACCGCCACTACCGCCACCACAAGAATCACCACTGCTGTCACAACCATGGAGTTACCCACCTTTCGCTGCAGATCGTTGCCGTGTCACCAGGAGCCACCACCACCACCGCCACCACCACCACCGCCACCACCCGACGAGGACGAGGACGAGGACTGCGTCGCCTCGTAGGAACTGATCGACGACGACAACGCCGAGTCGAAACTGTCGAACGAGGTCCCCGATCCGAGGAAGCCGTGCGAGGTTCCCGCGGTGACCGGATACCACGTCGGCGTCGGCGGCTCGGTGCCCGTCGCGTCGCGGAACTTCTTCGCCCATTGCTCCGCGACCCCGAAACCGACGGCATAGGGGACGAACGCGGTGTACATGTCCGCACGCGCCGAGAAGTCGAACCTGTCGACGCTGGACGGGGTGGACAGCAGGCGGCGGAATCCGCCTGTACGGGACCATACTTCGCGTCCGCGTGCCGTCCTGCGCGTTCCGGTTCCCGGACGCGTGAGCGCTCGTCCGCCGATGACGAACGCCGCGAACGGCACTCCCGCCATCGTCGGTGCCAGCCATCCGACGAAGCCGACGATCGCGAGTACGAAGGCCAGCACGACGAGGCAGGCCCCGAGGTACTCGAACTTCGAGGACACGACCAGGTGTTCGTCGCGGCCCCACGCCTTGCACTCGGCCTCGGTCAGTGCCTTGGCGGAACTCAGTGTCTTGCCGGCCGACACCGAACCGTCGGCCGAGAACCCAGCGCCGCGTCGCGTGACACCGAGGCAGGCTCCCAGTGCCACGGTGACACGATCCATGCGGCTCCAGCCAGGGCCGTCGTCGTTGCCGACTATCCGCCAATCCTCGGTGCCCTGCTGTCGGAGCGTGACGACCCCCTGCTGGGCCATGTGCAAGAACGAACTCGACAGCGTTGTCGACCCGAAGCTCTCGCTGTGGATCCAGTTCGCCTGTACCGGTCCGATCCCCTCCGGCGGCGCGTACATCACCGGGAACCCAGGTTCCGGCTCGTGCGCAGCTCGCGCCCACACCCACCCGGCAGCCAGGCCGATGAGGCCGAGCAGCCCGACCAGGGTGGCGACCGCGGGCGAGCGCCCCAGAACCTTGTCGAACGACGACGACCAGGGCAGGATGTCGCGCGCAGGTGCGGGGAGATTCATCCCGATTCGTACGGTGACCGGCTGTCGGGGATCGAGGTCCGACGCCGCAATCGTCACCACATCGGTGCCCTCTCCACCGACCGCGCAGGGCTGTGCGTTCCGGTCGTCCGCCGAACATTCGACCCGACCGGACGGAGCGGGAAGTGTCACGACTACGTTCGCCTGCCGAATCGGCATCTCCCAGCCCGGGGCGACGACGTTCCAGTAGAAGACCGACTGCGCCGAGGCCGAAGCGTCACCGACCACGGTGGCAAAATCACCTGCACCGGCCGAAGGAGGATCGATGACACCTTCGACGGTGTACGAGATCTCGTACACGTGAACACCCTGCGAAACATAGGAATTCGGGTCTCCGATCTTCGCCACGACATAGCGTTCGGCAGACTCCGTGCTGTACTCGACCGGAACGTCGCGGCCGTCCAGCGTGACCGACGACACGGTGGGGATCTGCCGAGCACCACTGTCGGTCGGGTTCGTGACGTCCCAGTATCTGAAGATGCCGTGCCTACCCGAAGGAAACTGCGCGGTGATGGTCTCCACGGCGCTCAGATGCCCGTCGACCTGAATGTCGTAGCGCGCGGAGTAGTCGACGATCGACACCGGATCGGACGCTGCCGACGACGACGCGGGTATCGACGCCACGATCACGGGCCACAGTAGACCGGCGGCGGAGAGTATCAGCAGAACCACTACCGCACCGATTCTCTTCACGTGCCCCTCCGGCAGCCGATGAACTGCAGCAACTATGCACTCCGGCGGGCCCCGGTGCCACCGGAACTGTGCAGCATTCTCAGCGCGAGGGAACGTCGCCGTCGTCGGGTAGCGGCGCGACGACATCGACGTACTCCGGGAGGAGCGGCTCCACCGCAAACTTTCCGGACACTACATCCGGTGGAAGCGCCTGCACCGCCCGCACGTCAGCCCGGTCGGCCACCTCGGTCAACTCGGCCGCAGTCCCGCGCACCACCACCGTCACCACGCACGCGCACCCGTCGAGCAGACGTTGCTGCGACACCGCGGCGATCTGCGCCTCCCGGTCCCCCACCCCGAACGATCCCTGCACCTGGCTCGCTGCACGCACGGTCGAATTCAGTACCGACCGTGCGCTGCCCGACACTCCGACGGTGAGTATCGGAGTCTGCACACGATCGAGCGGAACACGCACCAACACCTGCGAGATGCGAATCCCGTCGGCGACGGCATAGGCCTGTTCGGCAGTGAGTTCGCGATCGAACGACACCGAGCCCCATCGAGGTTCGGTGCTGTCGGTATCGCGACTCTCCTCGGCGCGGGCCAGGTAGTCGGCCACCGGCTCACCGCTGTCCGGGCCGAGCCGGTCGGTGCTCACACCCAATTGCCGCACCGGATTCAGGTGCCCGATCACGGCGAGTGCCCCGATCACGGCAGCAGCGGCAACCACGCCGCCGAGCGCACCGGAGGCTCCCCTGCTGCGCATCACGCCTTCCGGAGTACCTCGAGCGCGTGCTCCAGATCCGCGGGGTACTTGCTTTCGATTTCCACCCACCGGCCATCGGACGGGTGTGCGAATGCCAGCGATTTCGCATGCAACCACTGTCGTTCGAGGCCGAGCCTTTCCGCAAGACGCGGATCCGCCCCGTACGTCAGATCACCGCAGCACGGATGCCGCAACGCCGAAAAGTGCACGCGGATCTGGTGCGTACGTCCGGTCTCGAGGTGCACATCCAGCAGGCTCGCCGCCTGAAAAGCCTCGATGGTGTCGTAGTGAGTGACACTCTCCTTGCCATCTGCGCGCACCGCGAACTTCCAGTCGTTGCTACCGTGCCGAGCGATGGGCGCATCGATGGTTCCGCTACTCGGATCCGGGTGCCCCTGCACGAGAGCGTGATAGCGCTTCTCGATCGTCCGCTGCTTGAACGCTCGCTTGAGCAACGTGTACGCACGCTCGGAGGTCGCGACGACCATCACCCCGGACGTACCCACATCCAGACGATGCACGATCCCCTGACGCTCGTGTGCACCCGAAGTCGAGATTCGGAAACCCGCTGCAGCCAGGCCCCCGATGACGGTTGGGCCGGTCCATCCGACGCTGGCGTGTGCCGCGACACCGACGGGCTTGTCCACGGCAACGATGTCGTCGTCCGCGTAGAGAATCTCCATGCCCTCGACGGGTTCGGCTTCGATGCTCAGTTCGCGTGCTGGTTCGGGCAGTTGCACCTCGAGCCAGGTTGCCGCCGACAATCGATCGGACTTGCCTACAGCCGAGCCGTCGACGTGCACCGAGCCTTCCTCTGCCAGAGTCGCCGCGACGGTTCGCGAGAGACCGAGAAGCCGCGACACTCCCGCATCCACTCTCATGCCGTCGAGGCCGTCCGGCACCGGCATCGATCGTGATTCCCTCATTCTCGACCCGCCGACTTCGTATCGGCATCGTCCTTGGTGGACCGCACACGCTCGCCGTTGGGTTCGAACCCGAAGAGCGTCAGCACCACGAGCATGATGGCACCACACACGATCGACGAGTCGGCGACGTTGAACACCGGCCACCACCCCACCGAAACGAAGTCGACGACGTGGCCTTGCAGCGGACCCGGCGCGCGGAAGAAACGATCGATCAAGTTGCCCAGCGCGCCACCGAGAACGAGGCCGAGGCCGAGGGCCCACAGCGGCGAACGCAGTGTCCGCCCGATCCGAATGACAGCGATGACCACGCACACCGCGACGATGGTGAGAAGCCACGTCATCCCGGTTGCCATCGAGAACGCCGCCCCGGGGTTGCGTACCAGTCGAAGAGTGACGACATCGCCGATGATCTCGACGGGATTGCCCGGTTGAATCCACCGCACTGCCGCGATCTTGGTGACCAGATCCAACGCGAGGACGACGAGGGCGATCGTCACCAGCATGGAAGTTCTGAGCGGCTTCGGCGCCGCGGTAGCCACAGAAGCCGCGGCGGGCTCGCTACCGTCCGGCGGCGTTTCGACGGGCGTCGCTGATTCGTCACCGGAGTTCAGGGCAGAATCCAGGCTTTGTTCATCGGTTTCATGGCTGGTCGAATCGGTCGGGCGGTCATCACTCACACCTCTATCATGTCGCATCATCGCGATGGCGCCGCCAACAGGACCTCCGGCGGCCGGCATCGCGTGTGTTCGCGGCGGGAGCGGCATACGTAGCCTGGTGGCCGTGATCTCGATTTCCGAAACTTCGACACAGCGTCTGCGTGCGCTTGCCGCCGCCACGGCCGCGGCTCTTCTGCTGGCAGGGTGCGGTACCGCCGAGGACGATGCGCCGACGGACACCGACGTGTCCACGTCACCGTCGGCGATATCTCTTCCGGTCACCCCGGTGACGATCGAGTTGGTCGACCCTGGAGCAGAACCCCGCAGTTCCCTGACCTACGAGCCGGCCGGAGAGCAGTCGGTGGTGTTGACGACGAGCTCGACTGTCTCCCAGCAGATCGACGACCAGGCGGCACAGGACTTCTCCACCCCTGAAATCACCCTGCCGTTGACCGCCCAGGCACCGGAGTCCGACGCAGGCGGTGAGATCAGACTCCGCATCGGGACACCTATGTCCGCGGACCAGCGGCTGACCGAGGCCCTTGCCGTCGCCGAAGGATCCGAAGCGGGGCTGACGGTCACCGACACCGGCGCCGTCACCGCCCTGAGTATCTCGCCGAATGCCGACGCCGAGGATGCTGCCCGGGCCGCGATAGAACAGGCGCTCAATCAAGCCGTGTACCGTTCGATCTCTTTCCCGTCCGAGGACGTCGGAGTGGGCGCTGTCTGGACCACAGAGCAGCAGGTCGTCAGCGGGTTGACGCTCAATCAGACAACTACGGCCACGCTACGAGAGCGAGACGGCGACCGCCTGACCATCGATCTGCGCATCGATCAGACGCCCGAGTCGGCGACGCTGGAACTGCCCGACGATGCAGGCCAATTGGCGATCGATACATACACGATGTCCGGTACCGGCACGCTCGAGTTCGACCTGGGTCGATCGCTACCTGTGTCCGGCGAAGTCACCGTCGCGGGTGAGCAGCAGTACAGCGACCCCGAGGGGACGACGGTGTTGCGGCAGGACATCAGCGACACACTCCGGTGGAGCACCCCGTGAGGCGCGCACGTGCGGTCGCCCCCGCGTTTGTCTCTGCGTTCGCCTCTGTGGTCGCGGTCGCCGGTCTGGTCGCCTGTGGGTCTCCCGAAAGCGAAGCTCCGGACGCCGACACGTCCGTACCGGCCGGAGGTGGATTCGGCCCGCAGAGTGTCGCGCCGGACCCACTGCTGGGATCGACTATCACCGATCCGATAGTGCTCGAGTCGTCGATGCTGGCGGCACAGGAGCTCCCCGCCGGGTACGCAGCGATTCCCGATCCGGTCCGCGATCTCGGGCTCGATCCGGCACCCGATTACGACTCACCGGACCGATCCGGCACCGATCCCGACGAGTGCGCGAACGTGCTCGCACCGATCTCGGAACAGCGTGCGGATGCATCCTCCGATGCCGTGGTCCGCTACTCCGGGCCGAACTTCTCCTCGATCGACGAGGACGCCGCCAGTTATCTCGACGACGAAGCCGCTCAGGTGTTCGGCGCCGTGCAAGAGACGTTCGCCGGGTGCGCCACCTACACCGGTACCGACGCCGACGGTTTCGCCGTCGACTACCGACTCGAACCCCGAGATCAGGAAACGATCGGCGACGCGTCCGCGTCGGTTCGGCTCACCACGACGAGCGAGGGATTCAGCCTAGTCTCCGAAGCAGTGGTGGCCGTGGTGGACCGCACGGTGATGCAGTTGGTCGTAACCAGCCAGGAAGGCGCCGATCCCGCGGCCGTCACAGACCTGGCGAAGACCGCCGCCGAAAAGATCCGCGGCGCGAACACCGGCGTCTGACCCAGCCCGTCACAGCACAATGACCGTCACAGCACAGGCCCGTCACAGCACAATGCCGGTGTACTCGCCTCGAGTGGGAGAGCACACCGGCATCAGTGTGTGGAGACTAGGCAGCAGGCGGGCATGCGGGCGAGGTCAGCCCTGCGACCTGAACCAGACCACAAGCGTTCTCTCGCGACAACTTCCATACGCCGTCCTCGGCAACGAAAGTGAAGCTGCCCGGGTTGGCCTGACCGTTGATGGTCAAGGTCGCACCGGCGTTCAGAGTGCCGTCACCAAGATCGTCGACACTGGTGATCTCGATCTGAGCACCGTTCTGGACCGCCGCGGCAGCAACCTGGTTGATCAGCTCAGGATCCTCTTCGGCACCCTGGATCAGCAGTGCCTTCTCCTCGACCGGAACGGCCGGGTCGAGCCCGCGCAACAGTTCGCCGTTGAGCTCCTCCGCGCTGGGCACCGGCGGGTAATCGCCCGAGGGCTCGACCGGAGCGGCTTCCGAAGTCGGTGCCGCCGCCGTCGTCGTGGCGTCGGCGTCGTTGTCGCCCTCGTCCGATCCGCAAGCGGTCATCGTCAGCGCTGCGGCAATAGCGACGCCGGCAACCATGGTCTTTCGGGTGTTACGAAGCTTCAAGTGCTCTGTCCCTTCATCTGTTCTACTCGGTCACCGGTGACAACGGAGATCGTCCGATATTCGTTCGTCTCGGGCCGCTCCACTATGCCACCCGAGAACTCGGGCGTGAAGTACCAACCCTACCCGCCGGTAAGAACGGGCTACTCCAAACTACCGAGCGCATCCGCCACGACCAGCATGTCGTCCCCGTCCGCAAAGGTACGTGCCCGCCCTGGCCCAGAGGACCGAGTTTCGAATCGAACTGTCACCACGGAGTGACCTGCCCCCTGAATCCATCCGTGTCCATATTCAGGATGCCGTACATCCATGCCCGGGTGCCAGCTCGATCCGCCCTCACCGCCCTCACCGACCAAGGTGCCTTCACGATCGACATCGAGCGCCGGCGTCGCAGTAGCCTCCCCCACCGCGACGGCCTCCCCCACCGAGTTCGGGGAGTCGTACTCGAGCTCCGGAAACAACGATCCCTGCCGCACCGACGATAACCCGGCCAGACTGACTCCTACGAGGCGAACGGGTCCCAGCTCGACCGGATCGAGCACTTGACGCTGAGCCGTCGCAACGATCGTCTGCAGGTCGACGGTTGCGTAGGGAAGGGTGAGAGAACGCGTGATGACGCTCATGTCCGATTTCCGAAGTTTCAACACGATCGTTCGCGCACCGCGTCCGTCCTTGCGCAACCGCTCGTGCGCAGCCTCGGCGCTTCTGTCGACGGCGGTGCGCAACTGAGCAAGTGTGACGATGTCGTGCGCAAATGTCGTTTCCGCACTGACCTGTTTGGCCTCGCCTCGCTCGGCGACGGCGCGATCGTCGATCCCCCGCGCCAGCTTGTGCAGACTCGGCCCCACGGTAGCGCCCAGAATCGACGCCGCTTCGGACTCCGGTGTCGCGACGAATTTGCCGATCGTGTCGATTCCGAGTCGGCGCAACTTGTCCTCGGCTACGGGTCCGATACCCCACAGTGTGCGGACTGGCAGGGCTGCCATCAGCTCCGTTTGTTCCTCGGGCGTGACCACCGTGACACCGGCGGGTTTCGCGAGACCGGAGGCAATCTTCGCGATCTGCTTACCGGAACCCGCGCCGATGGAAGCGACGAGCCCGGTCTGCTCCTGAACCAGGTTGCGAAGCATCTCGCAGAATTCGGCGACCTCGGACGCCGTGGCACCGACCAGTTCCGGTGGCTCCCCGAATGCCTCGTCCATGGACAACTGTTCGAGTACAGGCATCCTGCCGCGCAGGCCCTCGAACACTCGACGGCTGAGCGCTTGATAGAGGGCACCCCGCGGCGGGAGCACCACAGCCGAGGCGCCCACCAGCCTGCGCGCCTGATGCATGGGCATCGCCGAGCGCGCGCCGAACACCCGCGCCTCGTAGCTGCATCCGGCGACGACACCGCGGCCCCCGGCGCCGCCCACCAACACCGGCCGTCCCCTCAGCGTGGGACGGGTCAACTGCTCCACGGACGCGAAGAACGCGTCCATGTCGAGGTGCAGCACCCATCGCCTACCGCGGGATTCGGTCACGATCGAAAAATACTCTTCGCCGCGATCATGCGGTGCCGGTGTCGTTCTCGGCCGCGTCGAGGTGGAAGTCGAGCACTTCGGCGGCCCGGCGCGGCGACGGGTCCGCCCACATCTCCGCGTACACGTCGTTGGCGGCCAGCGACCTCACCTCGGCCCTGTCGATATACAGCGTGCCGTCCAGGTGATCGGTTTCGTGCGCGACGATGCGCGCCGGCCAACCCTCGATGGTCTCGTCGATTCGACCACCGTCGAGGTCCTGGCAGCGCAGCCGGACGACTGCGCTGCGCGAGACCACGGCCTGGTACCCGGGAACGCTGAGACATCCCTCGTAGAAGGATCGGCGCCCTGCACCGATGTGGGTGTACTGCGGATCGACCAAGACCCGAAACGGCAGCGGAGTGCGCTCACGTTCGCGTGCTACTTCCTCGGCCACCTCGTACGTATCCTCGATCACCGCCAGCCGCAACGGGATTCCGATCTGAGGGGCGGCCAATCCGACGCCGGGCGCGTCGTGCATCGTCGCGCGCATCACCTCGACGAGTCGTTCCAGAGTGCGCTGTTCGAGCTGATCGACGCGCCCGACCGCCGGCGTCCGCAACACGGGTTCACCGACCGGGACGATCGGCACAACTCCGTCACGAGCCTCCGAGAGAAGCTTGCGGACGGTCTCCTCCAGCGGCCGGCGCAACGTCACTTCGCCCGCGTGATCCGAGCGCGCACGCCCTCCCCCAGGTCCAGCGCACCGGAGCCGGCAACGCCGCCCTCGGTGACATCACCGTCGACCAGAGTCAGGGCGAGGACTTCGCCCGAAATGAGGCCACGATGGGTGTCGAGCCACGTCCGCCGGTTCTCGGGCACCTCGATGACGATGTCGATCCGGTCGGACACGTCCAGGCCCATGCTCCGGCGGGCGTCCTGAAGCTCGCGGATACGGTCCTTCGCCCACCCTTCGGCTTCCAGCTCCTCGGTGATCCGCGAATCGAGCACCACCAGTCCTGCATTTCCGGGCAACGCAGCAGTCGAATCAGGCTCGGCCGCAACAAGTTTGCGGGTGTACTCGGCGGGCAGCAATTCGATGCCCGCAGCGTGGACGACGCCCACAGCATCCTCGTTCCAGTCACCCGCCTTGACTGCCTTGATCACCTTCTGCACGTCCTTGCCGATTCGAGGACCGGCAGCACGAGCGTTGACGACGAGCTCGAACTTCCCGTGAACCGCTACATCCTCGGTGAGATCGACCTTCTTGACGTTGACCTCGTCCGCGATGATGTCGGCGTACGGACGCAGACGTTCCGCATCCTCCGCAGCGACGGTGACCTCGGGCAACGGCAGTCGCACTCGAAGGTTCTGCGCCTTGCGCAGACCCAGCACCGTCGAGCACACCGTCCGCACCTCGTCCATCGCACTGACGAGTTCGGGATCCGACGGCAGATCCGTGCTCGACGGCCAATCCGTCAGATGCACCGATCGTCCGCCGGTCAAGCCGCGCCAAACGACTTCGCTGACCAGTGGCAGCATCGGAGCGGAGATGCGGGTCAGCACTTCGAGCACCGTGTGCAGAGTGTCGATGGCGTCGGCGTCCTCGGCCCAGAACCGCGAACGAGACCGTCGGACATACCAATTGGTGAGCGCGTCACAGAACGTCCGCAGCTCGTCGCACGCGCCGGCGATGTCCGTCTTCTCGAGCGCCTCGGTGATGGCGTCGCGAGTTGCAGCAAGCTTGGCGAGCACGTACCGGTCGAGCACGTTCGGCGAGTCGGTTCGCCACTGCCCCGGTTTGCCGGCGTAGAGCTGCAGAAAGCTCCAGGCGTTCCAGATGGGCAACAACGCCTGACGCACGCCCTCACGGATACCCTGCTCGGTCACGATGAGGTTTCCGCCGCGAAGAATCGGCGAGGACATGAGGAACCAGCGCATCGCATCACTGCCGTCTCGGTCGAACACCTCCTTCACATCCGGGTAGTTGCCCTTGGACTTGCTCATCTTCTGGCCGTCTTCGCCCAGCACGATGCCGTGCGCGGCAACCGTCTTGAACGCGGGACGGTCGAACAGCGCAGTCGCCAGCACATGCAGCGTGTAGAACCAACCGCGCGTCTGACCGTTGTACTCGACGATGAAATCGCCCGGATTGTGACCGTGTCGATCCCCCGTCGCTTCACTCGCCCCGTTGAACCATTCTTCGTTCTCGAACGGGAAATGCACCTGGGCATACGGCATGGACCCGGACTCGAACCAGCAGTCGAGAACCTCGGGTACGCGCCGCATCGTCGACTTGCCGGTCGGATCGTCCGGGTTGGGCCGGGTCAGATCGTCGATGTACGGACGATGCAGGTCATCCGGGCGCACACCGAAGTCGCGTTCGAGTTCGTCGAGGCTGCCGTACACGTCGAGTCGCGGGTACTCGGGATCATCGGATACCCACACCGGGATCGGGCTGCCCCAGTATCGGTTTCGACTGATATTCCAGTCACGCGCACCTTCGAGCCACTTGCCGAACTGTCCGTCCTTGATGTGCTCGGGAACCCAGGTGATCTCCTGGTTGAGTTCCACCATCCGGTCGCGGAACTTCGTGACAGCAACGAACCACGAGGGCACAGCCATGTAGATCAGCGGCTCACCGCTCCGCCAGCTGTGCGGATACGAGTGCTCGATGGTCTCGTGACGCAGCAGTCGACCCGCCGCCTTCAGGTCCTTGATGATGACGGGATTGGCGTCGAAGACCATCAAGCCCTCGTACGGCGGCACCAGAGAAGTGAACTTCCCGCCCGGATCGAGCGGCTGTACCACCTCGATGCCGTGCGCCGTTGCCACGTCCATGTCCTCCTCGCCGAACGCCGGCGCGAGGTGCACGATCCCGGTTCCGGAATCGGTGGTGACGTAGTCGGCTTGGAGGACCCGGTGGGCATTTTCGTGACCGAGGAAGAAGTCGAACGGAGGTGTGTACGTGAGGCCGACGAGCTCGGCACCGGTGTGCTCGGACAGCAGCTCCGGTTCCTCACCGAGCTCGCGCGCGTAGTGCGCGAGCCGCTCAGCAGCTAAGACGTAACGTTCGCCGTCGCTTCCGCGCACCTGGAGGTAGCGGATCTCGGGGTGAACCGCGATCGCCAGGTTCGATGGGAGAGTCCAGGGAGTGGTGGTCCAGATGAGCGCCGATGCACCATCGAGCGGCGATCCCGGCGCAGACAGCGGCATCGTGACGGTGACGGCAGGATCCTGACGCATCTTGTACGCGTCGTCGAGACGTGTCTCCTGGTTGGAAAGCGGAGTTTGCTCGTACCAGCTGTACGGAAGAACCCGGTAGCCCTGGTAGATCAGACCCTTGTCGTACAACGACTTGAAGGCCCACATGACGGACTCCATGAAGTCGACGTCGAGAGTCTTGTAGTCGTTGTCGAAATCGACCCACCGGGCCTGACGGGTGACGTAGTCGCGCCATTCGTCCGTGTACTGCAACACGGACTGCTTGCAGTAGGCATTGAACTTGGCGAGACCCATCTCGTCGATCTCGGACTTGTCCTTGATGCCGAGCTGCTTCTCCGCTTCGAGTTCGGCGGGCAAGCCATGGCAGTCCCACCCGAACCGCCGTTCGACCTTCTTGCCGCGCATGGTCTGAAACCGCGGGATGAGGTCCTTGACGTATCCGGTCAGTAGGTGACCGTAGTGCGGGAGGCCGTTGGCGAAAGGCGGACCGTCGTAGAAGACGAACTCCTCGGCATCAGCGCGGTTGTCGATACTCGCTTGGAACGTCTCGTCGTCCGCCCACGCTCGAAGCACTTTCTGCTCCAACTCGGGGAACGACACGCTGCCGGCCTTGGTGCCCGAGATGTCGACACGTGGGTACCGGTCTCCGACGGGAAAAGCCGCAGTCTCCTGGAACTGAGCGCCGGCCTGGGACTGTGCGTCTTGTTGGGACATGATGCTCGCTTCCGTGCCGTCCGATCCGCATGCGAATCGGCGATGTCGTTCGGCACGGGGACGATGACCGACGTGTGGACGTCAGTACCGCGGTACCACCCCGTTTGCGGCAGGTTCATCGATCGATGAACCTGCCGCCACTCGCACAGGCTGTGACGGGCCGACCCGTTCGGTTCTACTGAGCCCCACAGAAAAGGGGCCGTTCTTCCGAAGACTCCCCGGTGATGGCCGGATCAACGCCTGAAAAGCTCTTTGCGTCGATAGTACGACGCGCCCCCCGTTCTACTGCTCAGGAGGGTTGCTACGCCCGGTCAGTGCGCCGACCAGTAACAGCACAGCGCCGACGATACAGACCGCGATACATGCCCACGCCCATACTACGGAACCGGTAGTCAACGCGACCACCAGCAACGCAAAGCCGATTCCGGCCGCACACAAGGTCAGAACCAGCACAGCATTCCTCGCTCCGGACGAGCCTCACGGCTGTCGTCGGATCCAGGACGGGCCGTCACGCGCCGAGCCAGGAACAGACGAGAGTCAGTTGTTTCCCTTGGCATAGGACTGGCTGTATCCGGACGACTGATTGTCCTGGTTGAAGCTGTCGGAACCATTGTCCACCGGGAGTGCCGACGAACGGTTCTCGAGCTCCTCGAGCTGCGACTCCAGGTAGGACTTGAGCCGAACACGGTACTCGCGCTCGAACGTCTTGAGCTGCTCGATACGACCCTCGAGGACCGAACGCTGCTCGTTGATCGTCGCCATGATTTCGGTGTGCTTACGCTCGGCATCGGCCTGCAGGGCATCTGCCTTTTCCTTGGCCTGGCGCAGCTGCGTCTCGGAACGGGTCTGCGCGTCCGTGACGAGCGACTCGGACTTCTGACGGGCGTCGGAGACCATCGCTTCGGAGCGCGTCCGAGCATCCGTGACCAGACGCTCCGCGTTGGTGCGCGCATTTCCGAGCAACTGCTCGGACTCGGTCTTGGCGTCGCTGGTGAGGCGGTCGGCCATTTCCTGGGCGAGGCCGAGGATCTTCGCAGCCTGCATGTTGGAGTCGCCACTCTGCGCCGCGGCAACCGGAGCTGCGGCAGGGGCGACCACGGGAGCAGGCTTCGGTGGCTCGACGGGACGCGCAGGCTCGGGGGCCTTCGACTGGACCGGCGCGGACTGCGCTGCGCTGCCCCTGGAACTCTTGGCATCAGCCAGTTCCTGGTCGAGCTCTCCCACGCGCTGGCGCAGGTCGGCGTTCTCTTCGATGAGTCGCGACAACTCTTGCTCGACGAGGTCGAGGAAAGCATCTACCTCGTCTTCGTTGTAGCCACGCTTACCGATAGGCGGCTTGCTGAACGCGACATTGTGCACATCGGCTGGAGTCAGCGGCATGGAAGGATCCCTTCACGCGTCTTGAGGCGGTAGAGCAAGCATTCAGTTTTATCCCATTCCGCACTAGCCGGAACAATCAAACTGTAACTGGCGTCCATTCTGTCACATCGGTCGCGCTGGTCGCGCGCGCCCGACGAAGTCTTACTGCGATAGTGCGATATTCACGACGCCAATGTCCGCACGATCGTCATGAGAATGAACACTCCGAACAGCAGCACCATGATCGAAAGATCCAGCCGAACACCGCCCAGATTGACCGGCGGAATCAGTCGGCGCAGGAGTTTCACCGGCGGATCCGTCACAGTGAAAATCGCTTCGAGAACGATCACCACGAAGCCGGAAGGCTGCCAGTCACGCGCAAACGACCTGATGAATTCGATGATGATGCGGCCGATGAGAAGCAGCCAGAATATGAAAAGTATGAAGTAGACAACCGCGAACAAGGCCACACGTCATACTCTGCCCGAAAACAACGGCTCGATCAAAGCGAGCAGGTCAGACGGTCATGCTGAGAGGAGCGGAGCGCTCTACTGGCTGTAGAAGCCCGTCTCGGCGATACGCCGACGTTCCTGGGGCGAGACGTCGATATCCGCGGGAGAGAGCAGGAAAACCTTGGTTGCGACCTTGTCGAACGATCCCCTGAGCGCAAACGCGAGACCCGCTGCGAAATCCACCAGACGCTTGGCGTCGGCGTTGCTCATCTCGACGAGGTCCATGATGACCGGCGTGCCGTCACGGAAACGTTCGCCGATGGTCCGCGCCTCGCTGTAGTCACGCGGGCGCAGGGTGGTGATCTTCGACAGAGCGCTGCCGTCGTCGGTGACCGGGCTTCGGCGCGACTCGGCGCGCACCATCGAATCACTACGCAGGCTCCGCTCCGGATCCATGCGCGTGTCCACGGCGAGGTTCCCACGGGTGGCCGCACCGCGCCCTCCGCCCGATGTCGAGCGCGAGGTTCGGCCGATCGGCGCAAGCGTCGGCGCAGATCGAGGCGCCTCGTAGTCGTCGTACTCGCCATCGACGTCGTCGAGGTCGTCACGGGTCGGCCGACGGGAGGAGAACGACGGCTTGACGAATTCACGATCACGCCGGTCGTCGAGATCGCCGTACGGATCGCGGCCACGCGAGGATCGATGAGAGTCCGGTTCGTCGAGGTAGTCGTCTTCGTAGTCCGCGAGCGGAACCATGCCGAAGTACGCCTTGAACTTGTGCAGGGTGCTCATCGATCTTGCCTTCCGTGGCGGGTGTCAACGTGGCCTGAGTGTCAGCAACACTGCCACTCGTCGAGCGCTGTGTCAGTTGTTACTGATGTGGTTTTCGGCCTGTACTGGCGAGGTTATCGGCCGTGAACCGAGTATTGCGGTACCGACACGCACGCACGTCGATCCGTGTCGCACTGCAGCTTCGAGATCGGAGGTCATGCCGGCCGACAACTCACTCGCACCGGGGTGCTGCGTCAACAATCGCTGATGCAGCTCGGCCAAATCCGCGAAAGCGGCGTCGGGATCGGCCTCGATCGGCGGCACTGCCATCAACCCGGACAATCTCAGGTTTGCTGCCGAGGCCACGCGGTCGGTCAACTCGTCGAGATCCCCGCGCTCGACTCCCCCACGATGAACATCTCCGTCGAGACTCACCTGCACCAGCACGTCCAGAGGTGCTGACCTGTCGCCGTCGCCGATCGCCTTGCCGACCGCTTTCGCCAGCGCGTCCACAAGTCGCGCACTGTCGACGGAATGAATCGACGTAGCCCAGCGGGCGACCGACCTTGCCTTATTGCGTTGCAGGTGACCGATCATGTGCCATCGGGCCGGTGCGGTGGCGAATACCTCGGCCAGCTCGTCCGCTTTCGCCGACGCTTCCTGTTCGCGGGATTCGCCGAACTCTCGGCAACCGAGCTCCCAGAGAATCTCGACATCGCTGGCGGGAAAGAACTTCGTCACCGGAAGCAGTCGGACTTCGTTGCTGCCGCGACCAGCCGACGTGCACGCTGCGCGCAGTCGCGCGCGGACGGACTCCAGCGCGGTCTCGATCTGGTGCGACCTGTCCGAGGGTGTAGTCATGAGCCCAGTCAAGCAGGTCCACTTTCCATCCAGATGACGCTCGCCATTCGGCCGGTCGGGGCGGATCGTCGATGACTGAACAGCGTGCGATCCTCGATGGTGCAGCGCGGATCCATGGCGACACCAGCGATTCCCGCATCGAGAAGTTGCTTCCTGATCCCCGCTCGAATATCGAGGCCAGGGGTCTTCCTGACGGTTGTGGTGGCGCTACCGGGCAGGTGGCGTTCGACATCGGCCTGCATCGCGGCGGGCACCTCGTACTGACGCCCACTCGCCGCCGGTCCCATGAAGGCCCCGATACGGCTCAGTTCGGCGCCCTGCTCCACCATGGCGTCGAGAACCCGGGTGACGATGCCGATACGTGCCCCGACTCGGCCGGCGTGCACGGCAGCGATGACTCCCGCATCCTCGTCGGACAGCAGCAGAGGTACGCAATCTGCCGTAAGCACGACCAACCCCAAGTTCCGTGTGGTGGTCACCACCGCGTCGGTGACGGGGATCGGATCCGACTGAGGGCCGTCCACCACGGTCACCGACCGGCCATGGACCTGTTCCATCCACACCAGACGGTCGGCGCCGAGACCTAGCTCACGACCCAGTCGGGCACGGTTGGCGGCGACCGCCGACGGTTCGTCTCCGACGTGGTCGCCGAGATTGAAACTGTCGAACGGCGGGGCCGACACACCCCCCGCACGGGAGGTGGTGACCCGACGAATCCTGAATGACTCTTGCGGCACCGTGGATCTACCGACGCATGAACGATGGCACGTCCACGTCGTCTTCACCGTCGTCGTCGGCAACCGGGACGCGGCGGCCCGAACCGGACTGACTGCTCGACCCGCCATTGGAACTGGAGGACGGTAGAGGCGGAAGCGTACTGCCGTTTCCACCTCCGACGGAGTCACGGAAGACCGCGCCCGACTCGACCGGTTCGGACGAACGCGAGGAGGCCACCTCGCCGGAGCGCGCCGAGCCGATCGGACTGCGAGTGGACGATGTGGACGCTTCGACGGGTCGGCGAGTAGGTGTGCCCCCGTCGAATCCGGCGGCAATGACGGTCACTCGCACTTCGTCGCCGAGCGAATCGTCGATGACGGTTCCGAAGATGATGTTCGCATCGATGTGCGCAGCTTCCTGCACCAGCGAGGCCGCCTCGTTGATCTCGAACAGTCCGAGATCGGAGCCGCCGGCTATGGACAGGAGTACTCCACGGGCCCCTTCCATCGAGGCTTCGAGGAGTGGTGAGTTGATCGCCGATTCAGCGGCCTTGATGGCCCGGCCTTCCCCACGCGAGGAGCCGATGCCCATCAGGGCGCTGCCGGCGCCCGACATCACGCCCTTCACGTCTGCGAAGTCGACGTTGATCAGACCCGGGGTGGTGATGAGATCGGTGATGCCCTGCACGCCGTTGAGAAGAACCTCGTCCGCGCTGCGGAAAGCATCCATCAAGCTGACCGCTGCGTCACCGAGCTGCAGGAGGCGATCGTTGGGGATCACGATGAGTGTGTCGCAGGATTCGCGAAGTTGCTGGATGCCGGTATCAGCCTGTCCGCCACGTCGTTTGCCCTCGAACGAGAACGGCCGCGTGACGACGCCGACGGTCAGTGCACCGAGCTTGCGGGCGATGTTGGCCACCACTGGCGCACCACCCGTGCCCGTGCCGCCACCTTCACCTGCGGTGACGAAGACCATGTCGGCACCTTTGAGCACCTCTTCGATCTCGTCTTTGTGGTCGTCGGCCGCTCTCCTGCCGACCTCGGGGTCGGCGCCGGCGCCGAGCCCACGTGTGAGTTCTCGACCGACGTCCAGCTTGACGTCGGCGTCACTCATCAGCAGTGCCTGGGCGTCGGTGTTGACCGCGATGAACTCGACTCCCTTGAGTCCCTGTTCGATCATGCGGTTGACCGCGTTAACGCCGCCGCCGCCGATGCCGACGACCTTGATTACGGCGAGGTAGTTGTGCGGGGGCGTCATTGGCTCTCGCCTTCCGTGGTTGTGTTCTGATGTCCCGAGCCTCGAGCCAAACCCTCAACCTAAACCACAGGCTCAGAGTTATGTCAAGTACTCGACGTTCGGAACGCTATTCACCGGGACCTCGATCCGCCACTAGGCGCGCCGAGGACACGGAAACAATTTCAGAAGTTGCATCACCGGCCGATGCCGATCCGGTGAAAAGTGCTACTTGGTGGTGGGGAGATCCGGACTCGACACGTCGATGATCTGTCCCGGCTGCGACAGCAGGGCAAGAGCGACAGCGGATTTGCGTTCCGCCTTGCTCCCATCCCCCCAGATGACAGTGCGTCCGTCGTTCAGCAAAAGAGACACGTCCGAAACGGAACTCGCACGCACTTCCACGACCAGAGCGCGCAACGCCGGTGACATCGAGTCGAGTATCGCCAACGCGACCTCGGTCGAACCGTCGCCGACGCCGGGGCTCTCGGTCACCAACCGCGGCAGGCCCGGCGGCGGCGGAGCAATCGCGAAATCGACTGCACTGGAATCCAACAGGTGCGTGCCGTCCGATTGATCGACGAAGACGACGGGAACGCGTTCGGTGACGGTGACCTTGACCGTCGAGGGGTAGACCCGCTGTACACGCACCGATGCCAGTGCGGGGATCGTTGCGACCCGCTGCGCCGCCGCACCGGCGTCGACGCGGACGAGCCTCTCCCCCAGCGTCACTCCGAGCTCGGCAATCACCTGCTCCTCGGCTACCGACTCGGCGCCGTTCACTTCGATCGCCCGGACCGAGAGCAGTGGGGTGAAATAGACCGCGGCCACACCCCCCGAAACGAGGGCGAGCACGGCGACCGCAATCATCACAGCCTTGCGCCGAGACCGCGATACGCGGCGACGTTCCTCATCACGGGCCCGACGCCGATCATCGCGCTCCGAGGGTTCCGAACCAGGGACTGTCGAGGCGTCCGTGCTCGGACGTCCCGACCGCTCCCGCCTGGACGTCACGTCGTGGCCCGGCCGGTCCCGTTCCCGAAATCGGTCTTGGACCGAAGTGCGTCGAGAATCGGACCGGCGAGCATCGTGACGTCACCCGCCCCCATCGTGATCACCACGTCCCCGGGTGCGCTCAGGGCTGCGACTTGCTTGGCTACGAGCGAGAGATCGGGTTGATAGTTGACAGGCTTCGTCACCGCCGATGCCACCAATGCACCGGTCACGCCGGGCAGCGGTTCCTCGCGCGCGCCGAACACGTCCAGCACGACCACCTCGTCGGCGATGCTCAGCGCCTCGCCGAACTCGTCCGCGAACGTTTCGGTTCGTGAGTACAAGTGCGGCTGAAACACCACGACTACTTTGCCGCGGGGCGCGGAATCCGGTACGTCCTTTCCAACGCCGGCGACGAGTTGCTGGGCGGCGTTCAGGACGGCACGCACTTCGGTCGGGTGGTGGGCGTAATCGTCGAACACCCGCACACCGTGCTCGCGTCCGCGCAGCTGGAACCGACGGTGCACGCCGCCGAATCCGGCCAGTCCAGCCAGCATGTGCGACGGCTCGGCACCGGCCTGGATGCCGGCGGTGAACGCGGCCAGGGCGTTGAGCGCGGTGTGCCGCCCGGGGACGCCGAGCCGCAACGTTCGCGGCGCGTCCTCTCCCTGAATCATCAGCTGCGCTACCCCGCCGACGTCCTCTGGCTCCCATTGCAGCAACCGAACGGCCATCTCGACGTCACCGGTCTCGGTGTCGGCCGATCCGTAACCGAGAACTCGTACACCGGGTAGCGCACGCGCCTGCACTCGATGCGCCAGTGCTGCTGAGCCCGGGTCGTCCATGCAGGCGACCAGCACGCCGCCGGGACCGAGCAGAGCGACGAAGTCGTCGAAAACCTGAACATAGGCCTCGGTGGTGCCGAAGTAATCGAGATGGTCGGCTTCGATGTTCGTCACGATCACGACGTTCGGTGTGTATTGGAGCAGCGAACCGTCACTCTCGTCGGCCTCGGCGACGAAAACCTCGCCGCTGCCGTGATGCGCGTTGGTGCCGGCCTCGTTGAGCTCACCGCCTACCGCGAACGACGGATCGAAACCGCAGTGCTGCAACGCGACGATCAGCATGGACGTGGTGGACGTCTTGCCGTGCGTACCGGAAACCAGCAGGGTGCGGTAGCCCTCCATCAGCGAAGACAGCACTGTTGGCCGTAGCACCACGGGTATGCCGCGCCGACGCGCCTCGACCAACTCGGGGTTGGTCTTCGGTATCGCCGCGTGGGTCGTGACGACCACCGTCGGGCCGCCGGGGAGAAGATCGAGCGCAGATGCATCGTGTCCCACCCGCACTTGCGCACCTCTGGCCCGCAGCGCGAGCACCGCCCTGCTGTCCTTGGCATCGGATCCGGAAACCTGGCCCCCACGGGCGAGCAGGATGCGCGCGATGCCGGACATCCCGGCACCACCGATGCCTACCATGTGCACCCGCGTCAGCTCTGCGGGAAGCTCGGACATGTCCGTCCCTTCACTTGTCACTTCGACTCACTCGTCACTGCGCCAGGGCCTCGCTTCTGTGTCTCGACGCCACATCGAGCACGATGCGCGCGACGGTCGTGGCTGCGTCACGATGACCTGCACTCGATGCTCCAGCGGACATCCGTGTCAGCGCCGCCGAGTCGGTGATCAACTCGACGATCTTCTCCGCCACATAGCGTGAGGTCAACGCACTGTCCGCGAGAAGTATGCCGCCTCCGGACTCGACGATCGGCCGGGCGTTGAGTTCCTGCTCGCCGTTTCCGTGTGGAAGAGGAACATAGATCGCGGGCAGACCGGTCGCCGAGACCTCGGCGACCGTCATCGCACCCGATCGACAGATCGCCAAGTCTGCGGCGGCGTACGCCAGGTCCATACGAGTCAGGTAGGGGACGGCAACGTACCGCGCGGCGGGCCTGCCATCGACAACGGCGGATTCGTTCACCGCGACGTCCACGGTGTTCTTCGGGCCGTGTGCGTGCAGAACGGAGATGCCGGCCTCGGCGAGCTCCGTAGCTGCGCCTGCGACGGCTTCGTTGAGTGACCTCGCACCCTGCGAGCCCCCGAAGACGAGCAGTACCGGTCCGTGAGACGGAAGGCCGAAATGCTCGCGCGCCTGTTCGCGGGTTGCGGCGCGATCCAGTCCGGTGATGGTGGGGCGCACCGGAATGCCGACGATCTCCGCCTCGTCGGAACCGCGGGCCTTGACCCCGCTACCCGGGACTGCTGCCAGGACGCGCCGAGCCAGCCGCGCGCCGACTTTGTTGGCGATTCCTGCGCTGGCATTCGCCTCGTGGACCACGATGGGAACTGCTCGCCGGCGACCCAGACCGCCGCGTGCAGCCAGATAGGCGGGTAGGGCAACGTAACCACCGAAGCCGACCAGCACATCCGCGTCGGTAGCGTCGAGCACGGCCCTGGTCCGCCGCACGGACCGGACGACCCGAGCGGGCAACCGCAGCAGATCCAGCGTGGGCTTGCGGGGCAGCGGTACCGGAGGTATCAGTTCGAGGCGGTATCCACGAGCAGGGACCAGCGTCGTTTCGAGGCCACGCTGGGTACCGAGTGCGGTGATACGCACGTCGGCATCGAGCGCACGGAGAGCGTCGGCTACAGCCATCGCGGGTTCGATGTGCCCGGCGGTGCCGCCACCTGCCAGGACGACCGACAACGGTTCAGTTGGAGCATTCACCCTCGATATCCTCGCCCATCGGGGTGCCTGCGCCCATTGGCGGGTTGCCCGCGGCCGCGAACACCGGGGTCCGCGCGCCTTCGACCTGGGACGGGCTGACGCTCTCTGCCCGCTCTGCCACCGACTTCGGCCATATCGCGACCACCGCGTGGTCGCGGTGCTGCCTCTCGCGCTTCGGATCGGCGGCGTTCGGCGGCCCCGAGAGCGGGGCGCGTCGAGCGAGAGCGGGCCGCGGCTGCCCGCAGTGGTGAGTAGGAGGCGGGCATCGGCAGGCGTAGCACCCGGTCGAGTCGAGACTGGTGGCCCGCATGCAGCGCCGCGATTGCCTCGGGCTCGTGCCGCGCAGCATTGGCGATCACTCCGAACATGAGCAGTGTGATCGCCGTAGACGATCCACCGTAGGACACCAGCGGGAGCTGCAGTCCGGTGACCGGCAGTAGTCCGACGACATACCCGATGTTGATCATTGCCTGTGCGAAAATCCATGTCGTTGCGCCGGCCGCGAGAAGGCGCAGGAATGGATCGACCGAACGCGCCGCGATACGCAGACCGGTGTAGACGAAGAGGGCGAACAGACCGAGCACGGCCATACAACCGATGAAGCCGAGTTCCTCGCCGATTATCGCGAAGATGAAGTCGTTGTGCGCGTTGGGTAGATAGCTCCATTTGGCCCGGCTCTGGCCAGGTCCGACGCCGAACAATCCACCGTCCGCGAGGGAGAACCTGGCCTGATTGGACTGGTATCCAAGTCCCTGTGGATCGTCTCCGGGGTTGAGCCATGCCTTGATTCGGTTCGATCGATACCCGGCCGTGAAGGCCAACACCGTTGCGGCAGCGAGACCACCTCCGACCAGGATTGCGAACAACCGAGCTTGGAGGCCAGCGAACCAAAGCAACGCAACCAGAATGATCCCGATGGCGATCGCGGTGCTCAGGTTGGGCTGCAGGACGATCAGTCCGGCCATGAGCAGCGCGGCCGGGACGAGTGGAATCAGCAGCGATTTCAGACTGGCGTGCTCGCTGCGCCGCGAGGCCAACAGGTGTGCGCCCCACAGGACGAGTGTCACCTTCGCCAGCTCGGAAGGCTGGAACGAGACTCCGGCGACGTTGAACCAGCGACGAGCGCCGTCCGCACCCTCGGAGCCGACGCCAGGAATCAGCACCATCATCAGCATCACGACGGACATGCAGAACAGCGGGAAAGACAGTTTGCGCAGCATGCGAACCGACATCCGCAGCGCGATGTAGAAGCCGACTACGCCGAGACCGACACCGATCAACTGCTGTGTGAAGAGCGAGTACGCGGAGCCGTCCGCCGCGTAGGCCTCGGGGGCCGAGGACGAGAGAACCATGACCAGCCCGAGGATCGTCAGCAAGGCTGCGACGGTCACGATCAGGTGAAACGATGCCAGCGGCCGTTCCAGCCACAGGCCGATTCTGGTGCGCGGCGAAGGTGACTTCCGCTCGCCGGTCCCTTTCACGAGGAGTGCCCGCCGGCGCGCCCGATCTCGGCGCCGTCGAGCGCGAGGACCGCCTCGGCGAAGCTTCGGCCTCGGTGCCCGTAATCGACGAACATGTCCAGGGACGCTGCGGCGGGCGCGAGAAGCACGGTATCTCCCGGCTGTGCGCGAGACGCGGCCTCTCGCACGACGGCTCGCATCACTACATCCGCATCTTCCGCCACATGAGTCACACCCGTATCGTCTCCCGGCGGGAACGTCACGACCGGAACATTCGGCGCGTGTCGCGCCAAAGCCTCCGCGATCTGCGCCCCGTCCCGCCCGATCACCACGGCAGCTACGAGCCGCGGGGCGATCTCGGCGACGAGTTCGTCGACGGACGCGCCCTTCAACAGTCCTCCTGCTATCCAGACGACCCGTTCGTAGGCGAGCAGCGACGACCGCGCCGCATGCGGATTCGTGGCCTTGGAGTCGTCGACGAACGTCACCGCGGCAACCGTTGCGACCACCGCGGCGCGGTGCGGGCCCACGCTGTACGTCTGTAGTCCGGTGGCGACATGCTCGGCGGAGATCCCGATGGAACGGGCGAGTGCGGCAGCGGCGAGCGCGTCCATGAACCCGGCCGGGCCCTGAGGCACGATCTCATCTGTGTGCAGCAGTCGCTGCGCAGCACCGAACGCGTCGTCGATCAGGTATCCGTCGCGTATTCCCAGTTCTTCGCGGCTCGGCTCCGCCAGGCGAAAACCGACGACCTTATTCGCCGGCGACGTCCTCGCCAACGCGGCTGCTCGGGCATCGTCGAGACCGACAACCGCGACAGCCCCGGTCAGCGCGCGAGCTTTCGACAAGGTGTAGCCGTCCATTCCGCCGTGCCAGTCCAGATGATCCTCAGCGATGTTGAGAACGACCCCCGCATCCGGTTTCACCGAAGGCGCCCAGAAAAGTTGGAAGGAGGAGAGTTCCACCGCAAGCACCGTCGGGTGCGGCGTGGCGCGCAGTGCGTCCAGGATGGGAAGACCGATGTTGCCGCACGCGGCACTGGGCAGACCTGCGGACGACAGGATCGACGCGAGCATCGATGTCGTCGTTGTCTTTCCGTTGGTTCCGGTCACCACCAACCATTTCGCCGGTGGCCCGTAGATAGCCGCGCGGTCGACCCTCCAGGCCAGCTCGACATCACCCCAGATCGGTATCCCGCGCTGCGCGGCTGCGGCGAGCACGGGCGCGTCAGGCCGAAATCCGGGACTGGTCACCACCAGTGCGATCCGGTCGAGCATCGCTTCGTCGGCGAGGAGCTCATCCTGGCGCACTCCCGCCGCACCGACCGAGCGCGCGGCTTCGATCGCATCCGGGTCGGAGTCGGTGACCACGACCTCGGCGCCGAGCTCGCGCAGCGGCACCACTGCCGCGAGGCCCGATATCCGCCCGCCGGCCACGAGGACGGTCTCACCCTTCAACCAGTCCAGACCCTCGGACACAGCATCTTCGGACACAGCATCTTCGGACACAGCGGCCTAGCCGCCGACCGCGGCGAGATACTCGCTGTAGAACAGCGCGAGACCCACCGCCGACGCGATTGCGGCCAACAACCAGAATCGAATTATCACCGTGGTTTCTGCCCAGCCACCGAGTTCGAAGTGGTGATGGAACGGAGCCATCCGGAAGACACGACGCCTGCTGGTTCGGAATACCGCAACCTGGATCACGACGGAGGCCGCCTCGGCCACGAACAGCGCTGCGATGACAACCATGATGAGCTCGGTCCGGGTCACGATGGACAGACCGGCGATCAACCCACCGAGTGCGAGCGAACCGGTGTCGCCCATGAATATCTTCGCCGGGGCGGCGTTCCACCAAAGGAAGCCGATACAGGCACCGGCCGCTGCAGCACAAATGAGTGCGAGGTCCAACGGATCGCGTACGTCGTAGCAACCCGGTCCGGGGTTGGTGGAACATGCCTGCCGGTACTGCCAGAACGTGATGACGGTGTAGGCACCGAGCACCAATGTCATCGAGCCCGCCGCGAGGCCGTCGAGGCCGTCCGTGAGGTTGACCGCATTGGACCAGGCGGTCACCAGGAAGTAGCACCAGACGATGAACACGATGGGACCCAGGCTGATGGTCGCGATATCGCGGACGTAGGAGAGCTGCTGACTGGCCGGGGTGAGTCCGTTCTCACCCTTGAACTGCAGGGCGAGTATTCCGAACAGAACGGCTGCGACGAGTTGCCCAACCAGCTTCGCGGTCTTGTTCAGTCCGAGGTTGCGCTGCTTGCGGATCTTGATGAAATCGTCGAGAAACCCGACGAGCCCCAGCACCGTGGTCAACCCGAGCACGAGGAGAGCCGACGCCGATGGACCGTCCGCGTCGTAGCCGACGCCGATGAGGTGCGAGCCCCAGTAGCCGGCCCACAGGCCGGCGAGTATGGCGACGCCGCCCATGGTCGGGGTGCCGCGTTTCGACTGGTGACTGGCCGGGCCCTCGACTCGGATCTCCTGGCCGAAGCCCTGCTTCGAGAACGCTTTGATCAGCACCGGCGTCAGCAGAATCGCGACTGCGAGCGCAATACCTCCAGCGAAGAGGATCTGTCTCACTGCGATTCCTCCGGTGTCATGATGTCCTTCTCCCCATCCGCAGCGGTGTTCTGTACGAGCGCATCGGCAACCGACCACAGTGCGACCGACTGAGATGCTTTGACCAGCACGATGTCACCGGGCTCCAACTCGGCCTCGAGCACCGCGACTGCTGCTGCGTGGTCCGGGACGAGCATCGACTCCTCACCCCAGGACCCCTCCATCACCGCCCCCTGGTGCATTGCCCGTGTCGGCCTTCCGGACTCCACGATGATCAGCCGACTGACGTCCAGACGCACCGCGAGCCGTCCGATCGCGTCGTGCTCGACCACCGAATCCGGTCCCAGCTCACCCATCTCGCCCAGCACCGCCCAGGTACGTCTGGGCGGGCCACCTCCGGACCTCGACATCGACACCAACGCCTTGAGCGCAGCCCGCATCGAATCCGGATTGGCATTGTAGGAGTCGTTGACGATGGTGACCCCATCGGCGCGAGTGCGCACATCCATGCGTCGGGCCGAGGCCGCAGCCGAGCCGGCGAGCGCGTCAGCTATCTGGCTGAGTTCGGCGCCGCATTCGAGCGCCACTGCTGCCGCGGCCAGTGCGTTACCGACTTGGTGTTCACCGTGCACGGCCAGCTCGATCTCGGTGCGGCCGACCGGGGTCACCAGGGTGAAACGTGCACGCGCATGGTCGTCCAGCACCACGTTCTCGGCACGAATGTCCGCATCGGCGGAGTGCCCGACAGTCACCACGCGTGCCGAGGTCCGAGATTTCATCTCGAGGACGAGGCGATCGTCGGCATTGAGCACCGCTACTCCCCCGTCTGCCTCGCTGGGGAGCGACTCGACCAGCTCACCCTTCGCCAGAGCGATCCGATCTCTCGATCCGAACTCACCGAGGTGAGCCGTACCCACGTTGAGAACGACACCGATGCGGGGCGGGGCCGCGTGCGCCAGCGAGGCCACGTGACCGACACCGCGCGCCGACAGCTCGAGAACGAGAAAATCGGACTCCTCGTCCGCGCGCAGCGCGGTCCACGGATGGCCGAGTTCGTTGTTGAACGATCCGGGCGGCGCGACGACTGTGCCCAGCGGGCGAAGGACCGATGCCAGCAGGTCCTTGGTCGAGGTCTTGCCGGATGATCCGGTGACGCCGACGACGGTGAGCCCCGAGGTGGCTGTCAGCTCCGTCACCGAGGCACGGGCCAACGCGCTGAGCGCGGTCAGCACCGCTGCGCCCGACCCGTCGGCGTCGTGTTCGAGAGCCATTGCTCGGCCATCGTGCGGGATCGGGTCGACCACGATACTCGGCACACCGAGCGGACGAGCAGCCAACACTGCCACCGCACCCGCATTCACCGCGGCGACCGCATGGTCGTGTCCGTCCACGCGAGCGCCAGGCAGCGCGAGAAAGAGCCCCCCGGGAGCAACTCTGCGTGAATCGAATTCGACGGCGCCGTCGACGACGCGGGACGGGTCGTCGACATCGTGGAGCTTCCCGCCGACGATGTCGGCGATCTGCTCGATGGTCATGGCTTTCACGAGGTCGCTCCTGCTTGTTGGCCGATCTTTCGATCGATGGCGTCTGCCAGCACGACACGGTCGTCGAACGGATACTTCACGCCGCCGATCTCCTGCCCTGTCTCGTGCCCTTTACCTGCGACGAGAACGACGTCGCCGTCCTGCGCCCACCGCACGGCCTCGGAAATGGCGTTCGCGCGGCCCTCGACGTTCCTCACTTCTCCGCGCTCCTCGGGAGCGAGTGACATGGCGCCGAGCAGTACAGCCTCCCGGATGGCCGTCGGATCCTCCGAGCGCGGGTTGTCGTCGGTGATGACCAGCAGATCAGCGCCTCTGGCACCGGCTGCGCCCATCGGCGCTCGTTTCGTGGTGTCGCGGTTTCCCCCGGCTCCGAGCACGACGGCGACTCTGCCGGTGGTCTGCTTGCGCAAGGTTTCGATAACTGCCTCGACTGCGGCGGGTTTGTGGGCGTAGTCGACCACTGCCAGGAAATTCTGACCCCGGGAGATGCGCTGCACTCGTCCCGGTACGTCGACCTCCTTCATTCCGGCCACCGCCCGTTGAACGTCCGCGCCAGCTACCGCGCAGATCGCGGCAGCGAGCACCGCGTTGGCGACGTTGTAGCGTCCCGGCAGCCGTATCGACGCGTGGTGACGGCATCCGCCGGGGCCGAGCAGGGTGAAGGTCTGGGCGCCGCTGGGATCCGGCGCCCAATCGGCGACAGTCCAGTCGGCACTGCCGGTCACCGACACGGTGATCACATCGGATCCCCCCGAGGCGGCGACGTCGGCCATGCGGCGGCCCCAGTCGTCATCGACACAGACGCACGCCGACTGGGATCGCACACGCGAATCCGCTGTGAACAGTCGACTCTTGGCGAGGAAGTAGTCCTCGAGGGTGCCGTGAAAGTCGAGATGATCCTGCGAGAGGTTGGTGAAGGCAGCGACCGAAAACACGGTTCCGTCCACTCGTCCGAGTGAGAGTGCGTGACTCGAAACTTCCATCACGACGGTGTCGAGGCCACGTTCGAGCATCAATGCGAACAAGGCGTGTAGCTGCGGCGCTTCCGGTGTTGTCAGGGCGCTGGGTACGCGAGCGCCCGCAATCTTGGTTTCGATCGTGCCGATCAATCCGGTGCGGCGGCCCGCGGCAGTCAAGGCCGCTTCGAGCAGGTACGCCGTCGTCGTTTTGCCCGATGTACCGGTGATCCCGATCACGGTCATCTTTTCCGAGGGTCGTCCGTAGACGAGTGCCGACATATCGCCGAGCACGGTACGCGGGCGGTCGTGCACGAGCACCGGTACCGGTAGAACGGGGAACTGTCGCTGCAGGATCTCGAGGCCCGCCGAATCGGTGAAGATCGCGACAGCTCCGCGCTCGATCGCGTCACCGGCGAAGGATGCCCCGTGGGCAGTCGATCCGGCCAAGGCAGCGAAAAGATCGCCGTCGAGGATGGATTGGGCACGTAAGTCTACACCGGTCACCATTCGATGTTGTCCGTCTGCGGCCGGCACGACGGTGGCGTCCGCAGCGGCGGCGATCTCCTCGACAGTGGTGTGCGGGGGGTTCGAGGGTCGGGACGGGGTCGGAGCAGGCTGTGGCTCGGCTGGCACAGACACTGTGCTCCTTTCTGCTGAACTGCTGGCGCGGGACATTGAGACGGTGGTTGCGCTCGGGCCGAAACGAAAGGTCGAGGAAAGCGACATTTCGAAACCGAGCACGAGGACCGAAGGGTCAGGTTACCGGCGGGTGCCGGTCCCCCAGCCCCCCGACCCATGGGCCGAGAGGTCGATCACGCTCAATCGGCTTGCAGAACCAGCTTCGGACCGGGGTCTGCAGAGAACGGCACGCTGTCGCGTTCGAGCATCCAGCTGGCGATGTTGTGGAACAACGGCGCGGCCGACTGCCCTCCGGAACCATCGGCGCTCCGCGTTGGAGCATCGAGCATGATTCCGATCACGTAGCGCGGATCGTCCGCAGGTGCAATACCAGCGAAGGTGATCCAGTAGTCCGAGTTCGAGTAGCAGCCACAATTGGGATCCACCTGCTGGGCGGTGCCTGTCTTGCCGCTGATCTGGTAGCCCTCGACGCCCGCTGCGACGCCGGTACCTCGCTGGTTGCCGTTGTCGTCCTGGGTGACCGATCGAAACATCTGCCGGACGGTCGACGCCGTCTCCGGACTGACGACATGGACACCCTCAGGCTGTTCGGTCTCTGTCCGGTTTCCGTCCGGGTCGACCGTGGCATCGACGATGCGCGGCGGGATGCGTACTCCGTCGTTGGCAATCGCCTGATACATCGCAGTCATCTGCAGCAGGGTCATCGACAGGCCCTGCCCGATGGGGAGGTTCGCGAACGTGCCACCCGACCACTGATCGCGATTCGGCACGCTTCCCGCGCTCTCTCCGGGTAGGCCGACGTCCGTTCTCTGTCCGAGACCGAAACGAGCCAGCATGTCCGCGAAGCGATCCTCACCGACGCGCTCGGCAAGCATCAGGGTGCCGACGTTCGAGGACTTACCGAACACGCCGGTCGTGGTGTAGGGCGCGAGGCCGTGCTCCCACGCATCCTTCACCGAAACACCCGACATGAAGATGTTGCCGGGAACTTGCAGTACCTCTTCGGGTGTTGTCAGTCCGTACTCGATCGCCGCCGCTGCAGTGATGATCTTGTTGACCGAGCCGGGCTCGAAGGGTGTGGAGACAGCGAGGTTGCCCATCTCTTTGCTTCGGTCGTTGTTTCCGACACCGATACCGGGGTTGAACGTGTTGTCGTTGGACATCGCAAGAACCTCACCGGTTCTCGCATCCTGCACGACTGCCGAAGCGTTCCTTGCTCCCGACAGATCTTTGGCGAGCTGAACTTGCTGCTGCACGTAGTACTGCAGGTCGGCGTCGATGGTCAGTTCGACACCGGAACCGTTGACGGCCGTTTGCTTGTCCCGCCAGCTACCTGGGATGACAGCGCCGTCGGACCCGCGATCGTAGGTCTGTGACCCATCGGTTCCGGCCAACGTCGAGTCCAGAGAGTCTTCGAGCCCCAAGAGTCCGTGACCGTCCCAGCCGGTTGCTCCCACCAGATTGGCAGCGAGGGACCCACCGGGGTACTCGCGAATGTCCTGTCGTTCGAGACCGACTTCTTCGAATTCTTCGCTGATCCGCGTAGCGATGGTCGCATCCACTCCGCGCACCAGATAGGTGAAGGTGTCGTCGCTTTCGAGTTTGTCGAGAATGACGTCCTCGGGTGCGAGATCGCCCAGTTCATCGTGTATCCCGGCCGCGATCGCATCGAGTCGGTCTTGCGTGGAGGGGTTCGTCGGATCCTTCGCGCGCGCCTCGTCCAGTTCACGGCGAACCCGGACAGGCTGGAAGGTCAGCGCTTTCGCTTCCATCGTGAATGCGATGGGATTGCCGTTGCGGTCCATGATCGAGCCTCGAGTCGCCGGATCGACGAGCGTCGTGGTTCGTTGCGAGGCCGCCTCGGCGGAGAGTCGGTGCCCGTCGACTCCCATGATCCAAACCAACTGCAGGGCCACCACGGCCAGTACACCGAACATGGCGATGCGGCCGAACCCGCTTCGAAAAGCGAAGGACGACGCATCGAAGCGTGTATCGGATCCCGCGCGCGGTCGACCGGCGGGGGCTCCCGGACGTCGAGACGATTCGGCTCGACGACGCGGGACGCCGTATCCCTGATCGTCGGATGCATTCCGCGACAGCGGCTTACGGCGAGGTCTTCCGGTGGACGGCCTGGTCACTGCCGACTACCCGAAGGACTCGCCGACGGGATGCTCATGGGAACCAATTGTTCACCGAGGGCTGCGGTTCCAGCGGCATTCGATGTGTTCGGCGTGGCGCGTGTGACTGGTGGGACCGAACTGGCACGCGGGACGGAGTCGGCTGCCGAGGTAGCGGCACGCGCAGGCAGGGAGTTGCTCGAGCTGCCGGCAGAACCGGATTCGGACGATCCCGTCGATCGATCCGAGTTCGCTGCAGCCACCTCCGACGGGGGATCCAACGGGGCCACGGGCGCGCCCTGCGCAGGCTGTGGCGTACCGATCACCTGGACCGAGCCGTCCTCCGCGACGAGAAGGCGCGCGGTGTCGAGGGCAGGAATCATGCCCTGCTCTGCGGCTTTTCGGGCCAGCTCGGGCGCGGAATCCGCAAGCTCGACGTCCCGCTGCAGCGACGCACGTTCCTGGACGAGACTCTGGTTGTAGGCCTTCGCGTCACTGAGCATGTACGAGTCACCCGCAGAACGGGTCGTGAGCAGAAGGGTCAGACCCAGTCCCAGCGAAAGCAATCCGATGATCAGCGCCACGAAAGGAATTCGGGCAGTGATCGCGGATGCAGTCAGAGATCCACGCTCCGCCGGATTTCCGGCACCCAACCCGCGAGCGCTGGCCCGCTGCTGACGCCTCTCGTATGCGCGGAGAGCCGCTCCGGAACGCCCAGTTTCGGGTTCCGATGCCTTCGACCGTCGCCGACGCTTCGCCGGAGCCGTACCCGCGGTGACAGTCATACCGATTTCCTCGCAATCCGCTCCGCCGCGCGCAGACGTACTGGCGCCGAACGCGGGTTCTCTTCGATTTCTTGGTCAGAGGCGCGCTCGGCACCTCTGGTGAGCAGACGAAACTCAGGCCCCATACCCGGAAGCTCAACGGGAAGCCCCTCGGGGCTCGTCGATTTGACGCGCGGCGCCAGCTCCCTCTTGACCACGCGATCCTCGAGCGATTGGTACGACATGAACACCACCCGACCCCCGACCGCGAGCGCGTCGAGACCTGCCGGGACTGCCCGCTTCAGCGAGTCCAGCTCACCGTTGACCTCTATCCGCAACGCCTGAAACGTTCGTTTGGCGGGATGGCCACCCGTTCGTCGAGTGGCAGCAGGGATCGACGCGTAGAGCAGTTCGACAAGCGCGGCACTGGTGGTGAATGGCTTCGCTTCGCGCTGTCGAACGACCGCGGAGGCTATCCGGCCCGCAAACCGCTCCTCGCCGTAAGTGCTCAGGACGCGCGCGATCTCACCGTGCGAATAAGTATTGAGAACGTCCGCCGCGGTGATACCCACGGTGGGATTCATGCGCATGTCCAGCGGAGCATCCACCGAGTACGCAAATCCACGTTCGGCTTCGTCGAGTTGCATGGAGGAAACGCCGAGATCGAACAGGATCGCATGCACCGCGTCACGTTCCGGCAACCCCGACTCTTCCAACGCAGCGCCGATTCCGTCGTAGGTGGTGTGCACGAACGTCGTCCGATCGGAGAAACCGGCGAGACGCTTGCTCGCGAGCCGGAGTGCATCCGGATCGCGATCGAGTCCGATCAACTGGAGTGTCGGATAGGTACGAAGGAAATGCTCCGAATGACCGCCGAGACCGAGTGTCGCGTCGATCATGACCGGCGACTCACCTCGCGCCGCAACTGCAGTCAGTGCAGGTCCGAGAAGCTCATCTGCCCGGCCCAGTCGAACTGGAATATGTTCGGGTTCGAACGCCTTCGACGTTCCGACTAGCTCGGGAGCGATCTCCGGGTCGGGCGAGTTCGTGTCGCCTTCCACAATGTTTCCTCCCGGTCTTGCTTGTGAACACCCTCGTGCGGTGCTCACATAGATCGATGATGGGGGCGAATGCCGCGAGGTCCCTGTCCGATAGGAACCTGGCGTTGGGGAAGAACGTCAGGGTCCTGATCTGCGAAACCTGGCGTTGGGGAAGAACGTCAGGGTCCTGATCTGCGAAACCTGGCGTTGGGGAAGAACGTCAGGGTTCTGATCGGGCAGAGGCCTCGCGGCACTCGGCTTGTTGATCCGGGCGGCTACACGATGCCTTCCAGCGATTCGTCGAACGCATCCGAGAAACTCTGCTCACTCTCGGCCGAGTAACGAGCCCACGCCTCTTCGTTCCAGACCTCGATGAACTCGATGGATCCGTTCACCACGACGTTGCGCTCGAGGTTTGCGTACTGGCGGTGGTCCGCCCTCAGGGTGATTCGCCCCTGGCCGTCGAGCTTCTGCTCGTCGGTGCCCGCGCCGAGCTGCCGTATGTACGAGCGAGCAACCGGGTTGGAGCGCGAGGCCTCGGTCAGTTTCCGCACCTTTTCCGCGAAGGCGTCCTGGGTGTAGATGGCGAGGCTGTGGTCCTGACCTTTGCTCACCATCAACCCACCCTCCAGCGCTTCGCGGAACTTCGCCGGCAGCGTCAACCGGCCTTTGTCGTCGAGCTTGGGCGTGTAGGTACCGAGGAACACTCGACACCTCCCACTCTCTTCGCTTCCACCACTTTACCCCACTTTCCCCCACATACAATCCCGCCAGCGCACTCTTTCCGAACAATCATCACAAAACTCCAGCTCGAGCGCGTGGAAGACAGTGGGGAAGAATTCTGCGACATGCGCACCGCCGCGAACCAGCGAAGGGCATCGGACCGCAGTCGAGGTGCAAAACCCCAGGTAAAAGCCAGGATGCCGCTCGCTGCAAGTCGGTATGCAAAATCGGTGGGGGGAAGTGGGGATCGGCGTGGCCACCGCCGATCGAGTGGGTGAGAGTGGGGAACCTCAGCCGGCACGAGCCCGATCAGTGACTTGCGGGAATTCGGCCAGCGCATGCAAAAGCGGCGCCTACCGTGTGGTAGACGCCGCTTCGACAATCAGAATAGTGACGATCAAACTTGTAGTGACGCTCGACCTTTGGGGGACGAGCGCACGTTTCATGTGATGACGAGTGGTGCCGTAGTCCTTCGGACCCCGTCACCGCTCATCGAGTTCACTCCTGTTCGAACCGCCGCCGGAACCGATCTTCCATTCGCGAAGTGAAACTGCCGCCCTTGCGGCCCGGCTTCGACTTTTGTCCCGAACTGCTGCGTTTCCCAGGACCTGCGGCCGCAGTGCCCGAGCTTTCGCCCGACGCCGCGTCCTCCTCCGAGGCAGACGAACCGCCGCGGGGGCCACCGAGCAGATACAGAACCCCGGCGCCGAACATGAACGCGAATCCGACAAGACTGATCACCGGGAACCCGCCGGGCTGGAATGGAATAGCCACACCGGAAACGAGAAGAACAAGCCCCAATACGAACAGCGCGATCGCTTGAAAGCGCCGCTTGCTCGTCGCCGTACGCATACGGCCGCTTCTCACGTGAGAGGCGAACTTGGGATCCTCGGCGTAGAGAGCGCTCTCGATCTGATCGAGCATGCGCTGCTCGTGCTCGGAGAGTGGCACGGTACCTCCCCCTGCACAGATATTGAAAGTCATTTCGGGTGCGAAACGACGGGAAGCTGACCTTGGCGGCTACCTACCGTTGATAATACGAGCAGAATCGCCCGCTTACCACCTACTCGGTCGATGTGTTCCTGAGAATGTTCGAAGAGTCCCTGCGCTGAGGTCCGGACCGCCACCGGATTCGGTCCGCGATCCGGCCCGAGGGCGACGCTTCGACCACGTTACCGCTCCGTTTTCGGTGTAATGCGCCCTCTCACGCGGTCATCGAGCGCGGATGGGCGCCGACAGGGTCGAGGCGGGAATCCGCCCCGATATATTCCTCGACCACGTGCAGGAACCGCCCCACCTGGCGATAGAAATCGTCAGCCATGTCGAGGTCGATCGACCTCGACAATCCTGCGAGAACCGCTGCCCGTGTTGCCGAGTAGCCGGAGAAGTACTCCGCCCACGCTTCCAGTTCGGGCGCTGCCTTGGTCAACAACACCCACGCATTCCGAGAACGCGCCCGTGCCGTCGAGATCGGCGCGGCCTCGATCACTGCAGCGGCCCCACGCAACGCAGCGGTGTAGCAGTCGAGAAACTGGTCCGATGCCGTAGCTGCGCCTATCGAACCGGACAAGAACGCATCCGCTCGACCGAGAAGCAGCCTGGCGCGCGGCGACACCGGCGGACGAACTCCGGCGCGGAGACCTTGTGTTGCCATACTCGAACCCCTCCCGATCGATTCGCCGTTGTCGACCGCGTTTTCGCCACGCCCGGCCCTCGACGACGCTCTAAGGTCGGAACCCGGCGAACCCTCGCTTCCCTCGAGACTTCGCCGGATCGCCGACATCGAACATCCGTTCGACATATTCAATATAGCTGCGCCCACCGACAAGTAGTCAAGGAAAGGTTGAGAACAGTCGCCACCGAAGCGGAACCGACCCCCCACCTGGTCGACCTGTCAGCCCAGGAAATCCGCCGAAGACTGCCTGAAGCACTGTCGATCTACGTCGAGGCGATGGGCTACCCGCAGGGCACCGAGTACCACCGCGCGCCGATGTGGTCCGAGCACGTCCTTCGGCCAGGCTGGCGCGGTGTCGGCGCAGTCCTGCCCACACCCGAGAGCCCTCTCGTGGCGATCGCCTACGGATATCGTGGAGCGCCCCACCAATGGTGGAATCAGCAGGTCCGCGACGGCCTGCGTCGTTCGGGAAAGAGCAACGAGTACATCGACGCAGTTCTGTCCGACTACTTCGAGCTCACCGAGTTGCACGTCCGACCGGACGCTCAGGGGCATGGCCTCGGCAGCGCCCTGACGCGCCGACTGCTGGCCGGACGCACGGAAAAAAACGTGCTGCTGTCCACTCCCGAGGTCGCCGGTGAGGACAACCGAGCTTGGCGACTCTACCGTCGGCTCGGTTTCGAGGATGTCCTCCGCGACTTCACGTTCGCCGGTGACCGTCGCCCCTTCGCAGTGCTCGGCCGCGTCCTGCCGTTCGAATAGCGCCTGCCGTTCCAACTCCGGCGCCCTTCCAACACCACAACCGACCGGTCGCGGAAGACCTATAGCCTGGAGTGGTGATCGACGCCGTAGTTGTGGGATCTGGCCACAACGCCCTTACCTCGGCCTGCTATCTCGCTGACGCAGGGTTATCGGTGGAAGTACTGGAAAGGGACACGATCATCGGCGGCGGGGTGTCCTCGATCGAACGCTTTCCGGGTCACCAGGTGGATCGAGGTTCTTCGGCCCACATCATGATCCGGCACACCGGAGTGATCGAGGAATTGGAACTGGCCGAACACGGATTGCGCTACGTCGAGTGCGATCCGTGGGCGTTCGCACCGGGTACGCCGGGAACCGACGAACCGCCGCTGGTGTTTCGACGCGATCTGGACGCGACGTGCTCGTCCATAGCGCAGGCGTGCGGGTCGCAGGACGCACGCGCGTACCGAAAATTCGTCGACAAGTGGGGACCGAGAAGCGTCCGAACAATGCGGGCCTTCTCCGGGGCGCCCACCGGCCCCAATCTGCTCCGGTCGTTCTGGGGATTGGATGCCCCGAGCGGTGGTAGCGCACTGTCGCGAGAATTCATCACCAGCGGTGATGCACTGCTGGACGAGACGTTCTCCTCCGAGCGCCTGAAGGCTGCTCTGGCATGGTTCGGGGCGCAGTCCGGTCCCCCGATGTCCGAACCAGGGACCGCACCGATGGTCGGATTCGCCGCTCTCATGCATACGCTGCCGCCGGGGCGGGCCATCGGTGGCAGCGGCGTGCTGACCGATGCTCTCGCCTCCAGACTTCGATCCCGCGGTGGACGCGTCACCGCGGGCGACGCGGTCGAAGCGCTGACCCCATCGGAACAGGCGTGGACGACACGTACCGCATCCGGTCGAACCGTGCGCAGCAGGATGGTCGTCGCTGGCTGCCACATCCTGACCACACTGAAACTTCTGGAGGCAGGTGGGCACAACCCACGCCAGATCGACACATGGCGGCGCGGCATTCGGGTCGGGCCCGGCATCGGAATGGCTGTCCGCCTCGCCACCGATGCCCTCCCCCAGTACCCGAATGCACCGTCGACGCTGTCCGCGACGGCCGGGCTGCAACTGCTTGTCCGAGATCGAGCCCACCTGCGGATGGCGCATGCGTGTGCGCTCACCGGCGAGCTACCCACCACGCCGGCTGTCCTAGCCATGTCCTTCACTTCGATCGATCCCAGCGTGGCCCCGGAGGGTGAGCATCAGATCTCACTGTGGTCGCAGTGGCAGCCACACACTCTGACCGGCGGCCGGCAATGGCGAAACAGCTCCGACAGGGTGGACCCGACCGATCTGGCCGAAATCGAGGCCGACCGCATCGTCGACCAGGTGGAAGCCGCTGCCCCGGGTTTCCAACGTTCGATTCTGCACCGCCACGTACAGTCACCGGCCGATATCGAACGGGAACTGGGAATGGTCGGAGGCAACATCATGCACGTGGAGATGTCCTTGGACCAGATGATGATGTGGCGCCCCATCCCGCAGTTGTCGCAGCACCGCGTTCCCGGCGCGCCCGGCTTGTATCTCACCGGCGCTTCGACACATCCCGGCGGTGGCGTGATGGCCGCGAGTGGCCGCAACGCCGCGAGGTTGGCTCTCGCCGACGCCGGCGCAGGGCGATTCCGTCGATGGATCGGTGCCCGACGCCGATGAACAAACTAGTGATAGCACTCGCTGCGGGGGCGATCGGAGCACAGATCGTGTATCCGCTCGTGAGCGGAAGTACCCGAGATATGGTCACCGTGGCCGTCGTCGGATTCTTGGCGGCAACTGCCGTCACCCACGCCGTGCTGACCCGGGGACCTTGGTGGGCTGCGGTGATGGCCTGCGGCACTGCCGGCCTCGGCCTCGCCTCCGAGATAATCGGTACAGCGACCGGCTTCCCGTTCGGCAGCTACTTTTATTCCACCGGACGCCTCGGACCCGAGGTCTTCGGCATTCCCGCCGTCATTCCGTTTGCCTGGACCGCGGGCTTCTATCCGATCTGGTGCACGGTGACTTTCCTTCTGCAACGCAGACAGAGGTCGCCGATGAACATGTCCGTGCGGCGCATTGCCCTCACCGCGGTGTCGATGGTGGGCTGGGACCTGTATCTCGACACGCAGATGGTCACCGACGGCCACTGGACATGGACGACACCCATCCCCGGTTTGCCCGGCATCCCGTCGATACCGATGAGCAACTACCTCGGCTGGTTTCTGGTTTCGCTCCTCATGGCGTCGATCATCGAGGCAGCCACCCGCCTGCTGTCGCGAACCACGATCGAATCCACCGCTACGGAAACTGCCGCGCACGCTGGGACCGGATCCGATACCGTCCCCATCGTGTTGTTCATGTGGACCTGGCTCGGGTCCGCCTTCGCACACGCCGTCCTCCTCTCCGGCGGAGAGATGCACTACTCGGCCATATACGGGTTTGTCGTGATGGGAGTGATCGGGATACCTGTCCTTCGTTCGCTGATCGTCTTTCGCCGACGCGCCGGCTCCGCCTCTGTCTGAGCGCCACCGACAGCTCTACGCGCACTGTCTGGCACGATGTCGCTGTGCAGTCGACAACCCGTGAAAGCAGGTCCCGCAACCATCGCCGACTTCTGTCCGCGCTCACCCTGGCGTTGCTCCTCGCTCCCCTGTTGACCGGGTGCCTGCGCGCCCAGGTCTCGATGGGTGTGTCGGCCGACGACCGAGTGTCCGGACAGATAATCGCCGCGACGATTCCCACCTCGGACACCGACACCGGACCGACGCTCACGCCGCCGTCCACTCTCGCGAACAAGATCCGCGTCTCCGAGTATCGGCAGGACGGTTACGTCGGCAGCGAAGCCAGATTCGACGATCTGACGTTCGGCGATGTGCAGACGCTCGGGTCGATGTCCGACCAGGCGGTGGGCAGCTTCCAGTTGATCTTCCAGCGCTCCGGCGACACCGTCAGCCTCGATGGCAATGCCGACCTGCAGTCGGTCCCGACTCAGGGTTCCGATGTTCAATTCACCATCGCTTTTCCTGCACGTATCGGAACGACGAACGGGACTCGTGAAGGCGACAACATCATCACGTGGAAGCTCCCCCCGGGAGAAATCACCGCGATGCGTGCCGAGGTCAACTACCCCGACCCCAATACGCGCAGTTTCGCCGGCTGGGCCGGAATCGTAGGCGGAGTGACCATCGGTGTCGCTGCGATCGTCGGAGCGATGGCCTGGGTCAACCGCAATCCCCCCGTGCGGCGCCGCAACTCGTCTGCGTGAGCGCCACGTCCGATGTCATCCGACGCCTGACAGCAGCGGGCGCAGTACTAGCAGGGGTATCCGCAGCGCTCTCGGTCGTCAATGCGACCACGATGCGCCGACTCACGCCGCCGCGGACGGACGCTCGCGAAAGCGTCGCGATCTGCATCCCGGCCCGGAACGAAAGAGAAAAACTCCCAGCACTTCTGGTCGATCTCAGGGCACAGGCACGGTGCCCCCACCTCGAGGTGTTCGTGCTCGACGACGGATCCACCGACGACACCTTCGCGCTCGCCGAACGAGCGGTGGCGGCGGATCCTCGGTTCGAACTGATCCGTTCGGATACGGACCCACCCCCGGGCTGGACCGGCAAAGCCGCCGCATGCCGAATCCTCGCGGAACGCGCGTTCGACCGTGGCAGCGTCGACTACATCGCATTCGTCGACGCGGACGTCCGTCTCGACAGCCATGCCGTCGCATCCGTAGCCTCGGCCCTTCGGTCCAGCGGAGCCTCGCTGCTATGCCCCTGGCCGCGGCAACTGTCCGGCACCCTTGTCGAATCCCTTGTACAACCGCTCCTGAGCTTTTCCTGGATGTCGACACTTCCGATACGAGCAGCCGACGCGTCGACACGCCCGTCCACTGTGGTGGCGTGCGGTCAGTTCATGATGTTCGACGCGAACGCGTATCGATCGATCGGCGGGCACGTTTCGGTGGCTGGGAGCCCGACCGAGGACCTCGACATCGCTCGCGCGCTCCGCCGACAGGGCCGACGCACCGTTCTCGTTGCCGGTGGAGAATTCGTCCGATGTCGCATGTACGACGGCTGGCCTGCGGTGCGTGACGGGTACACGCGGTGGTTGTGGAACGCGTTCGGGGGTCTTTTCGGGTCTGCTTCGGTGCTCGGCGCGATCAGCGTCATGTATCTCCTGCCGCCGGCAGCCGCACTTTTCGGGTCCGGAGCGACGCGCCGATGGGGGCTGCTCGGATACTGCGCCGCGGTCTCCTCGCGCGTCGCGGCGGGGTACGCGGAATCGGGTGGCTCGACACCCTTGCTGCGGACCGTCGCTCGCGCGACCGCGCACCCGGTGTCCGTGGCGATCTATGGCGCACTCACTATCGAGTCGTTTCGCCGCCACCGCCTGGGCACCACCACGTGGAAGGGCAGACCGCTGACGACGGAATTCTGAGGGTGTCAGACTCGAGCTTCGCAGACACCGAGATTGGTGAGAACCTCGCGAGTGGCCCGCGCGAAGTTCAGCGTGATGAAGTGCAGCGCCGGAGCACCCTCGGCGATGAGCCGCTCGCACATCGACGTCGCCAATTCGATACCCACCTCGCGAACAGCCGCGCGATCTTCCTCCGGACCGGTACCCGCTGCGGCCGTGAAACGATCGTCGATCTCACGGGGTAGAGCAGAACCCGACAGCGCGAGCGCCCGACGAACCGTTCGCAGGGAGGTTATCGGCATGATCTCGGGAATGATCGGCTTCGCTCCCTCCTCGGGATCGCACGCCACCACGCGGTCCCGCAACCTCAGATAGTCGTCCACATCGAAAAACATCTGGGTGATGGAGTATTCGGCGCCCGCGCGCAGCTTGTCGACGAGAACTCTGGTGTCCTGTTCCAGGTCGATCGCGCGGTAGTGCCCCTGGGGGAACGAGGCGACGCCGACATGGAAATCGCCCAGCTCGCGGACCAGACGGACCAATTCCTCGGCGTACTCGACCCCGTCCGGATGCTTGTCCCAGTGGCCCAGCGGATCACCGGGCGGGTCCCCACGCAGGACGAGGACGTTGGAGATTCCGCGGTCCGCGTAGGCGCCGACCATCGACCGCAACTCGGCGACGCTGTGGGACACCGCGGTCAGGTGCGCCACGGGCAGCAGCGTGGTCTCCTCGGCGATCTGCCCGGTGACCCGAACAGTGCGGTCACGGGTCGACCCGCCGGCTCCGTACGTCATGGAGACAAATGCCGGTTGCATCTGTTCGAACTCGCGAACAGCCCGCCACAGCCTGGCCTCCGCGGCCTCGTCTCTCGGCGGTGAGAACTCGACCGAGAATGGGATCTTGGTGGAGTCGGCGTCGCGAAGCCGGTCCACTATCGACGGAGTTCGGGTGAGCCGCGCCGCGCTGGGCCGCCCCCTGACGGCTTCGGATGTCACACCGCAATCATAGTTTCGCACTGTGACACCGTCGACGGCAGCCTCACATGGCCGGGTACATCGTCGGCGTTGGCTAAAGTGGACATGCAGCATCGCTCTCTCGCGTCCGACTGGAGGATCCCCTGTCCGGCAAACTGCCCACGCACCCTGCAACCGCGACCATCGACACCACCGACACCACCGCCGCCGTGCTCGGCGCGGGCACGGCGAAGCCGCGCGAGCTCGTCGAAGCTGCGCTGATCGAATTCTTCGCCTCGAGGACCGAACAGGTAGCTGAGCTCGGCGACCGCTACGTAACGGCCGTTCGCGAACTCACCGAGTTCGTTCTGCGCGGCGGCAAACGAGTGCGTCCCGCGTTCGCCTGGACTGCCTGGCTGGGTGCCGGTGGCAACAGCACCAGCGACGGCGCGGCGTCGATCGTTCGCGCCTGCTCAGCACTCGAACTGGTCCAGGCGTGTGCATTGATCCACGACGACATCATCGACGCCTCGGTGACGCGGCGTGGCTTCCCCACCGTGCACGTCGCGTTCGCCGACCGGCATCGCAGTGCGAACTGGTCCGGCTCCTCCGAACGCTTCGGCGAATCGGCCGCAATCCTGCTCGGCGACCTCGCGTTGTGCTGGGCCGACGACATGCTCAGAGAGTCGGGCATCGACGACGCGGCGGCCGCACGTGTCTCACCGGTGTGGTCGGCGATGCGAACCGAGGTGCTCGGCGGCCAGTTGCTCGACATCGAAGCAGAGGCAGGACTCGACGAGACCATCGATGCCGCAATGCGCGTCAATCGGTACAAGACCGCTGCGTACACCGTCGAACGACCACTGCAGATCGGAGCGGTTCTCGCCGATGCCGCGCCGGATCTGACCGCTGCGTATCGATCGTTCGGCACCGACATCGGGCTGGCCTTCCAGCTCCGAGACGATCTTCTCGGGGTTTTCGGCGACCCCGGTGTCACCGGAAAGCCGTCGGGCGACGACATCCGCGAGGGCAAGCGCACCGTTCTGATGGCCGTGGGGATGAAATTGGCGGACCGCGATTCGCCTGTATCAGCACGAACTCTGCGCTCGACTCTCGGCACGATCGACCTGAGCGAGGACCGAATTGCCGATGTTCGATCCATTCTTTGCGATATCGGTGCTGTGGCTGACGTAGAGCGCCGCATCGAGGACCTGACCGACCGGGCACTGGAAACACTCGCCGAAAGTGCCACCGAACCCGGCGCAGCGGCGCAACTGCGGGCCATGGCGATCGCGGCCACACAACGTACGTACTAGACCGCTTCTTCCTCGACTACATCTTCCGAAAGGCACACGTGCACTCGATAGCCGGCCCCACAGAGTCCGTCGTCGTTGTGGGAGCGGGGCTCGCCGGACTCTCCGCCGCGCTGCATCTCGCTGGCGCGGGGAGGCGCGTGACCGTATTGGAACGCGAGAACTTCGTCGGCGGTCGTGTCGGCATCTATCCGGTGTCGGCCGAGGACGGCTCGCGGCTGTACGACATCGACAACGGGGCCAGTGTGCTCACCATGCCCGATCTCATCGAGTCGGCTTTGGCAGCGGTGGGTGAGAACTTCGAGACCGTCACGCCCAGAATCGAACTCACTGCACTCTCGCCGAGTTATCACACCCGTTATGCCGACGGGAGTTCCATCGACGTCTACGCCGACCCCGACGCGATGGCCGCGGAGGTCGCCCGCACGTGCGGTGCCGCCGAAGCCGAGGGGTATCGCGCGCTGCGTCGCTGGTTGGCTTCCATTTTCGATGCCGAGTTCGACCGATACATCGACTCGAACTTCGATTCGCCGCTCGACCTCGTGTCCACTCCGTCCGCGTTGCGCGACACGCTGACACTGGCGCGGCTCGGAGGCTTCGGTCGTCTCGGACCCCGAGTGGAGAAGTTCTTGAAGGATGAGCGGCTGCGTCGCGTGTTCACCTTTCAGGCGCTGTATGCCGGTATGGCTCCCGCGAAGGCACTGGCCGTGTACGGCGCTATCGCGCACATGGACACCTCGCTCGGGGTGTATTTCCCGGTGGGAGGTATGGCATCGATCGCCGCGGGCATGGCGGACGCGGTCAGCCGCAACGGGGGTTCGGTGATCACCGGCGCCGAGGTCTCGCACATCACGCGCTCGCACGACCGGGTGAGCTCCGTTCGAACCACCGATGGCAGAGACTTCGAGTGTGACGCGCTCGTGTTGACGCCGGATCTTCCGGTCGTGGACCAGTTGCTCGACGAATCAGGTGCGCCGTCGCGTTTTCGACGCCGCGGCTACAGTTCGGTGTCGCCGTCGGCCGTGGTCTTCCACGGCACGGTTCCGACCGAGGTGACAGCGACCTGGCCGGCGCGATCGCACCACAGCATCGACTTCGGTGCGGAGTGGGCGTCGACATTCGATCGGATCACCGCGCGCCGCGGCCGAGGCTCGCTGATGACGGACCCTTCGTTGTTGATCACCCGCCCCGGCGTGACCGATTCCGCATTGCTCGTCGAACGCGACGGCGAGTTGTGCGAACCGGTATCGGTTCTCGCACCGTGCCCGAATTTGCGCAGTGCACCGTTGGACTGGAATCGTCTTCAGGGGCCTTACGTAAGAGAACTGCAGCAAGAATTGGTACAACGCGGTTACCACGGGGCGACTTCGATGACGATCGACCACGTCGACACGCCGCAGACCTGGGCTGATCGGGGAATGGTCGACGGCAGTCCGTTCTCGTCCTCGCACGTCTTCCGGCAAACCGGTCCGTTCCGCAGAAAGAACATGGTGGCGGGCCTGGCCAACGTGGTGCTCGCGGGTTCCTCGACCACCCCAGGAGTGGGGGTACCGACTGTGCTCGTCTCCGGCAGACTTGCCGCCGAGCGTATAGTCGGCCGATCCTGACGCACAGGAAACGAACCGCCGATGATTGGGAATCTTGCCTCACGCACTAAACTGCGGCCGTGGGTCGGTGGCATCACCCCCTGCTCTGCAAATCGATACCGAGACCGCAAGAAACCCTGAAATCGCAGACCGACCTGCCGTATGGCCGTGAGGAGGATGACCGTACCGATGTCCTCGGTCTCGCGATCAGCAGCCTCCGGCGCAAGTCGTCCCGCCCCGAAGGGCCACGAAGAGCCGTCGGCGGTGCCGCACCGGTCAGCGGTCCGCCAGTTGGCGCTATTTCTCCGAAGCCCCGAAGGTCACGCAGCAGCTCTGGGCCTGATCGGTGCAGTGCTGATCACCTTCGGCGGATTCGGCGCCGGCAGCGTACGTCGCCGCGATCCGCTCCTCGAGATCATGCACCTGTCGTGGTTGCGGTTCGGCCACGGACTCGTACTGTCGTCCATCCTCGTCTGGCTCGGTGTGGTGCTGATGATCGTCGCCTGGGTTCGTCTCGGGCGCGCAACCCTCGGCGGGCGCACGACACTGAGCGAGCTTCGGTGGATCGTCCCCGTCTGGACAGCCCCGCTACTGCTGTCCGTCCCGATGTTCAGCCGGGACGCCTACTCCTACCTTGCGCAAGGCGCGCTGCTGCGCGACGGCTTCGACCCGTATGCGGTGGGTCCGGTGGCCAATCCCGGCCTGCTCCTCGACAACGTCAGCAATGTCTGGACGACGACGACGGCTCCGTACGGACCACTCTTCCTCCTGCTCGGTCAGGCGATCACCAGTATCACCGGCGACAACGTGATCGCAGGAACGATGCTGTTGCGCATCACCATGCTTCCCGGCCTCGCGCTGATGATGTGGGCAGTTCCGAGATTGGCGACGCACATGGGCGGCAAGCCCACGATCGCGCTGTGGCTCGCTGTCCTCAACCCGCTGGTACTCATCCACCTCATCGGTGGTGTTCACAACGAACTCCTGATGGTCGGACTCATGACTGCCGGCATCGTGCTGGTTCTCGAACACAAGCACGTCGGCGGTGTTGCGCTCGTCGCAGTCGCCGTAGCTATCAAGGCCACGGCCGGTCTCGCGCTGCCATTCATGGTGTGGATCTGGATGATTCACGAACGTGAGCGTGCGATCGCGGAGAACAGATCCCCGATGTCGCCGGTGAGGTCCTTCCTCAAGACGGCCGGAACCGGGGCCGGGGTCTTCGGAGCGGTGTTCGTCGCAGCGTCGCTGGTGGCAGGTGTGGGCATCGGCTGGCTCACCGCGCTCTCCGGCTCCGCCAAGATCATCAACTGGTTGTCGTTGCCGACGATTCTGGCTCACCTGATCACGGTGAGCACATCGTGGTTCCTGGACACCAACCTCGGGCCCGTCCTCGAGATCACCCGCATGATTTGCGCCCTGGCTCTCGTGATCATCATCGTCGGAGCGTGGTGGTTCTACCGACGCACCGAGCGAGACGCGGTCAAAGGCATCGTCGTCGCTCTGGTCGCCATCGTCGTACTCTCCCCTGCAGCTCTGCCGTGGTACTACTCGTGGCCGCTTGCCCTCGCAGCAGGCTTCGCCCTGTCGACGCGCACGCTGATGGTGCTGGTCGGATTGTCTGCCTGGCTGATGCTCGTCTTCCGACCCGACGGTTCGATCGGGTTGTACACCCTCGGCCACGTCGCCCTCGCCACCTTCGCCGCGGTCGTGGCAGCTCTCTCACTCACCACCGTCGATCCATTGAGGCTGCGAGGAAAGCCCCCACATACATCGATTCCGGAGGAAAGCCGTGCCACATCGCAGACGACCCCTTCCGACCGTGGGTGAACTGGACGGAATCGATCCGGCGTTGCACGGTGCTTACCGGCTGTGCCGGGACCTGAACGCGCGCCACGGGAAGACGTACTTTCTGGCCACGCGTTTGTTGCCGGTGGACAAGCGCGCGGGGGTGCACGCCCTGTACGGGTTCGCTCGCATGGTGGACGACATCATCGATGTCGACGTCGACGGTTCGCTCGTCGACGAATCGTCCGAGGACAAGACCCCTCTGGCGCCGGCGGATCGGCGCGCAGCCGAGCGAGTCGACTCGCTCGAGGACCGTGTCCGCTCGGCACTGAGCGGTGCGGTACTGGGCGAGAGTCCCTCCGAGCAGGTTCTGACGGCCCTCGTCGACACGGTGGATCGGTACGCGATCCCCCACGAATACTTCTATGCGTTCTTCCGTTCGATGCGGATGGACATTCCCGGCACGGATTTCTTCCGGTCGCGCTACCGAACAATGGCCGAACTCCGCGAATACATGTACGGTTCCGCCGCCGTCATCGGACTCGAGATGCTGCCCATCCTCGGCGCCTCCAGCGAGAACGCAGAAGGGCCCGCTGCTGCCCTCGGCGAAGCCTTTCAGCTCACGAATTTCATCCGAGACATGGGAGAGGATCTCGACCGGGATCGGATATACCTGCCGACCGACGAATTGGCCGCCTTCGGCGTCGACGAGGCACTGCTGCGGCACTGTCGCGATTCGGGGCGCACCGACCAGAGACTCTCCCGAGCCCTGGCGCACCTGATTGCGCACACCCGCGCGGTCTACCGCCTCGCCGAACCTGGCATCGAGATGTTGGACCCGCGCGTGCAGTCGAGCATGCGAACGGCATTCCTGCTCTACGGCGGGATCCTCCGCGAGGTCGAGGACGGCGGTTATCGGGTTCTTCAGGAGAGGGCCCGGGTGCCGGGATGGCGTCGACTCTCGGTTGCCGGGCCCCGCCTCGTGGCCACCGGTTGGACCAGGCTCAGATCGCCATCGCCTGTGCGCGCCTGATCACCTCGCGCATCAGATCCCCGTGCATTGCGTCGATTGGGGTGCCGGGAAGGCTGTCGTCCGGTTCGAACAGCCACTCCAGAATTTCTTCGTCTCGGTATCCGCCGTCGTGGAGCACGGCAAGCAAGCCTGGCAGGCCCTTGACGATCTGCTTGCCGGGAGTGTTCAGAAACACCTCTGGGACCCCGGGGACTCGGTTGCGTTTGACCGCGATGAGCTGTCGGTCACGCAGCATCTGCTCGACCCTGGCCTTGGGAACCTCGAGAATTTTGCTCACATCGGCCAGCTGTAGCAGTGAAACCGAGGGAGCCAACACGTCGTCGGAGTATGGGATAGCGCTCACTGCAGTAACGTTAACTGGTTGGTCCTCGGATGCGAAAAACACAGTCCGGGTGCGTTGCGCCGAGACTACGGCGATACCTGCGCTGGCTACCATCGTCTCGAAGCGCTCGATTCGGTGCTCATTTCTCGAGGAGGTACACCACGGTGATGTCCGGAGGATCCGTAACGGCGGGTTCACTGCTGGATCGGCGCTACCGCATCGACGCCCAGATCGCTCGCGGCGGAATGTCCACGGTGTATCGCGCCCTGGACACGCGACTGGATCGGCCTGTCGCGGTCAAGATCATGGACCCCAAGTTCGCCGAGGATCCGCAGTTCGTGGCGCGCTTCGAGTTCGAAGCTCGGGCAGTCGCGCGGCTGAACAATCCAGGTCTGGTGGCCGTTTACGATCATGGCCGCGACAGGGATGTCGCGTTCCTCGTCATGGAACTGGTCGAGGGTGGGACGCTCAGGGAGCTTCTTCGCGAACGCGGACCGATGCCGCCGCATGCTGCGGCCGCAGTCGTGGGACCGGTTCTCGGTGCACTCGCCACCGCACATCGCGCAGGTCTGGTCCATCGTGACATCAAGCCCGAGAACATTCTGATCTCCGACTCGGGCGATGTGAAGATCGCGGATTTCGGCCTCGTGCGGGCTGTGGCCGCTTCCAATGCCACATCGGCAAGCGTCATCCTCGGCACTGCCGCATACCTCTCACCGGAACAGGTCACCACCGGTTCGGCCAACGCCGGTAGCGACGTTTACGGGGTGGGAGTCGTACTGTTCGAGTTGCTGACGGGACGTACACCCTTCAGCGGTGACACCTCACTCTCCATCGCCTACCAGCGAATCGACAACGACGTCCCCCGTCCGGGCGGTTTCATCGCCGGGGTGCCGCCCGAGTTCGACGATTTGGTGCGCAGGGCCACCGAGAGAGACCCGGCGACACGATTCCAGAACGCCGATGAAATGGCACGGGCGCTTCGCGCAGTATGCGCCGAGCTCCAGTTACCGCCGTACCGAGTACCTGCGCCTCGCCGCTCGGCCGGGCATCGAAGCGCCGCAGCGTTGGGCGCCCCCACCACATTCGCCGACCGTGAGAGCGAACAACCCCGGGCCCCGCAAACCGAAGTCGTCGCGGCATCCGCGGGCACGGGCACCCATCACACGCGTGTACACACCGCGCCGACCTCTCGCGACGAGCAGGATGACGTCGATTCAGTCCCACCTCATTCAGGCCCACCTCGTCGAGTCGGACGTCGAGAATACGAGTTCCCCGACTTCGTCGCCGACAGGCAACGCTCTCGCCGCGCAATCGTCGTCTGGCTCACCATAGTTGCCTTGCTCGCGGTCCTCGTCGGAGTCGGCGGCTGGTGGATGGGGTCGGGTCGCTACACAAGCGTGCCCGAGGTCGGCGGACTCGACCTCGTCAGCGCACAGAACGCCCTGGAATCGGCGGATCTGGCGAGCGAATCTCGTGGAACCTACTCGGACACGGCACCGGTCGACATGCTCATCGGCACCGACCCGGCGTCAGGGTCACGGGTCGCGCGGGGTGAGACCGTGTTCCTGCTGGTATCCCTGGGACAGCCAACCGTGCCGGAGGTTCCGCCGAACACCGACGTCGCCGCCATGGAGGAAGAGCTGCGTGAACGTACCTTCGCTACCGAGGACGGCGGTGAGGTCTTCAGCACGAACGCGCCGATAGGCGATGTCGCGGCACTCGATCCGCCGCCCGGGACAGTGCTGTCGGTCGGGGACACCGTCCAGGTGCTGCGATCGAAGGGAGCTCCCCCCGTCGATGTACCCGACGTTGCGGGAATGTCCACCGACGATGCTGTCGCGACCCTCGCGTCGATCGGCATTTCGGTTTCGGCCACCGATGTGGAGTTCGACGAGAACACCGACGGTGGCAAGGTCATCGATACATCGCCGCAGATCGGTACCACCGTCACCGCCGGTAGCAGCGTTCGAATGCAGGTGTCCAACGCCGTCACGGTCCCGTCGCTGCTGGGACGATCCGCCGGGTCGGCGCGTGAGATTCTCGAGCGACTCGACTTGGAGGCGCAAGTTCGTCAGGTATTCGATACCGATGGTTCCCTCGTGGTCTCGCAAACCCCGGGGCCGGGTTCCAGAGTTGCCCCGGGGTCGTCGGTGACCGTGGTGTCCTTGCCGTAGCGGCCACCTGCCGCGGGCCTTCGGCTAGCCGAGCTCAGCCTCGCAGCATCTCCGCGACGAGGAACGCGAGCTCGAGCGACTGCTGGGTGTTGAGCCGCGGATCGCACGCAGTCTCGTAGCGTCCCGCCAGATCCAGATCCGATATCTCCTGCGCACCGCCCAGGCATTCGGTGACGTTGTCACCGGTCAGCTCGACGTGGATACCGCCCGGGTGCGTTCCGAGTCCGTTGTGGATCTCGAAGAAGCCCTGGACTTCGTCAACGATTCGATCGAAGTGCCTGGTCTTGTATCCAGTGGACGCCTCGTGGGTGTTGCCGTGCATCGGATCGCACTGCCAGATGACCTGATGTCCGGTTGCCTGGACCTTCTCGATGATCGGCGGAAGCATCTCGCGGATCTTTCCGTTGCCCATCCGGGAAATGAGAGTCAACCGGCCAGGCTTGTTGGTCGGATCCAATCGCTCGACGTACTCCACCGCCATATCGGGCGTGGTGGACGGCCCGATCTTGAGTCCGATGGGATTGCTGATCAACTCGGCAAGTGCGATGTGTGCGCCGTCGAGCTGCCTAGTCCGATCGCCGATCCACAGGAAATGAGCGGAGAGATCGTACAACTTCGGGTGGTCGGCGTCGGCGTTGTCCAACCGCAGCATCGCACGCTCGTAGTCCAGCACGAGCGCCTCATGGCTGGCGAAGATCTGGGCTGTCTCCAGATTCGGGTCCTTCACTCCGCATGCATCCATGAACCGCAGTCCCCGGTCGATCTCGCCGGCGAGAGCCTCGTACCTGGCTCCTGCTGGTGAGCTCGCAACGAATTCGCGATTCCAGTCGTGCACCTTGTGCAGATCTGCCATCCCCGCGCCGGTGAGAGCTCGCACCAAGTTCATTGCGGCACTCGCGTTGGCGTACGCACGCACGAGCCTCGACGGGTCGTGCCGCCGCACGGCCTCGTCGGCGAAGAGTGAGTTGACCATGTCGCCGCGATAAGACTTCAGTCCGAGCGCATCGACGTCGGACGAACGCGGCTTCGCGTACTGCCCTGCGATGCGTCCCACCTTCACCACCGGCATACTCGCGCCGTAGGTGAGCACCACGGCCATCTGCAGCAGGGTGCGGATGTTGCCCTTGATGTGGGGTTCGGTGTTGTCGACGAACGTCTCCGCACAGTCACCGCCCTGCAGCAGGAACGCCTCTCCCCTGGCGACAGCTGCAAGCTGATCGGACAGCGCCTCGACCTCACTGGCAACGGTGATCGGCGGTACGCTCTCGAGCACCTTGCGCATGTCGGCGGCCTGCGCGGGATCCCACGACGGCTGTTGCGCCGCGGGCTTCGCGAGGGCATCGTCCAACTGCTTGCGCAGCGTCGTCGGCAGCGGCGGAAGATCGGGCAAGCGGTCGATAGGTACGTCGACAGTCCAGTTCACCTGTTCAGGATATTCGCTCGTCGTCCTGGCTCGGCGCGCGGCTCCCGGTAGCGGCTCGGTCGATCAAGCCGATGACGCTTCGATGGCCTCGAATCTCGCCAGGTTGTGCCGCGCATCGGCGAGCGCGTCGTGAGCGTCGTCTGGTGCCGGGGGCAGGTACGGGCTCCCTTGATCCTCCCAGCGCTGACGAAGCTCACGAGTGAAGCGCGGCAACGAACGCGGCAATTCGGTCATCGAACCCCACAGCTGGCACAGCGCCACGTGGTCGTACGCGGCCATCCATGCCCACAGCTCGACCTCGGCATCGGGAGACGGCACGAGGAAATCGAGTAGGTCGTCGCGAATCCGAGCTCTGCTCTTCCACAAGGGTGACGAATACGGCGGCAGCTTGGGCAACACGTTCCGACGGACCCATTTACCGGCGCGCTCCGGGTCGAACTCGGAGGACACCGCATAAAATTCTCGACCATCCTCGGATACCACTGCAATCGAGACCAGCTCGATTGTGCGACCATCCTCGATGAACTCGGTGTCATAGAAATAACGCACGCACACAGCGTATCCCTCGCGTCGGTACCTACCGCGCAGCGCAGTCAGAAGAAGGAACGATGTTCACGCCACCGGAAACCACAACACCTTCCTCGCCGGCACGCTCGCGCCTTCCGCTCGAGCTGCGGTCCGTCGCTACCGTTCTCGCGTGTGTCGTGATAGTCGCGGGCGCCCTGGCCGGAGTCACGTACAACCTCCTCGGGCTACCCCCGCTTCGCGATTTACCGAACCTCGGCGACTTCTACCGCCTCGATCTCGATGTGTACCGCATCGGTGGCCAGGTCTTCGCGAGCGGATCACCGCTGTACGGCAGTATCCCCACCACTGAATCGGGAACGTCGCTACCGTTCACGTACCCGCCGATCGCGGCGGTGCTGTTCAGTCCCCTTTCGGCCATGTCGCTGTATTGGGCCGGACTGCTCGTCACAACGCTGTCGTTGGCGCTGCTCGTCGTGACGATCGTGTTGACCCTGCGTTCCCTGGGCTACACCCCGACTTCGCTGATGCTCTGGGCTGCAGCAGCGGTGTTCGCCGTGTCGATGATTCTCGAACCGGTCTCCTCCACACTCGACTTCGGCCAGATCAACATCGTTCTGATGGCATTCGTCGCCGCGGACTGCCTACTCGACAAGACCCCCTGGCCCCGCGGAGCGCTCATCGGACTCGTCGCAGCGGTGAAACTGACGCCCGCCGTGTTCATTCTGTACTTCCTCCTGCGCAAGGACTTTCGCGCTGCAACCATCGCCGCGATCAGCTTCGCCGCATTCACCGCACTCGGCTTCGTCGCCACCTTCTCGGATTCGGTGAAGTATTGGACCCACACTCTGATCGACTCGGACCGCATCGGAAATCCGGCGTACCCCGGGAATCAGAGCATCACAGGCGTCCTGGCCCGCTTCGGACTCCACGACTCGATGCGTTCAGCTGTGTGGATCGTTCTCGCCTGCGCTCTGCTCGCCGTTGCAGCCTTCGCCATGAGACGAGCGTTCGCGACCGATCACAGCGCGTTGGCCCTCGGCGTCAACGCACTGTTCGGGCTGTTGGTCTCCCCTGTGTCGTGGTCGCACCACTGGGTGTGGGCAATCCCGTTCGCGGTGGCTTTGGGGACGTTGGCATACCGAAGCCGGAACGCGTTCGCGATGGCTTTCGTCGCTTTCGGAGTCGTCCTGTTCTACGTCGCTCCACAGTGGCGAGTGGCCGACGGACGGTTCTCCGGGATCGATTGGCCCATCGTGGACCAGCTCGCTGCATCGTCATACGTGTGGTGGGCGATCGCAGCGATCACCATGGTTGCGTTCGTCCCCAAAGGGCACCCCGCCGGCGCCCAGGCAGAACGCGGACAGCTCGACCCGGCGGTGCCGAGCTCCTGAGCGGGGTCGAACTTCTGCGCGACCGACGGGCCGGAAGAGCTCGCGGTCAGCTCGCCTTGGTGTTCGGTAGCCGCTCAGGATCGACGGAAGAGCTTCTCGCGCCGGATGACTCGGCATCGAGCACAGGCTTGTCAGCCGCCTTCTTCAGCGAAGCGGCGTACACATCCACATATTCCTGACCGGACAGCAGCATCAACTCGTACATCACCTCGTCGGTGACAGCGCGCTCTACGAACCTGTTGCCCGCGAGTCCTTCGAACCTCGAGAAATCGATCGGCTTTCCGATCTTGATGGTGATCTTGGTGGGCCGCCACACCTTTGATCCGATCGGGTTCATCTTGTCGGTACCGATCATTGCGACGGGAACAACCTGAACGCCGGTCTGAAGCGCCAACCGGGCCATACCGGTCTTGCCCTTGTACAGCCGACCGTCCGGCGAACGGGTGCCCTCGGGATAGATGCCGAGCAACTTGCCCGACTCGATCACACGCTTGCCTGCGTTGAGTGCATCCTGAGCGGCGTCGGCACCGGTCCTGTCGATGGGAACTTGACCGACCGCGGTGAAGAACCATTTCTGGAACGCACCCTTGAGGCCTGAGCCGGTGAAGTACTCGCTCTTCGCAAGGAAAGTGATACGCCGCTTCACTTTGAGCGGCAGATAGAACGAGTCCAGAACCGCCTGATGGTTACTGGCCAGGATCATCGGTCCGCGGGCCGGGACGTTCTCCAGACCTTCGATTGTCGGCCGACCGAGTGCGGCCAAGATCGGGCCGATGAGGACGTACTTGAACAGCCAGTACCACATGGCGCCCTTCCTGGATTCGAACGTTCCCGATGCGAGGAACCAAAAGAAACTGTACCTACCGTTTATGACCCCAGCCACAGGAACTGCGAAGTGGCGGCAAACATCACATCCTACGTCCGCCAGCAGGTGTGGAGAACTCGGCCCGTGCAAGATCCGCGGCGCCGATCATTCCAGCGGCCTCACCCAGTTGGGTGCTCCGTATGCGCGCGAGCGGTCGGTGTCCGGCGCCGGTGGACAGGCGCGAGTAATGCTCACGCGCCTCGGCCAAGAACTGGCTCGACGACGTCGCCACCCCTCCCGCGATGACTATCAGATCGGGGTCGTATACGTCGCTCACCATAGCGAGTCCCATGCCTAGCCAACGCGCGAAATCCTCCATGGTTCGGCGGCCGATCTCGTCGCCGTCCTGCGCCGCAGAGGCGATGCGTCGGCCGGTGAGCGAGCCCGGGTCGAGGAACACCTCGCGCGCCAAGATCGTCGACGATCCCCGATCGGCCGCGAGCAACTCGACGGCTGTATCAACGAGAGCCGTTCCGCTGCAGTAGCGTTCCCAGCAGCCTCGCTTACCGCACGGGCAGGATCGGCCGTCCTGGACAACCTGGATGTGCCCCAGTTCCGGTGCGACACCATAACTTCCACGATAGATGCGCCCGTCGATCAACAGCGCGGCACCGATGCCTGTGCCGATCGCGACCATCACCACGTTTCGGCCGTCCGAAGCGGCGCCGAACCGATATTCCGCCCAGGCAGCAGAGTTGGCGTCGTGCTCGAGAAGCACAGGAAGGCCGATTCGCTCGCTCATCTGACGCGCAACCGGGGTGTCGACCCAGGGCAGGTGTGGTGCGAACCGCACCGAAGTTCGATCCGAGTTGATGAAGCCGGCAACGGCCAACCCGACCGCGTCGACGGGGTGCCGCGCAGAGAGCTCGTACACAACGCGGTCGAGACCCTGTTCGAGTGCTTTCGCGGAGTGCGGAGTCGGCGACTGCGTCGAATCGATGACGTGGCCCGAGGCATCGACAACCGAAGCGCGGAGACTGGTTCCCCCGACGTCGATGCCGATCGTCAGGGACTCCCGATAGCGCTTCATTTCCGACCTTCCTCGGCCGCCCCCCCGAACGGCGTACGAACTTCTCCCGACCTATCGCAGAATCGGGCGAGTGGACTGTGCTCAGTCTTGGGAATCCGACGTGGTCGAATCTTTCACGGTAACGGTAATCGGTTCGAATGCTGGACGTCGAATCACCGACTCATCCGGCTCGCGTGCAACAGTCGGCTCGTCGGCATGAGTTGCGCCATCGGGCCGATCCTCGCTCTGCGCTGCGGACGGCTGACTCGCCGGGTCCACATGCTCCGCGACAATCTGGCGGATCAACGCGATGACAGATGCACCTTCTGAGGTGACCAGGGTGAGCAGTTCGTGCTGCTCACCCCTCAGCAGGGCTGCCAGTGCGCAAACCGGACACCAACTGCATCCCTGCCGAGGGCGCTCGCTCTGCTCTTGAACAGCCTGACGCAACAGCGGCTCCAGCCGCGTCAGAACGGTCTCGGCGAGCGACCAGAGCTCGGCCGCGACGTCGGAGTGTTGGTTGTCCACCTAGAGTCCGCCCCTCACGCCGGCCACAGGGACGGGTCCGGTCGGAACCGGATCGTGAGCATGCCGCTTTCGTACTCGGCGCCGATCACGGTGCACCGGCGCAGCACAGAGGCCAGACGGACACGGTGTCTGGTTCCGTCGGCGCCGATGATGACGTCATCCTCCACTCGGCCGAGATTCAGCGTCGTCGGGTCGACGACGGGCAGCACCATCGTCATCGTGTAAATCGATTCCAAACCCGAGCCCGACGCGCGCGCAACCACCGGTTCGGCACCGCTCGCAGCGTCGTCGACGGAGCGATCGAGCGCATCCGCCGCACCTCCCCGAAACGCGAGACTACCGAGAGAGGCCAACCCTACCGGTTCACCCGGAGTGAGTTCGATCACCACCAGCTCGTATCCTCGGGCGACGGACTCGATCTCCGTGAGCACATGTTGCTGAGCCGAACGCCACCCTTCGAACCAGAACACGGCCGCGTGCGTGCCGATCAGAGTCGTCGACGCCGAATTCAAGTTCGGCAACACCCGATTGACCATGACTGTGTCGACGGGCAGCCCGGTCAGCGCCGCCGCGGACAGGGTCCGTCGGGTCTCCGCGAGTGCCACCGAATCAGGTGTGAGCACGATCGCTACCGAGGTTCGGGAGTGGTCGAACAGCAGGCCACGGACGATGTCGGCATCGGCGACCACCCGCTCCACCAGCGCAACGACGACTGTCAAACGCGGATCGGATCCTGTGCCTGCAACGATCCGATCGTGCTGGGGCCACAGCCGCTCGAGATAGCTACCCACCAGGTCCGGCATCCGCAGTGTTCGGAGCGCATCCGCAGTCGCGGGGAGATCGACGAAAACTGTGTCCCACGTGCCTTGCTCGACGAGTTCGGCAATGCGCTGCAGACCGAGCAGCTCCTGCACCCCCGGTGCCCCCACGATCTCCTCGGGCTCGACTGCGCCGAATCTGACGCCGTGCTCGTGACCGGCGCCGGAGACAGCAAGCAACGCACCGAGCGCGCGGTACCGCGCCTCGACCAAGGCGAGGGTGTCGAGCTCGAGGGCATCGAGGCCCGGCTCGACCGAAACCACGTCACCGGCGGAGTATCGCGTGACCGACCCCAGGACATCGGCCAGGGAATGCGCCTGATCGAGTGAGACCACGAGGGCGCGCGAGCCCGAGCGGGCATGTTTCACCGCCGCCGCAGCAGCCAGCGTCGTCTTGCCGGATCCACCCTTCCCAACGAACAGACGAAGAGCGGTACGGACATCGGAGCGAGAGTCTTTCAGCCTTCGACCCGCTTCTTCAGTTCCTTCAGCGCAGTATCGGTGATGACCTTCTCGGCCTTGCGCTTGAACAGTCCGATCATGGGGATATTGAGGTCGACGGTCAGCTGATAGGTGACCTCGGTGCCGCCGTCGACGTTGTCGGCCAGCGTGTACGAACCGGCCTGGGATTTCTGCATCTCGCCCGACACCAGCTCCCAGGACACGGACTTTCCGTCCGGTGCCCACCGGTAGCTGAGTTCGTAGGTGTCCTTGACCATCCCCGCATCGAGCACGAATTTGACACGGTCGGCACGGCCGTCGGGACCCGTGGCCAACACTTCCACCGACTTCGCGGCCGAAACCCAAGACGGATAGGCATCGAAATCGGCGATCACGTCCATGACCTGCGCGGACGGTGCATCGATCGTGATCGACCTCTGAGTCTTCTCGGCCATGCTGTTACTCGGTGTCCCTTCTCTTCTTGTCCGGGCCCGCGGTCACGAAACCGGTTCACGCATCGGTAGCGCGACGTCATTCATCTCACACGATGGCAGGTGGACGCACAACGGAGGTGGACACGAACGGGCCGAAAACTCCACCCACCCCCACAGTGGCACTCAGGTCGACGCATGTCCGGGTCGCTCCCCGGCAGCCCGCCCCGATTCCAAGTGTCGCTTGATCTCGAATGCCATCGCCTTACCTGCAGTCCTGCGTCGACGATTCTCGTCAGCGAGACCGCGTGCCTGCCCCGATGCCGGCTCCGCATGAAGAAAGTAGTGCACGATCACACCGTCGAGGGCCGGTATGGGTTCGAGCCACACCTCCATTGTGCCCTCGAGTGCACCGTCGACGGCCCACCTGATGCCCTTGTCGCCGCGATCGTCGGTGACGCGCACTCTCAGATCGGGCCACCAGGCGCGCCAACTGTCCGGTCGAGCCAGCGCTTCGGCCACCACCGATCCTGGGGCCGCAACAAAGGTCTGATCGGCAACCTGCACACTGCTCACCCTGTGAGCTTCACATATCACCGAAACTCGACACACACGAGGCAGTCGTTCGCCTCGCGCAGCCGGGTTCTACAGTGAGACCTCCGAGCTACTCGTGAGTAGAGCTAACTGTATTTCTTTCCTGGAGGTCACCCGTGCGTGAGTTCACATCGCCCGCCCGATTCGTCGTGGAAGACGGTGCGTCGGCCGTCGACACGGTGTTCACGCGCGCATCCGCTGCACCGAAATCGATCGCGTTTCGTCGCCTGCACGAGGGCACCTGGTCCGACGTCACTGCCGAGACGTTCGCGACCGAGGTGACAGCCGTCGCGAAGGGGCTGATCGCGTCAGGCATACAGCCGGGCGACCGTGTCGCGCTGATGTCCTCAACTCGCTACGAGTGGTCACTTATCGACTACGCGATCTGGGCATCAGGTGGAGTCACGGTCCCCATCTATGAAACCTCCTCGACCGGCCAGGTCGAGTGGATTCTCTCCGATGCCGAGCCGGTGCTTTTCGTCATCGAGACCGTCGAGCTCGCCGCACAGACGGCGGAGGTGGTCACGGCCTCCACTTCAGTCCAGCGCACATTCCACATCGACGGCGGCACCGGCGAATCCGGCGCGATACGCGAGTTGACCGAGCTCGGTTCCAACATCTCCGACGACGAGGTTCGAGCACGAGTTTCCGCACTGCGTTCGACTGATCCTGCAACGCTGATCTACACCTCGGGAACAACGGGACGGCCGAGAGGGGTGCAGCTGACACACGCCAATCTGCTCTCCGAATCCCATGGGATACGCGAGACATCGCTGAAAGTGCTTCTCCACGAGGGCAGTCGAACCCTGATGTTCCTACCGCTCGCGCACGTCCTCGCCCGAGCCGTCACCATCGCGGCCTTCGACGCCGGCACAACCGTCGGCCATACCAGCGACATACCGAATCTCGTACCGACTTTCGGCACCTTTCAACCGGACTTCATTCTGTCGGTCCCCCGAGTCTTCGAGAAGGTCTACAACACCGCGAAACTGAAGGCCCACGCCGACGGCAAAGGCAGAATCTTCGATGCCGCGGCCGAGACTGCCATCGCGTGGAGCGAAGCGAAGGACAACAGCGCAGGAGCAGGTTTGGCGCTGCGTATCAAGCACGCACTCTTCGATCGACTCGTCTACGCAAAGCTTCGAAATGCGCTCGGCGGGCGATGCCAACTCGCCATTTCCGGAGGCGCACCGCTCGGGGCACGGCTAGGACACTTCTATCGTGGAATCGGTATCCCGATCTACGAGGGCTACGGCCTGACGGAGACCAGCGCCGCGTTCGCGGTCAACACCATCGGAAATCAACGCGTGGGCAGCGTCGGCCGTCCACTACCGGGAAACTCCGTGCGAATCGCCGACGACGGTGAGATCCAGATGCGCGGTCCCGTGGTGTTCGCCGGCTACTGGCGCAACGACGACGCCTCCGCAGAATCCCTCGCCGACGGCTGGTTCCGCACCGGCGATCTGGGTTCACTCGACGAGGACGGGTACATCACCATCACCGGTCGAAAGAAGGAGATCATCGTCACCGCCGGCGGCAAGAACGTCTCACCCGCCGGTCTCGAAGATCAGCTCCGCGCGCACTCGTTGATCAGTCAAGCCATCGTTGTCGGAGATCAGAAGCCGTTCATCGGAGCTCTGGTGACTCTCGATGCGGATGCTCTGTCCAAGTGGAAGGCCACCCACAGCAAGCCCGCCGACGCCACAGCCGCCGATCTCGCGCAGGATGGCGATCTGCTGTCCGAAATCGACTCCGCAGTTGCGGCGGCGAACAAGTCCGTCTCGCACGCCGAGGCCATCAAGAAGTACCGAATTCTGCCGAGCGACTTCACTGAGGAGTCCGGGGAGATGACGCCGACGATGAAACTGAAGAGAAACGTCATCACCGAGTCGTACGCGGACGACATCGAGGCGATCTACGCCTGACGGCCACCAGTTGCTACAGAAGCCGGCGTAGCTTTTCCGCGAGCACGTCCCAGCGCCAGCTGCTCTGTACCCACCTGCGTCCTGCCATACCCATCGACGCGGCCAGCGCACGGTCACCGAGGATGTTTGCGACCGCCTCGGTGATCTGCTCGACGGATCGCCCTTCGACGACGAGGCCCGTCTTGTTCTGCAGCACGGTTTCCGGTGCACCACCGGACATTCCAGCGATCACCGGTACTCCACAGGCGCTCGCCTCGAGGTATACGATCCCGAGCCCTTCAACATCGAGTCCCGCGCCTCGAGTACGGCTGGGCATCGCGAAGACATCTGCAATGGTGTGGTGCGCGGCGAGTTCCGCCGACGGCACAGTTCCGGTGAACACCACATGTTCCTCGACACCCGATCTGCGTGCGAGCTCGCGAAGCGTCTTCTCGTAGGGCCCGCCGCCGACGATGACGAGGACTGCACCGTCGATTCTCTTGCGGATGCCGGTGAGCGACCGGATGAGCACGTCCTGCCCCTTGCGCGGAACAAGCCTGGACAGGCACAGCACGGTCGGCCTGTCCCCCAGCCCGTACCGCGCCCTCAACTCGGCGCGGGCACCGGCGTCGGGCTTGAATCGTTCGGTATCGACGCCTGGTGGCACGTGCTCGAGGGCCGCCTCGGGACCGAAGGCCGAGGCGAATCGGCTGCGGGTGTACTTGCTGACGTAGGTAACCGTGTCGACGGAATTGCCGATGGTGCGCAGCGTCGATCGTGCGCCAGGGATCATCGACCAGCCCACCTCGTGGCCATGGGTACTGGCTACGACGGTGTCGGCACCGGCACGCCGGAGCGTTGGCGCCAGCACCGCCAACGGGGCTGCCGCGCCGAACCACACGCTCTCGCACGAGTGAGACTGGACGAGTTGCGACGCGCGGCGGGCAACACACGGAGTCGGAAGCATCAACGTCGTCGGGTGCCGAACAACCTCGAACGGCTGGCGCGCGTCGAACTTCACGTGACTGTCCCCACGCCAGCGGGGCGCGTACACGACCAGTTCGTCTTCGGGGAACCTCGAGGCAAAGCTGTGCAGGTACGACTGGATGCCACCGGGCCGCGGCGGAAAATCGTTCGTCACCAGCAGTGTCCGTGGCATTGCACCACCGTAGGTCAGCGTGACTGCTGCAGCACCCACGCCCCCCATGCCTGCAAGAACTCCGGGGTACCCATCTCCGTTGCTGCCCTCAGCGCCTCATCGACTTCGGTCGCATTTTTAGCACCGGTGGCGAGCTGCGCGTACAACCCAAGCAATGCCTGCTCGCCGAACTGCTCGACCACGAAGGCGCAGATCGACCACGCCGACTCGTAGGCCAACGTCGCCCGCAACCCACCCGCGGTGAAGTCCGAATCCTCCGGGAGCACGGTTGGCGCTCCACCCGCGGCGACGACCCGACTCAGCGTCGGCGCAAGTCCGGCGAACTCGGCACCGGAACCGCGATAGCCCGAGAAGTCGGCGAACCCCTCGAGCAACCACGTCGGTGACCCGTCGACGGTGTCCCCGCGTGCTGCCACGTGCGTCAGCTCGTGCCGAAGAACGGATCTGGTCGTGAACTCGGTGAGCAAGTCCTGCGCGGCAGGACCGAACACCACCCGTTGACCCGACACCGGACGATCCGGTTGGATTGCGTCGGACACCGTGACCGCCGCGACGTCGGTGGCCGCTCGTGCATCGCCGACGGAGGCCGCGAATTCCTCGGGCGATCGCGAGGAAAAGATCAGTGCGGTCTGCGACCAGTCCGAGCCGTAGAAGTCGGACACCGCGTCGACAGCGGCAGGCAGCTCACGAACCAGCCGGTCTATCAGCACTCCATGCTCGGGAGGTCCTACTACAACGGACGTGCCGCCCCTGGTCGAAACGGATGTTGCGTTGACCGGCCCGAAGTCCCAAGGCCCGCGCCACGTCGGACGATCCGCGCGAGCAACGGTGTCCGAGACGATCCGCCACTCGTCGTCCCGTTTCGCGAGCAGCAGCGACACCGGTCGACGAGTCGGGTCCACGTCGGGCCCGGTGACCGCGAAACTGAGAGTCACCGACGGCGCCCAGACGTCCGCGGCGTCGAGCGGCCCGGCGATATCGGACGGAACGGGAACCTCCGGTTCGTCCACGAGTTCGTATTCCCACTCGTCGAGCGGCACTGCGGCGAGATTGTCGGCGCGGCGCAGTTCCGCCGCGAGGAAACCGGGAGCTGCCGCCGGGTCGATCACATCCGCGATGGCGTCCTGGTCGTTGGTTCGAACTGCCTCCGACCAACGCCGGAGCAGTGATTCGGCGCCCTCGCGTCGTTGCTGCTCGTAGGGGTTGACGACGGTGGTGGTCGAAGTGTCGGAGCCGTCCTCTCCCGACGATTCGCTGGGCGGGGAAGCTGAGCTACACGCCGATGCGAAAACGAGGAGCGTGCACAGCAGGCTCGCCGAGAAGAATCGTGACCGGGTCACTACCGAAGATCAGTAGCGTCGAGCGCCGTAGAAGGGGTATGACGCCATCGACTGAACCTTGACGGGAACACCGTAGGTGGACGCGTGCAGAACGTTGCCGTTGCCCGCGTACAACCCGACATGTGAGGCGTTTGGATAGAACAGGACGAGGTCGCCCGGCTGAAGGTCCTTTTGGTCCACCGCGGTACCACCGGCCGCTTGCGCTTGACTCGACCGTGGGAGCGTCTTACCCACCTGCTTGTACGACCAGACCACCAGACCGGAGCAGTCGAAACCGTCGGGGCCGGCAGCCCCCCAGGAGTACGGCTTGCCGACCTGAGTCAGACCGGCCTGAAGGGCTCCGGAGGAGGACCCGGGGACAAGACCGGACAGGAGTTTCGACAGATCGAAGCCCTCCGGTAGCGGTGATCCGGCGAGTTCGGCCTGTTCGGCGCCGGAGAGTGCGTTGTAGCTCGCCACTACCTCCGCAGTTTGTTCCTGCAACTGACTCTGCTTCGCCTGCAGATCGTCGCTTACCACCCGGGCCTGCTCAGCGGCTGTACGAGCCAGATCGACGGCCGCTTGCGACGCCTCCTGCGCAGCCGCCGCGTCGGCGCTGGCCTGCTTGAACTGCTCTACCTGACGCGTTGTTTCGGCCGAGATGATGTCGAGGGCCGACATCTGGTCGAGTAGCTGCTGCGGCGAATCGCTGACCATGACAGCGAAAAGGCGATTGGTTCGGCCGCCCTGATAGTTGACATTGGCGACCTTGTCCATGGCGGGCTTGAGCTCCGCGAGCGCCTGCTGCGCCCTGGTGAGGTCGTCCTGGTTCGCCGCGAGAGCAGCGTCGGCGTCACGCTGCGCGGCAATCTTGGCATCGAGGTCGATCTGCGCGTTGTGCAGAGCTTCCGTGGTCTGCTCCGATTCGCGTGAGAGCTCTGCCAATCTGGTCTGCGCATCGGACGCAGTGTCGATACCTGGCTGAGCGTGCGCGATTGCTCCCTGACCTGCGATCAGGAATACGGCAAGCACTGCCGCAACGAGGACGCTCAGCTTGGAACGATTGACTATCGGTGTCGCCACGAAAGGTGACTCTCCGTTTCTGCCTGGGAGGCCTGAGGGGCCAGCGTAACGGTTCGAAAAACAAAACCCTACCCACGAGTAGTGGGTAGCGGGCAGGAATTCGGTCGGAAAACCGCCATTTGTTGGGATTCGATCGAAATAATCGGGTACTCAGCGGACTCGGTCAGGTTACGGAACGGCCACAATCGTGTCCACCCGTGTTGTCCATCGAGGAGGAACCGAACCAAACAGAACAGCACCAGAGCGCGCCGACGAGTCGGTGAGCTCTGGTGCTGTGATGAAACGCGGTCGCGAAAATCAGTAGCGACGCGCTCCGTCGAACGGCATGGAATCGACAGGTGCCACCTTGACCGGCACACCGGATGTGGACGCATGGATCACGTTGCCGTTGCCCGAGTAGATGCCCGAGTGCGAACCGTCGTAGAAGGAAACGACGTCACCGGGGCGCAGATCCGCCTTCGAGACAGGCGTGCCAGCGGCTGCCTGGTCGTAGCTGGTACGGGGCAGGCTGACACCGGCCTGCTTGTACGCCCACTGGACGAGACCCGAGCAGTCGAACGAATCCGGGCCCGAAGCGCCGTAGACGTACGGTGCGCCGATCTTCGTCTCCGCAGCCTGAACGGCCTTCGCTGCCGGCGTCACCTGGGGTGCGACCGGAGCCGGGGCGTTAGGTGCGGGAACCTGAGCCGGAAGCGGCGGCATACCCGGAATCTCGGGGATCTCGAACGTTCCGACACCGGGGATGGTGATGGGGGCCGCCATTGCGGGGGCAGCGGGAAGAATGACCGCACCGGCTGTGATCGCACCGGCTACGAGAATTCGACGCAATGGGCGGGTTGAAGTATGTGACGCCACGAAAAGTTGTGCTCCGTTTCTTCCGTTCATCCGCCGACCGAGTTAGCTGACGGGTTCGGGCTGGGAAGATCAGCCCTACCCGCGTCATCACCGTGAAGGCGACTAAGCGGGATTCACCCCAATGGAAATCGGGTTCCCGGTACGGGCACTCTCACGAGCGGCCCGATTAGGCGGTGACTTGCGACGCCACTCCGGTGTGGACTGGCGAGACTCCGCAAGGTCTCAGGAAGGTTACGAAATGGCATACCCCTGTGTCGACCCCAACTCGCCCAACGCGCGTGAACAGTTCGCTTCTGCACTACATGGCATGCCGATTCGCCACAGTGTCACGAGTGGATAACGACTCGCCCACAACCCGGTCGTTCGCGTCCACCACGAGGCGCAATCGCGGCACCAGGCCGCTGTCCGCAAGTACGTCCATGGCGCCCAATTCTTCCTGGTCGAAAGCCATTTTGGACAGCTTCGACACCGCCTCGGTACCGCCTCGGCCGGCCCGACCCGGGGCACCGAGGAGCACCGTGACAACGCAGTCGGCGCACGCGATATCGCGGACCTTGCAATCACCACAGTCGACGATCATGTGATCCTCATCTCTTTCATCGAGTCAGCCCGGAATTCCGGCTGTCGAACGAGAACCTAACGACAGGCACCGACACGAACCGCCGAGCCGGCGGACTGTCAAGGGACTGTCGGTGGGCCGCGCTAGCGTCCACGATCGTGAGCCTCCCGATCCAGCTGAGCTTCGACGAACTCGACACTCCGTTGCACGAGACGACCTTCGTCGTCGTCGACCTCGAAACCACCGGAGGCAGCGCCGACACCGAGGCGATCACCGAGATCGGCGCCGTGAAAGTCCGCGGCGGTGAAGTCGTCGGCGAGTTCGCCACACTGGTAGATCCGGGCCGGTCGATTCCCCCGTACATCGTGGAACTGACCGGAATCACCACCGCGATGCTGATCGGAGCGCCCCGCATCGAACGAGTCTTGCCGGGGTTTCTCGAGTTCGCGCGTGGATCCGTACTCGTCGCGCACAATGCCCGCTTCGACATGGGGTTCCTCCAAGCCGCCGCGTCACGCCTCGATATCGCCTGGCCCAGGTTTCGAGTTCTGTGCACGGTGAAGCTCGCGCGTCGCGTACTCACCCGCGACGAGGCCCCATCGGTGAAGCTGTCGGCCCTGGCCTCGCTGTTCCAGGTCGGTACGCAGCCGACCCACCGCGCACTCGACGACGCACGCGCCACCGTCGAGGTTCTGCACGCCCTCATCGAGCGCGTGGGCAATCAGGGCGTGCACAGCTACGCCGAACTGGTCGACTACCTCCCAGCTGTCTCGGCCGGACAACGCGCCAAGCGCACACTGGCCGCTCACCTACCGCGCTCCCCGGGCGTCTACCTGTTCAAGGGGCCCGGAAACGAGGTCCTGTACGTGGGCACGTCGAACAACCTGCAGCGGCGCGTCCGCAACTACTTCACCGGTTCGGAAACGCGCGGGCGGATGAAGGAGATGGTCGGACTGGCAGTCGGCGTCGACCATGTCGAGTGTGCGCATGCCCTCGAGGCAGGAGTTCGCGAATTGCGGTTGCTGAGCGCGCACATCCCGCCATACAACAGACGATCGAAATTTCCGAAGAAGGGGTGGTGGATCACCGCCACCAACGAGGCGTTCCCTCGACTTTCCCTCGTCCGTGCACCGACCCCGGGTTCGATCGGGCCCTTCGTCGCTCGAGGTGACGGCGCTGCGGCCGCTGCCCTGATCGCTGAATTCACCGGCATCCGAACATGCACGCGGCGGATACCGATCTCCGCCACCCACGGCCAGAACTGCCCACCCGAGGCGGTCGGTGGATGCGCGGCAGCGACCGCAGGAATCGTCACGGCCCAGCAGTACGAGAGCGCGCCGGCGCTGTTCCGCGAACTCGCGCTGGGCCGTGACGATCACATCCTCGATGCAGTTCGAGGCAGAATCACCGAACTCGCCGACGCCGAACTGTTCGAATCGGCCGCACGCATGCGCGACCGACTCGCAGTCCTTGCCGACGTACTGAGAAACCTGCACCGCCTCTCCTCGATCACCGACATTGCCGAGTTGATCGTCGCGCGCAAAGATTCGGCAGGCGGGTGGGAACTAGCAGTGATACGACACGGCCGGCTGACGGCCGCCGCGACGGCCCCTCGCACGGTGCACCCGATGCCCGTCGTCGAAGCGATCGTCGCCGGGGCGGAAACCATAATTCCCGACCCCACTCCCCTCCGCGGCGCATCGCCCGAGGAAGTCGCGCTGATTGCTCGCTGGCTGCACTCGGACGGCGTCAGGATCGTTCGGACGACGGATGGTTATGCAGAACCCATCAACGGCGCCGGGGCATGGCGCCAGTGGTGCGGCGTCGCACGGACAGTGTCCCGGCGTGAACGCGGGATGAACGAACCGACAGTGCGCCTGGCAATCTAAGCTCGGGTCTCGGCACGTGATCGACACGTGATCTTCCTCGGCTGCAAAGGAGCCCCATGATCAACGCCATCGTCATGATCGACGCCGAGGCACACGCCATTCCGGAGACAGCGCAGGCTGTTGCCGACGTGGAGGGTGTCACCGAGGTGCATTCCTGCGCCGGCGACGTCGACTTGATCGCCATGGTCAAGGTTCGCGATCACCAGAGCATCGCCGACGTGGTGACTCAGCGCATCAACAAGGTGCCCGGGGTACTGAACACCGCGACCCACATCGCGTTCCAGTCCTACTCCAGCGCGGACATCGAGGCAGGTTTCTCGATCGGAGAGTGATCGTCTCAGTCGAGCTCGTTGGACCGTGACACCCACCGGTTGAGGAGGTCTGTGGTCGCACCCGTATCGATCGCCTGCGCTGCGCGCTCGAGACCGTCGGCAAGACGAGCGTCGAGCTGGACCGGGTCGATACCACCGGAAATCCCGTCGAATGCCGTGAGCGCCGCGGCCGCGTTGAGCAACACCGCATCGCGCACCGGTCCCCGATCTCCCGCGAACACCGCATGCGCGATAGCAGCGTTCGTTGCTGCGTTGCCGCCCTTCAGTGCTTCGATCGGCACCAGGTCCAGCCCGAGAACTCTTGGATCGATCTTCGCCTCGGTCACCGCGCCATCGGATACCACGTACACGGTCGTCGTCGTCGACAATGTGATCTCGTCCAACCCGTCGTCACCGCGCACCACCAGTGCACTGGCCCCGCGCTCTGCAAACACCTCGGCCACCACGGAGACGAGGGGGGCGAACGCACATCCGATCAACCCGGCTTTCGGTCGTCCCGGGTTTGTCAAGGGTCCCAACACGTTGAACACCGTGGGGATCCCGATCTCCTTGCGGGGAGGCCCGGCGAAACGTAGTGCGGGGTGATACACCGGCGCGAAACAGAAGCCGATCCCGACGTCGCGGACTGTGGTGGCAACGCCCGCGGGTCCGAGGCCGAATTTGACCCCCAACGCTTCCAGTACGTCCGTCGTGCCGCTCTGCGAGGACGCGGCACGGTTTCCATGTTTGACCACGCGTGCACCCGCGGACGCCGCCACCAACGCCGCCATCGTGGATATGTTCACCGTGTCGGCACCGTCGCCTCCGGTTCCCACGACATCGACCGCAACCGGATCACAATCCACCAGTGTCGCGTGCGCAAGCATCGAATCAGCGAGTCCACGAACTTCTCCCGGCGTCGGACCCTTCATTTTCAACGCCACGCCGAAAGCAGCGATCTGCGCAGCCGTGGCGTTGCCGGACATGATTTCGTCCATCGCCCAGCTCGTGTCCTCGCTGGAGAGATCAGCATGAGACGTCAACGCACCCAGCACCATTTTCCACGTCCTGCTCGGTGCGCCGCTCTTCGATTCGGTCATTCGATCCCCATGCCTCCCTCGACCGCCGGCGCTCGACCGTCGGGCTTTTCGTCGATGCGGCCTCCCGACTTGCGTGGAGAAGCTTAGTCAGCGGTGGGTGCGCCTGGTTGCAGCGCGTCCCAGCCCGCGACGACTCCACCTCTACGTTGGGCAAGACCTGCCATCCGGGAGCGCTCCTGTGAGCAGTGCAGGGCGTCCAGAATTTGCACACGCTGCAGAGTCACCTCGACCCCGCCGGCCACGTCCACCCTGCTCGAACTCGCGTCTATCTCCGGTACCGGTGACGGAGAATCCAACAGTTCGTAACCGTCCTGCGCAACCACCGATGCGGCGTCGGAAACCGTTTCCACCGGCAGCACGGGGTGATGCCGGAACACTGCTTCTTCGTCGACCCGCCACCCGGTTTCCTTCGCCCCGCGATCCAGCGCTGCCGAACACGACTCCGCGTCATCGAACGACGACGCCACGATCACCAGGTCTGGCCGGCTGGGGTCGAGCGCCTTCCTGGTCGACCGGGAAAACAGTCGCCGGAACCAGGATGCGCCAGCGTTCGTTGCCATGAGGGAAGCCTTTCTCGCAGTTCGCAGCCCGTCGCCACACTGGTCGCGACCTGGGCTTTTTTCGGGGCCGCCTGAACCGAGCACATCGGCGACGCGCCAACATCGGACCCGAGTATGCCTCCGGTACTACGAACAGTCATACTTCTCTTTGTGACGAGCGCTGTAGGGACTCAAGGATCGGCAATCACCCAACGCGTGCACTCGCTGAACCGCCCCAATATGGTCAGCGTCGGCACCATCGTGTGGCTGTCGAGCGAACTCATGTTCTTTGCCGGACTTTTCGCGATGTACTTCGTCGCGAGGGCGCAAGCCGACGGAAACTGGCCACCGGAACCGACCGAGCTCAATCTGACGCTCGCGGTACCGGTCACCGCGGTGTTGATTGCGTCCTCGTTCACGTGCCAGCTCGGCGTTTTCGCAGCCGAGCGAGGCGACGTGTTCGGACTGAGACGTTGGTACATCATCACCCTGGCGATGGGAGCGTTCTTCGTCGCCGGCCAGGGCTACGAGTACTACCACATGGTCCACGAGGGAACATCGATTTCGTCGAGCGTGTACGGATCGGTCTTCTACATCACGACCGGCTTCCACGGACTTCACGTCATCGGCGGATTGATCGCGTTCGTGTTCCTCATTACCCGAACCCTGGTCAGTAAGTTCACGCCTGCCCAAGCGACCGCAGCGATCGTGGTGTCCTACTACTGGCACTTCGTCGACATCGTGTGGATCGCTCTGTTCGCCACCATCTACTTCATTCGTTAGAGCAGTTCAATTGTTTTCACTTCGCCAACCGCAGCGGACGTTCGATATCAGCCCCCGACGTTCGGTCCGTCCCGACACGACAAGGGATAGAAGATGAGTTCATCTCCCCCAGCAGCATCCGGTGGCAACACCGACGGACTCGGCTCAGCCGAGTCCGTCTCGGCCGTCAAGAGCCGACGTGGACGCAAAATGCGCCGCCGGGTCACCGGCACTCTCGTACTCATGATGGGTCTGCTCAGCGCAGGTTTCCTCGCCTCGGCACTCACGCCGACACCCCAGGTCGCCACTGCTCAGCTGGACTCCGCTGCGTTGATTCGCGAGGGAAAGCAGCTCTACGACACTTCGTGCGTCACGTGCCACGGTGTGAACCTGCAGGGTGTGCAGGACCGCGGTCCCAGCCTCATCGGCGTCGGCGAAGCGGCCGTGTACTTCCAGGTTTCCTCAGGACGTATGCCCGCTGTGCGAAACGAAGCGCAGGCGACCCGGAAGCCACCGAAGTTCGACGACAAGCAGATCGACGCCCTCGGCGCCTACATCCAGGCCAACGGCGGTGGACCCACCGTCGTACGCGAGAGCAACGGCGAGATCGCTCAATCTTCACTCGCCGACGGAGACATTGCGCGCGGCAGCGAGCTGTTCCGCCTCAACTGCGCTTCGTGCCACAACTTCACCGGTGAAGGCGGAGCGCTTTCATCCGGCAAGTTCGCGCCGCCGCTCGGACCTGCGAACGAACAGCAGATTTACACGGCCATGATCACCGGTCCGCAGAACATGCCCAAGTTCTCCGACCGGCAACTGACGCCAGAGGAGAAGGTCGACATCATCTCCTACGTCAAATCTGCCCAGGAGACTCGTCCCGCAGGTGGTTGGGATCTCGGCGGCTTCGGCCCCGCCACCGAGATGATCGCAATCTGGATCATTGGAATCGGTGCCGTCGTCGGCGCAACAATGTGGATCGGAGCTAGGTCATGAGCGACGCTGAGTCCGGACGCAATGCCGGCGATCACGGCGACGGTGTCGATAAGAACGACGCCGACAAGCTTGATGTGAACAAGCAGTACACGGACGAGGAGCTTGCGGGAATGACCCGTGAGCAACTGGTGGAGTTGGGTACCAACCTTGACCACGTCGATGTGGCCTACCGCCGCAACCGATGGGCTGTCGAGGGAACTCGGGCCGAGAAGCGAGCCGAGCGCAGCGTTGCTGCGTGGTTCACACTCGCCGGCATCTCCGCCGTGGCCTTCATCGCTATCTACCTGTTCTGGCCGTGGGAGTACGCAGGAATCGGCGACGAGAACTATGGCGCCTACTCGCTGTACACCCCGCTGATCGGTCTGACGATGGGCCTCGCCATCCTCGGCGTCGGCGTGGGCGCAGTGCAGTTCACCAAGAAGTTCATCCCTGAAGAGGTATCGATTCAGGATCGCCACGATGGCGGCTCATCGGAGGTCGATCGAAAGACCCTCGTCGCGGAGCTGGGCGATTCGTTCGAAACTTCGACGCTCGGACGCCGCAAGGTGATCAAGCGGTCACTGCTCTTCGGCGGTGGCGCGCTCGGAATCATGACGATCATGCCCCTCGGCGGTTTGATCAAGAATCCGTGGGCAGAGGGCGACGATTCTCCGCTCTGGGTCTCGGGCTGGACTCCGCGCTACGCTGGAGAGACGATCTACCTTCGGCGCGATACCGGTCGACCTCACGACGTCGTTCTGGTGCGTCCCGAGGATCTGGATGCCGGAGCTATGGAGACCGTTTACCCCTTCCGCGAAGCGGATCGCGATGACGATCACGCACTGCTGATGTCGCTGCGAGGTATTCGCAATTCTGTGATGCTCATTCGTCTGCGCACCGAAGATGCAGCAACGGTGATCAAGCGCAAGGGCCAAGAGAGCTTCAACTACGGCGACTACTTCGCCTACTCCAAGATCTGCACGCACCTGGGTTGCCCAACCTCGCTGTACGAACAGCAGACCAACCGCATCCTGTGCCCCTGCCACCAGTCTCAGTTCAACGCCCTCGAGTACGGCAAGCCGATTTTCGGACCGGCTGCTCGGGCACTTCCACAGTTGCCCATCACGGTCAACGAGGACGGCTTTCTCGTGGCAAGCGGGGACTTCGTCGAAGCCCTCGGGCCCGCGTTCTGGGAACGTCCCAACCGCACGTTGGAGAGTGACTCATGAGTCCTTCGCTGCAAACCCTCGCGGCCAAGCAAGCCGACGGTGTCGACAGCCGCTATCACCTCGCACCGGGCCTTCGTCGGCAGATCAACAAGGTCTTCCCGACGCACTGGTCCTTCTTGCTCGGCGAAATCGCGCTGTACAGCTTCGTCATCCTGCTGATCTCGGGCGTGTTCTTGACGCTGTTCTTCGATCCATCGCTCAGCGAGGTCGAGTACAACGGCATCTACGAGCCGCTCCGCGGTGTGACGATGTCGCGCGCCTACGCCACCACACTCGATATTTCCTTCGAGGTTCGCGGTGGTTTGTTCATGCGGCAAATCCACCACTGGGCCGCACTGATGTTCGCGGCGTCGATCATCGTTCACATGATGCGCATCTTCTTCACCGGTGCGTTCCGGCGCCCGCGTGAGGCCAACTGGGTCATCGGTAGCTTGCTTCTCATCCTGGCGATGTTCGAGGGCTTCTTCGGATACTCCCTCCCCGACGACCTGCTCTCCGGCACCGGTCTTCGCGCCGCATTCTCCGGCATCACGATGAGTATCCCGATCATCGGAACCTGGATGCACTGGCTGATATTCGACGGTGACTTCCCAGGCACGATCATCATTCCGCGCCTCTACGTCGCTCACGTTCTACTTCTTCCTGCAATCATCCTCGCGTTGATCGCCGCTCACCTGGCGTTGGTCTGGTACCAGAAGCACACTCAGTTCCCCGGGCCGGGTCGCACGGAGAACAACGTCGTCGGCGTTCGCATTCTCCCTGTGTTCGCAGTCAAGTCCGGCGCGTTCTTCGCCGTCACATTCGGCATCCTCGCGCTCATGGGTGGGCTCATCCAGATCAACCCGGTGTGGAATCTCGGTCCGTACAACCCGTCACAGGTATCCGCCGGCGTTCAACCGGACTTCTACCTGATGTGGACAGACGGCATGGCGCGACTCTGGCCGGCGTGGGAGATATACATCGGCGATCGCTACACGATCCCTGCAGTGTTTGCCGTCGCGTTGATCATGGGCCTCGTCTTTGCGATCATGATCGCTTACCCGTGGATCGAAAAGCGGCTGACTGGCGACAATGCGCACCACAACCTGCTCCAGCGTCCGCGCGACGTGCCGGTCCGCACCGGTATCGGCGCAATGGCCATCTCGTTCTACGTCGTACTGACGCTGTCGTGCATCAACGACATCATCGCGTACAAGTTGGACATCTCGTTGAACGCCATGACCTGGATCGGGCGTATCGGCCTGCTGACCCTGCCGCCTATCGCCTACTTCGTGGCGTACCGGTTCTGCATCGGTTTGCAGCGCAGCGATCGTCAGGTTCTCGATCACGGCATCGAGACAGGCATCATCAAGCGTCTGCCACACGGCCAGTACGTCGAGGTACACCAGCCACTCGGTCCGGTGGACGACCACGGTCACCCGATCCCACTGCCGTACCAGGGCGCCGCAATCCCGAAGAAGATGAGCAAGCTCGGTTCCGCTGGCAAGCCCGGTTCGGGATCACTGTTCCGTCCCGACCCCGTCGCAGAGAGCAAAGCCCTCGAGGATGCGGAGCATCATGGAGAGCTCGAACAGCTGAACATGCTCAGGAGCTACCAGGAGTCGCTGTACGGCAACGGCTCCAAAGGCAACGGTTCCCAAGGCCACTCCAACGGTCACGGTGCCGAGGGCAGTGAATCGGACAACTCACCGGCTCGTACGGAAGTCGACAACGAGCGCTAGACGGTCGATACGAAAGGGCGGCACCTGACCAAGGTGCCGCCCTTTTCGTGTACCCGGGTCGATTCGGTCCGGTTCGCCGTTCCGCACGCCCATCCCTACGCAGACCCGAGCGATCGAAACAACAGCCCATCATCAGGACCTGGCCCAATCCACTCCCCTCCCCCGCCTGGCAGCTTGACCTTGCCTCGCTGCCGCCCAGGTGATCCAATGCCGCCCTCGCACACTCACAGTGACCGAATGTGACATTCGCTGCCGCCCAGGTGACCCAATGCCGCCCTCGCACACTCACAGTGACCGGATGTGACATTCGCTGCCGCCCAGGTGACCCAATGCCGCCCTCGCACACCCAGAGTGACCGAATGTGACATTCGCTGCCGCCCAGGTGACCCAATGCCGCCCTCGCACACTCACAGTGACCGGATGTGACATTCGGTCCCGCACGGACCCGCCCGGACCCGCCCGGACCGGCCCAGTCCGAGGCGATCGAATGCAACTCCCCCGGACACCTCGGTGACACTGCGTCTCTTCGATAACTGGCGAGTCAACGACAAACGCGCCGGCTGCCCTTTCGGGCAACCGGCGCGTTTGCGATTGTTGTGTTGGAGAGTGTCAGTGCTTCTCGGGTCCGAGATGGTACTCGAAGACCAGGCCTGCGGCTGCGGCCAGTACAAGTGCCACGCCCAGTGCGATCATCCACCAGAGCAGGAACGCGAACCCGACGGCGACGACTGCGCCCGCGGCGGCGAGGAGGATCGGCCAGAAGCTCCCTGGGCTGAAGAAGCCGAGGTCACCCGCACCGTCACTGACCTCGGCGTCGTCGAAGTCCTCCGGACGGGTATCCAGACGACGCGCGACGAATCGGAAGTAGGTTCCGATGATGAGCGTGAGGCCGACCGACAATGCGATGGCTGTAACGCCGGCCCATTCGACACCCGTGCGTGAGAGACCGGTGAAGAGGGCGTACACGATCCCGACGATCAGAAAGAAGACAGTCAGGATCTCGAAGATCTTCGCTTCGATTTTCATTTCAGCATTCTTCCTGGGTCAGTTGCCTTCGGCGACGGATTCGGACCGTTGCAGGCGATCCGTGGTGAACGGGGTGGTGCTCGTGGCGATCGGTGACTGACCGATAGCTTCCAGTGCCTGAGCGTTGTTCAGGCCCTCGCCGCCGTCGGATTCGGGCTTGCGCAGGTCGATGTACTCCTGGAAGTCCTCGGGCGAGACTGCACGCACCTCGAAGTTCATCATCGAGTGGAAGGTGCCGCACATTTCGGTGCATCGACCGACGAAGGCGCCCTCTCGCTCGATCTCGGTGATCTGGAACACGTTGTCCGAGTGGTTTTCCTCCGGGTTCGGCAGCACGTCGCGCTTGAACAGGAACTCGGGCACCCAGAAGCCGTGGACGACGTCCGAGGACGCAAGCTCGAATTCGATCCGCTTGCCGGTCGGCAGCACCAGAACGGGGATTTCCTCGCTCGAGCCGACTGTCTCGATCTTGTTGTAGTGCAGGTAGGACAGGTCCTGCGGGTTGACGCCGTGGATGGCACCGGGGACGAACTCGCCGTCTTCGCTGCCCTCTGCTTCACCGCCGGGAGGCGTTGCTGCGGCCTCTGCTGCTGCCTGGGCTTCGACGTCGACGCCGTCGTACCTGGGCTCGCCGTCCTTCAGGTCCACAGCTTGGTAACCGAACTTCCAGTTCCACTGGTACGCAGTCACGTCCACGGTGACGTCCGGATCGGACTGCTTCTCACCGACGTAGTTCTGCACCACGACGGTGAAGTAGAAGAGCACTGCGATGATGACGAACGGCACCGCGGTGTAGAACAGCTCCAAGGGCACGTTGTATGCCGTCTGCCGAGGGAACTCGGGGGAATCCTTCTTCTTGCGGTGGAAGATGACCACCCAGAAGATCAAGGCCCACACGATTACGCCCATGATCAAGGCTGCTATGACCGACCACGTCCACAACTCGCGAATCGACTCACCCTCAGGCGTGATGCCCGAAGGAAAACCGAAACGCAGGACGTCGTTGTCGATGGAGGAGGAGCAGCCCGACAACAGCAACGCGGCTAGGCCGAGAAATGCTGTAAGCCCAGCTCGCCGAAGGATCCGACTCTGCGCCACGTTCACGCCTTCCTGATCGCTCACCACTGAAGAATGAGGGTTTCCACATGCGGATGCCCTAGTACTACGCAGCGTAGACCAAAGGAGCCACGGCACCACTGTTGGGTCGTTACCTCGCTCGCACCGTGTCTGCGGCATACTCGGACTTTCCAAGCCGCCGGGTCGACGACAGGCAACGTCACCGCGACGGCACTGTTTTTCAACCGCGAAACGAGGTAGCAGACCCTGTGTGTGGACTACTCGGTGTACTGACATCGACCGGCACCGACGCTGCAGGTGTGGACCTCGTCGAATCCGCCATGCACTGCATGCGTCACCGCGGTCCCGACGAACCGGGGACCTGGCACGACGAGGACGTGATCTACGGCTTCAACCGTCTCTCGATCATCGACATCGAGCACTCGCATCAACCGCTCCGCTGGGGACCGCCCGAAAATCCCGAGCGCTACGCGTTGACCTTCAATGGCGAGATCTACAACTACCTCGAGCTTCGCGAGCAATTGTCCCGGGAGAATGGGGTCAGCTTCCGCACCGAGGGTGACGGTGAACCGATTCTCGCGGCGTTCCACTACTGGGGCACCGATGCGGTCCGCAGGTTGCGTGGAATGTTCGCGTTCGCGATTTGGGACAGCGAAAAGCGAGAACTGTTTCTCGCTCGCGACGCCTTTGGCATCAAGCCGTTGTTCCTGGCAACGGGCCCGGGCGGTACAGCGTTCGGTAGTGAGAAGAAGAGCCTCCTCGAGCTGACCGACCTGGTCGGTATCGACGCGGACCTCGATCCCCGCGCAACCGAGCACTACACGGTGCTGCAGTACGTTCCCGAACCCGAGACCCTGCACCGCGAGATTCGACGACTCGAGTCGGGCTGCTTCGCGACACTCTCGCCCGGAACGACACCTGTGGTGACGCGGTACTTCACCCCCAAGTTCCCGGTGAAGCCGTTCACCCCCGGATCCGAGAAGGCGCGCTACCAGGAGATCGCGGAGGCCCTCGAGGACTCCGTCGCCAAGCACATGCGTGCCGACGTCACTGTCGGGGCTTTCCTCTCCGGTGGTATCGACTCGACTGCGATCGCGGCACTTGCAATGCGCCACAACCCCAAATTGATCACCTTCACGACCGGCTTCGAACGTGCGGGCTACTCAGAGGTCGACGTCGCAGCCGAATCGGCAGCGGCGATAGGCGCGCGTCACGTGGTCAAAGTTGTCGGCCCGGAGGAATTCGCAGCATCGATCCCCGAAATCGTCTGGTATCTCGACGACCCCGTTGCCGATCCGGCGCTGGTTCCCTTGTACTTCGTCGCCAAGGAGGCACGAAAGCACGTCAAGGTCGTTCTTTCCGGCGAGGGTGCCGACGAGCTCTTCGGCGGTTACACCATCTACCGCGAACCACTGTCGTTGAAGCCGTTCGAGTATCTCCCGAAGAGCCTCCGCCGCGCGGCGGGTTCACTGAGCGAGAGAATTCCTGAGGGCACCCGCGGCAAGAGTTTGCTGCACCGCGGATCGATGACGCTCGAGGAGCGGTACTACGGAAACGCTCGCAGCTTCAACGACGCACAATTGCGTTCGGTGCTTCGCGATTTCCGCCCCGAATGGACGCACACCGACGTGACGGCGCCGATCTACGCCCAGTCCGAGGGATGGGACCCGGTCGCTCGTATGCAGCACCTCGACTTGTTCACCTGGCTCCGGGGCGACATTCTGGTCAAGGCCGACAAGATCACGATGGCCAATTCGCTGGAATTGCGCGTGCCGTTCCTCGACTCCGAGGTGTTCGCCGTGGCCGAGAAGCTTCCCCTCGAACAGAAAATCACCAAGGACACCACCAAGTACGCGCTCCGGCAGGCGCTGGACGGGATTGTTCCCGGACATGTCCTGCACCGCGCGAAGCTCGGGTTTCCGGTTCCCCTTCGTCACTGGCTCCGCGGCACCGAACTCTTCGATTGGGCACACGAGCAGATCGCGGAGTCCGAGACCGATCACATCCTGAACAAGGCTGCCATCACGGCGATGCTGAACGATCACCGAGATGGCAGCGTCGACCACAGTCGCCGACTGTGGACCGTACTGGTCTTCATGGTGTGGCACGGCATCTTCGTCGAGAAGAGGATCGTTCCGAACATCGCCGAACCGTCCTATCCGGTCGAACTCTGATCGGAGTGCCGCTGCTGAGATCAGGCAGGCAGGATGTCACCGATCTCTGCGGCCGCAGCCGAGCCGTAGGCAGCACCGAGTCGCTTGAGAGCGTCGTCGCGCACGAAAGTCCACTCCTGCGTGCCTGTGGTCTCGAGCACCAATACGGCCACCAACGAACCGAGCTGTGCTGCTCGCTCGACCGAAGCTCCGGCCAGGTGCGCGATCATGAAGCCTGCTCGGAACGCGTCTCCGACCCCGGTGGGATCTACCTTGCTGGTTTCGGGAACGACATCGACGTGTGTCCTCGTTCCGTCCTCGGCGACGATCTCGACGCCTGACTTGCCCAGTGTGGTGACGCGGATCCCGACCTTGGCCGCGATTTCGGCCTCGGACATGCCGGTTTTCTGACGCAGGAGGCCCCACTCGTACTCGTTGGTGAACAGGTAGGTGGCGCCGTCGATGAGCGCCATCGCTTGCTCGCCGGAGAGCCGCGCGAGCTGTTGTGACGGGTCCGCCGCGAACGGAATGCTCGCCTGGCGGCACTGTTCGGTGTGGGCGATCATCGCCTCGGGATCGTTGGCGCCGATCAGCACCAGTTCGAGCGGGGATTTCGAGGCGAGCTCACCGATGGAGATCTCGCGGGCCTCACTCATCGCGCCGGGGTAGAAGGATGCGATCTGCGCCATGTCCGTGTCGGTGGTGCAAACGAAGCGGGCGGTGTGAGCAGTAGTCGAGATTCGTACACCGCCACAGTCCACGCCGTTTGCCTCGAGCCAGGACCGATACTCGCCGAAATCGGGTCCGACTGCGCCGACGAGAAGCGGCGTGCCCCCCAACACCCCAAGTGCGTATGCGATGTTTCCGCCGACGCCACCCTTGCGGATGACGAGGTCGTCGACGAGGAAGCTCAACGAGATGTTGGAAAGCTGGTCCGTGACGAGTTGTTCGGCGAACTTGCCCGGGAAACGCATGAGGTGATCGGTGGCGATCGATCCCGATACCGCGAGAGTCACGTACTTGGGCCTTTCGGTGGTGGTCTGCAGAAAACCAGTCGGGAAAAGAAGCAGGACGAAAAGCCAATGCTACTGCTCGGTACTCCGTGGTGGCAGAGACGCCCGGCTGTGCTTCTGACAGACCTCTGACCGGCACCCGATGGAATGGGTACCGGTCAGAGGTGTGCGGTGCTCGAGGTCAGTTGAACGAATCGCCGCAGGCGCACGAGCCCGTGGCGTTCGGGTTGTCGATGGTAAAGCCCTGCTTCTCGATGGTGTCCACGAAATCGATGGACGCTCCCTCGACGTACGGGGCGCTCATCCGGTCCACTGCGAGTGTCACTCCGTTGAAGTCCACTGCGAGATCGCCGTCGAGGCTGCGATCATCGAAGAACAGCTGGTAGCGCAATCCCGCGCAACCGCCAGGTTGAACAGCGATGCGCAGCGCGAGGTCGTCGCGGCCTTCTTGATCCAGCAACGCCTTGGCCTTCGACGACGCGGCTTCGGTCATCGTGACCTTGTGCGTGATGGTCTCGTTCGAGACGGTCATGGGCTCTCCCTGTCAGTCGTACCAAACCCGTGAACGACTCAACCGTACTCCGATTGCGGATATTCCTCACGATCACGTCCGAAGCACCGTCTCGCGGCCCGCCGGCCTGATCGGTCCGCCATCAGGATTGACTGCTAAGTCTCGTGAACTCCTCGGCTGCACTGTTCGCCAGCAGCTCGAGCTGACGCCCGGCCTCGGACATCGCCTTGTCGATCGAGCCCGCGAAGTCGGCGACCGAGTATGCGCGGGAGATTCCGGTCGAGGCCAGTTGATCCGGGTCGAGCTGGACCTGACCAGCCAGAACGATCGTTTCGACGCCAGTTCCTGCGCCCGCTGTCGCCAGGCGGGTGACCAGTTTCCCGCGTAGTGATTGACTGTCGAACTTGCCTTCACCCGTCAGGACCAGGTCGACCGACCGAAGCAACCCCGCCTGGTCGGTGACCTCGGCCACCACGGCGGCACCGGGCTCGGCACGGCCACCGAGCGCGAACAGCGCGGCGCCGATACCTCCCGCTGCGCCGGCGCCAGCCGATTGCGCGACATCACGGCCAGTTTCCACCTCGATTGCGGTGGCCCAGTCGCGGTTGCGCTCGTCGAGCAGCTCGATCAACGGGGCGTCGGCACCCTTCTGTGGGCCGAAGACGTACGCCGCGCCCTGCTCGCCGAGCAGGGGGTTCTCCACATCGGTTGCCGCCACCAAATCGATGCGCGCGAGGCGCCGCACCGCGGCCGAGAGCCCACCGAGCGCATCGACCATCCCGCGTCCGCCGTCGGTGCAACTGCTCCCCCCGAGACCGACGTACACGGTATCGACATCGTCGATCTCGAGGGCAGCCGCCAGCAGCTGGCCGACTCCCCGGCTCGACGCGGACAGCGCGCTGTGTGTCGTCGGCGGCCCGCCGAGTAGCGCCAAACCACACGCTGCCGCGGCCTCGATGTACGCGGTACTACCGTCGAGGAGCCACCGTGCTCGAGTGGGCTTCCCGAGCGGACCCTCGACCTCGCGTTCCTGAACAGTCCCGAGCCGGGTGGCCAACACGTCCACGAACCCGGGCCCGCCGTCGGACTGGGGGGCGATACACATCTCGTCCCCCGGGCGGGCTGCCGACCATCCGCGAGCGATCGCGTGGGCAGCATCGTTGGCCGTCAGCGTCTCCCCGAAAGAGTCGGGCGCAACCATCACTCGCATCGTCAGGAGTGTAAATGTGGGCGCGCCGTTCGGCATGTCCGAACGCCGCGGCTATCCGCCCCGGCAACGAATCGTCGACGCTTCGACGTGGCCGATGTTCGTTCGGTCGGCGACATCCCATAACCTGGGAGGGTGAAGTTGCTACGTCGCGGGAACTCTGACAATTCGGACGGGGACGACTCGAAGTCGTCCAGCTCGTCTACCTCGTCGTCGGACGAGGCCTCGTCCGTCGAGTCCGTCGGCAAGGGTCGTCCCACGCCGAAGCGGCGCGAGGCCGAAGCGCGGCGGCGTGGACCGGTTCCACCACCGCCGATGACCAGCAAGCAAGCCCGCGAACGCAGGAAAGCCAATCGCGGCAACAAGAACGATCGGAAGAAGGCCTCGGCGGAGCGCCGGGCATCTTCCGCGGATCGCCGCGCACGGATGCTCGCCGGCGAGGACAAGTACCTGCTTCCGCGCGACAAGGGACCCGTCCGCGCGTTCGCACGGGATCTGGTGGACGCGCGACGAAATCTCGTCGGGCTGTTCATGCCGCTGGCACTGCTGTTGATCTTCGCCCTCTTTCTGAGCCCGGAAGTACAGGCCTTCGTCACCTTGGCGATGTTCGTCATGATGGCCTTCATGGTCATCGAAGGCGTGTACATCGGCCGTCAGATCAACAATCGAGTGCGGGAGCGGTTCCCGGATACTTCGGACGGTGGGTTCAAGCTCGGCTGGTACGCCTTCGTCCGGGCATCGCAGCTGCGGAAGATGCGCGCTCCCAAGCCCCGCGTCGAGCGCGGCGCTGCGGTGTGAGGTCTCCTCGCCTGTGACTGCGAGGCCGGACCACTCCCCCAAGCCGCTGCGAGTGCTCGTTCTCGGGGGTACGCGGTCCGGGAAGTCTGCGTACGCCGAGTCGGTTGCGCAGAGTTGTTCGTCGTCGTTGGAGCGTGGGCGCGTCCGATACGTCGCGACGGGTCGGCGCGATCCGAACGACGCCGACTGGCAGGACCGAATCGACGCGCATCGTCGACGACGCCCGCATGCATGGGAGACCACGGAAATTTTCGAGTCGTTGCCGGCTACGTTGAGCGCCGAGGCGGACGTCACCATCGTCGACGATCTGGGTACGTGGCTCACCGGCGTCATCGACGACGGCGACGCCTGGACACTGCCCCGCGGGACCGTCGCGCCGGAGGGTGATGCCCTCGTCGATGCGGTCGTTCGATGCACCGGAACTGTGCTGCTGGTCAGTCCCGAAGTCGGCTGGGGAGTAATCCCGTCCACTCGGTCCGGACGGTTGTTCCAGGATGAAATGGGCTCGCTGAACGGTCGACTCGCGGCGGTGTGCGACCGTGTCGTGCTGGTGGTGGCGGGATTGCCGCTGATGCTCAAGGACACGCGCGAGCAAGCCGGTCCCACTCGATGAAAGGTCGTCAGTGACAACTTCTTCGGAACCCACCGAACCGACGACGGATTCGGCGGACTCGAACCCGCTCCGTCCGGTGTTGCCGCCGTCGTCGGAGGCGCGGACGCAGGCCGCTCAGCGCCAACGTCTGCTGACCAAACCCGCAGGAAGCCTCGGCCGGCTCGAGGGTCTGGGCGACTGGGTCAGCGCTTGCCAGGACCGCTGTCCACCGGCCCCGCTGACACGGCCACGGGTTGTGGTCTTCGCCGGTGATCACGGCATCTCTGCGCACGGAGTGTCCGCTTATCCCGCGGCGGTGACCGGTCAGATGGTGGCCAACTTCATCCGGGGCGGCGCAGCGGTCAACGCGCTCGCCGACGCGGTGGGAGCGTCGGTGCGTGTGGTCGACATCGCCGTCGATGGCGACACCGACCCCTCGGTGAGCACCCACAAGGTCAGACAATCCTCCGGCTCGATCGACCGCGAGGACGCACTCAGCCAAGCCGAGGTGCTCGCGGCGATCGACGCCGGTCGCGCCATCGCCGACGAGGAAGTCGACGGCGGGGCCGATCTGCTGATCGCCGGTGACATGGGCATCGGCAACACGACACCGGCAACGGCCTTGGTCGCTGCCCTCACCGACACCGAGCCCGTCGCGGCTGTCGGTCGCGGCACCGGTGTCGACGACGCAGGGTGGATTCGCAAGACCGCGGCGATTCGCGACGCCATGCGCCGGGCCCGCCCGTTGTTGAAAGATCCCGTCGCTCTTCTCCGTGTGGCCGGGGGCGCCGATATCGCTGCGATGGCAGGCTTTCTCGCGCAGGCTGCCCATCGCCGGACACCGGTGGTTCTGGATGGTTTGGTGGTGACTGCCGCGGCCCTCGTCGCCGAGGAGTCCGCTCGCGGCGCGCGCGAGTGGTGGATAGCGGGTCATCGTTCCACCGAGCCCGCGCATTCGATTGCGTTGCGCCACCTCCGAATGGAGCCGCTCCTCGAACTCGACATGCGTCTGGGCGAAGGATCGGGTGCACTGGTGGCACTGCATCTCGTCCACTCGGCGATCGCGACGCTCAGTGGCATGTCGACCTTCGACGACGCTGGGGTCAGCACCGACACCCCGGCGCTGTCCACGGACTGACCATGGGTCTCGGTCACACCGTGACCCGCGCGATCAACGGTCCGCGACTGGCCCTGTCCTGGCTGACGGTGCTGCCGGTACGCGGCCCGCACGAGGTCGACCGGGAGGATGCCCGCAGGGCGATTGCGAGCACGCCGCTCGTCGGCCTGCTGCTCGGCGGTGTCAGCGCGTTGTTGCTGTGGGTTCTCGGGATCGCGTCGGTGCACGCAATGCTGGCGGGCCTGTTGGCGGTGTCCGCATTGGCACTGCTCACACGGGGTATGCACCTCGACGGCCTGGCCGATACCGCCGACGGTCTGGGTTGCTACGGTCCGCCGGAACGGGCGCGAGAGGTGATGCGGTCGGGCACCGCAGGCCCGTTCGGCGTCGCGGCCATCGTGCTCGCCCTGACCGTGCAGGCGGCGGCTTTCGGTGCGCTCGCCGACGATCACTCCTGGTGGGCGATTGTTCTCGCGGTCACCGCCGGCCGAGTGGCAGTTGTTCTCGCGTGCCGTCGAGGCGTCTCGGCCGCTTCGGACACCGGTTTCGGAGCGCTCGTCGCGGGAACCCAGCGAAGACTCGTGGCAGCGATATGGACCGTTGCGGGTCTCGTCGCCACGATGTGGGCCGTCGACGAGCGGTGGTGGCAGGGACCGCTGGTGATTGCGTTCGCGCTCATCGTCGTGCTGGCCGGTGTGCGGCATTGCTTGCGCCGGTTCGGCGGGATCAGCGGCGACGTCCTCGGGGCGACGGTGGAAACGACCACGATGATCGTCGCGGTCGGCTTTCTTCTAGGCCCCTAGCCTCGACCTTTCCGGTCGGCGTCGTATCCAGTCAGCGCACGTATCGAGTCAGCGCACGTATCGAGTCAGCGCACGTATCGAGTCAACGCACCGTGTCCCGACGTTTGCCTGCAGGGGCGAAGACCCAACCCCGCAGAGCGAGGAATCGCAGACCTCCGATGACTGCGCTGGCGGCGATCACCAGAAGTGCCTGGGTCATTCCAGTGGCAGCGGGTACGAACAGATGTAGCAGGGCGAGCGCCAGCGAGCTGAGGAGAAGCCCGACAAGTGCCAGCGAGCCTGCCTCCCATTGCGCAGCGAACCAGTGCACTCGGTCTGCGGCCCGGAAGGTATGGCGGCGGTGCAGCTCATTCGCCAGCACTGTGCTGACAGTGACCCCGACTGTGTTGGCAACGAAGGATCCGTATCCGGTGAGGAAGAGGAAGACGAGCGCGTAGAGGGCATTACTGGACCCTCCGACGAGCGCGAACCTGGTGAACTGCGCGAGCCAGCCATCGCCGGTAGGGCGCCACAGGGCGACCTGGAACGCTGGTGCAACCGCGGTCACAGGCTGGTCGCGATCGTTTGGGATCGGGCGTCGAGGGTGACGACGGTGCGTTCGCCGCTCGGCAACCACATTCTCTCCCTTCGGATCCGGTCTGCGTCGCCGAACCTCTGGCGCGGTTCTTCAGGTTTCGCGTTTGGCGCCAACATACCCCATGGGGTATCCATCGGTCGGATGTTCGACACCACACGTGTACCGCGCCGGTTCTCTCACTTCACTTTCGGGACAAGTGCACAGACGGACTCGGTCGCCGCCGGCGGCGGTCAGGCAAGCGTGAGGAAGAGCTTCTCGAGTTCCTCCTCGGACAGCCGGTCGGAGCAGGTGCTGTCCTTTTCGTCGAGAACGCATTGACGCAACTGAGCTGCGACGATCTTGAAGCCGGCTCGGTGTAGGGCATGCGAGACCGCGGCGAGTTGGGTAACCACGTCACGGCATTCCCGACCGGATTCGATCATCGTGATCACCCCAGCGAGTTGCCCCTGCGCCCGACGGAGTCGGTTGAGCACCAACGCGGTCGACTCGGCGGCGATGGCGGATTCTGTGGTCATTTATCGACCTGCCTGTTCGGAGTTGTGTCCATAACTGGAGCACTCATGGTTGGTGTGGTTTTCCAATATCGCCCGGCTCATCGGGTACCGCCTTTCTCGGCGGGGTTGCCGCTGCGCAGCCACGCACCTGTCCCGCCGGCGACCGAGACGGCGCGGCGGCCGGCGCCGCTGAGAATGTCGGCACCGTACAGGCTGCGGTTTCCCGAGGCACAGATCACGTAGACCATGTCTCCGTCGGGGACCTCGGCAACCCGGGCGCTCAACTCACCGAGGGGGATCCACTGCGCGCCAGGCACATGCGCCTGCACGTACTCGTAGTCCTCTCGCACGTCGACCACCGGCGCACCGGCCTTCCACGCGTCGGCGAAGGTGGCGATGTCAATTTCCTTCACTGCAACTCCTCTGGTCGTATCCGGCCCTCTTCGATCAATACCCCTTGGGGGTACTTGACATACCCTAGGGGGTATATGCCAAACTGTCCATAGCAAGCCCCGAGAAATCGACCCCATGGAGGAAACCGCGATGATTCTCGAGCAGTACTACATCGAGTGCCTGTCGCATGCGTCGTACCTGATCGGCGACGAAAGCACTGGCCGCGCAGTCGTAGTCGACCCGCGCCGTGACGTCACCGAATATCTTGACGACGCACAGCGCCTGGGCCTGACCATCGAGGGTGTGATCAACACCCACTTCCATGCCGACTTCGTATCCGGGCATCTGGAACTGCTCGATGCGACCGGGGCGTGGATCGGTTTCGGTGAAGCCGCAGAGGCCTCCTACCCGATTCGCCGCCTTGTCGACGGCGAGCACCTGTCCCTCGGCGAGGTCGAGCTGGAAATCCTGTCCACCCCAGGGCACACCTGGGAATCGATCAGTGTGCTGGTGCGTGAGCATCCCGACGCCACCCCCACTGCGGTTCTCACCGGAGACTCGCTGTTCATCGGCGATGTCGGCCGCCCCGACCTGGTGAACATCGGCGACAGCTCCACCTCGGATCTGGCCAAGGCGATGTATCACACGATCCACGAGAAGCTGCTGACCCTGCCCGATACGGTGACGGTGATGCCCGCGCACGGTGCCGGTTCATCCTGCGGAAAGAACTTGTCCGAGGAGCTGACCTCCACCATCGGCGAACAGCGGGCTACCAACCCGTCGGTGCAGCCGATGACCGAGGATGCATTCGTGGCGTTGGTGATCGACGGTCAGCCGGCGGCGCCGTCGTACTTCTCGGTCGATGCCGGGCTGAACAAGACGATGCACCCGTTGCTCGATCAGGCCCGCCTCATTCCGGAACAGACACCCGGCCAGGTTCGAGCCGAGCTCGAGGCCGGTACCCGGGTGCTCGATGCCCGCAACGTCGACGACTTCGCCGCCGGACACCTGGAGGGTTCGGTCAACGTCGGTTTCGACGGCCGGTTCGCTGAAACCGGCGGCATGGTCGCCGAGGTCGGAGAGCGCATCGTGCTGATCACCTACCCAGGTGAGGAGCAAGACGCGGCACTGCGGCTCGCCCGGATCGGCTCGGACAATGCTGCGGGCTATCTCAACATCGGTACCGACGGAGTGTTCCCGACCGAGCTCGCCGATCTGGTGCGCATCGCGCCGCGCACCACCGTGCAGGAGTTGAACCACCTGCTGGCCGCCGACGCGGTCACCCTCGTCGATATCCGAAACCCGGGTGAACGTGACTCCGGGGTTATTCCCGGGGCGATCGCGGTCCCGTTGGCGCAGTTGCGGGTTCGGCTCGAGCAAGTACCTACCGACCGGCCGATCGTGGTGCACTGCGCCGGCGGGTGGCGATCGAGTGTGGCGGCGTCGCTGCTGCGCGCGCAGGGCTTCGGGCGGGTCAGCGATCTCGTCGGTGGCTACAACGAATGGGCCGAGGCGCACGTCCCGGCCTGACCGACTCGACAACTTCCCTGATACACGTCATCGAAAGGACCACCTCGTGACCACCACAGATCTCACCGCCGCGGACTTCGAATCCACCGTCTCCGGCAAGGGCATCGTCCTCGTCGACTTCTGGGCGGGGTGGTGTGGCCCATGTCGGGCGTTCGCTCCGACTTTCGAGAAGTCATCGCAGGCACACCCCGATATCGTGCACGCCAAGGTCGACACCCAAGCGGAGCAGCAACTTGCCGGTGCCGTCGGTATTCAATCCATTCCCACGCTGATGGCGTTCCGCGAGGGTGTGCTCGTCTACGCCCAACCCGGAGCCCTCCCCCAAGCCGCCCTCGAGGACTTGATCACCCAGATCAAGGGACTCGACATGGCTGCAGTCCACGCGAAACTCTGCCGAGCAGAAGGCGTCTACGAACGCCTAGGTGTCGGTAGCGCAAACGAGGCAAGAAGTGCCGCTCACCCCGGGGCGGTGAGAGTGCGGCGTTCGGGAAGAACCGAACCCATTAAGCCCGGGGGGGTATACATTGAAGCGCGTTGACTGCGATGCAGTGATCCCCCAGTGCTCGCCCCATGCCCGCAGCACCCACCCGTCTAGAGAGTTCGCATATGAGCCAGAACAAGCCCGGCGACGGTCTTTCGACGCCAACGAAACCCCCGCAGAATGCGAGCGGTGCACTGCCCTCGACGCTTGGGGGCCCGATGGCGCATCTGGGCGCAGCCATGGCAACACACGCCAAATGGGTATTCGCCGTCTGGGTGATCGTGCTTATTGCCCTGGGCGCGGCTGCCCCGAGCGTCTTCAGCTCACTGGCCGGCGCTGGCTGGCAGGCCAACGGTTCGGAATCGGTGCAGGTACGCGAGCTCGCCGAGGAACACTTCGGTGGAAACTCATCGGCCGCTGTCCAGGTGGTAGTGCACTCGGACACGCTGCTGGTCAGCGATGCCCCGATGCAGGAGACGGTCGCCGAGGCCACCACCATATTTGCATCGGATCCGCGATTCGGTGAGATCGTTCCGCCGCAGCCGGGCATGTCGATCAGCCCCGACGGACACACCGGCATCATGATCGCCGGCGCGAATGCCAGCACCGACGACATGGTGAAGGCGGTCGACGAACTCAAAGACGAACTGACCGCACTTTCGGGTGACGGCATCGAGGTGTATCCGACCGGGTCCTCCGCTCTGTGGAGCGACTTCAACAAAGCCAACCACGATGCCATGATCAAGGCCGAGATGATCTCGTGGCCGGTGACCCTGGCGATCATGGTGCTCGCCTTCGGCTCCCTCGTCGCCGCTGGATTGCCACTACTGCTGACCATCGCAGGCCTGGTGGCCTCGGCTGGTGGTCTCGTGCTCCTCAACGAGGTGACCCCGATCTCGGTGTGGGCGATGAACTTCGCGATGATGTTCGCCCTCGCCCTCGGCATCGACTATGCCCTGTTCATCGTGGCCCGCTTCCGAGATGCGCTGAGCAAGACCGCCGACACGCGGGCTGCGGTGGCCGAGACCATGGACACGGCCGGCAAGGCGATCGTCCTCTCCGGGATAACCGTGCTGGTGAGCCTATCCGCCGTACTACTCGTCCCAGCCCCAGCGGTACGCACGATGGCCGTAGGCATCATGCTCGCCGTGTTCTTCGTCCTGGCCGCCTCCATGACCCTGCTCCCGGCGGTGTTGGCGAAGCTCGGAAACAAGGTCAACGCCGGCGCACTCCCCTTCGCCAAGCGTCAGAAGCACCGCTCCCCGAAGTTCGAGGCGTGGGGCGAAATACTGCACAAGCATCCGTGGCCCTTCGCGATCGGCGCGCTGTTGGTGCTGGTCGCTCTGGCTCTGCCGGTCATGGGTCTGAAGGTCGCCATGCCATCGATCGAGGTCGTCCCGGAAGACGCCCCGGTCCGCCAGGGTTACGCCCTGGTCCAGGAGCAGATGGGTGAAGGCGCACCCGGCATGCTGCAAATCATTGCTCCGGCGGCCGACGCCGAGGCGACTGCAACCGCCGCCGCCGGCACCGAGGGGATCGCCATGGTCACCCCGCCGCAGCCTGCCCTGGACGGCACCGACTACGTCATGCTTCAAGCCATCCCGAACGTCGATCCCTCGGATGAGCAGATGGGCACCATACTGTCGCAGCTGCGCGCGGATCTGCCCGACAGTGCGCTGGTCGGTGGTGCACCTGCCGAGAACCTCGACCTACAGCAGGCGCTCAACGACTACTTGCCGGTCATCGTCGCAGTCATCCTCGTCCTCGGGTTCCTGCTGCTTCTCGTCGCTCTGCAAGCACCACTGATCGCGCTCATCGGCACCCTGGTGAGCCTGCTCTCGACCGCCGCGGCGTTCGGTGTCGCAAAGCTGATCTTCCAGGACGGTGTCGGTGCGAGCCTGCTCGGATTCGAGCCTCAGGGCTTCCTCGACGGCTGGGGGCCGGTGTTCTTCTTCGCGATGATCTTCGCGATCGCGATGGACTACACCGTGTTCCTGCTCTCCACCGCCAAGGAACACTACGAAACATCCGGCGATCCGGACGTCGCGCACATCATGGGACTCGCACATTCCGGGCGGGTGATCCTCGCCGCGGCGGCAGTGATGGTGGCGGTGTTCTTCACCTTCGCACTGTCGGAGCCGTTGCCCCCGAAGGAGATGGGCATCATTCTCGGTGTCGCGGTGCTGCTCGACGCGCTGCTGGTTCGACTGATCCTGCTGCCGGTGGCCCTGAGCCTGACCGGACACGCCGCCTGGTGGTCCCCGGCATGGCTACGCAAAGCGCTGCCGAGCATCACGTTCTCGCACGGTTGAGTCGGGCGTGACTGCGGATCGCTGACAGCCTGCGTGCAGGTGATCTTCCTTCGCTGAGCCTCGGAAAAGGCGGTGACCCGGAACCGTGTCCCACAAGATCCTCGTCGTGGACGACGAACCGAGCATCCGCCGGTTGCTGCGCGGCTATCTGGAGGCAGAAAGCTTCGCTGTGTCCGAGGCGGCGACCGGTTGCGAAGCACTCGCCCTCGTCCGGTCGGGCCGGCCGGATGTCGTCCTCCTCGACGTCCGGCTGCCCGACCTGGGCGGTATCGAGGTACTACGAGAGATACGAAGCTTCTCCGACGTGTTCGTCCTGCTGGTGACTGCTCGGTCGGACGAGGTGGACAAGCTCGTGGGCCTGGCAGTGGGCGCCGACGACTACATCACCAAACCGTTCAGTCCGCGGGAAGTCGTCGCTCGGGTGCGCACCGTGTTGCGCCGAACCCGCGGCGCCGAACCCGCGGCCACACGTCTGGTTTTTCCAGGATTGGTCGTCGACGCCGACGCACGTCAAGTGACCGTCGACGGTCACCATGCCGATGTCACCGCGCTCGAGTTCGATCTGCTCAGCGCGCTGGCCCGGACGCCGGGACGCGTCTATTCGCGCCGCCAACTCCTCGAGAACGTCTGGGACGGCGACTTCTTCGGCGACGAACGCGTTGTCGACGTCCATATCCGCAGCATCCGCCGCGCTCTGGGCGACGACGCTGCGGCGCCGCGTTCATCGGTACGGTTCGCGGGGTGGGGTACAAGTTCCTTCCCCCCTCCGGAGAATTGCGGTGAGCGCCCTCGTGCGGAGCATGTCGGGCCGGTTGTTCACCTCGCATCTGGTGGTCGCGCTGGTGGGCTCACTGGTCACGTTCATCGTCGTCCGGGTCTCCGCCCCCGCTTTGTTCGACGAGGAAAGTCGCAGACTCGGTTCCGGTCAGGCGCGCGGTGGTGGACAATCGCCGTTGCGCGGCGTCGTGGCCGATGCCGTCACCACCGCGCTACTGCTCGGTGTGCTCGCCGGAGTCCTCGCGGCCGCAGTTCTGGGTTTCGTGGCGTCCCGGCACCTGCTCCGGTCACTGCGTTCGGTGCGCTCCGGTACCCGCGCCATCGCTGCGGGCAACTACCGGCATCGAATCGAGTCCCCGGGCGAGCGGGAACTGGCCTCGGTCGCCGCCGACGTCAACGACCTCGCGACCCGGCTCGCCGATACCGAGGCCCGCAGGGTGCGATTGCTGGCGGAGGTTGCGCACGAGATGCGAACACCGCTCACCGTGATCGACGGCTATGTGGAGGGGATCATCGACGGCATCTTCGATTCGTCCGAACTCGGCCGTATCGAACCGGAGGTCCGGCGCCTACGCCGGCTCGCTGACGACCTGTCGACTCTGTCGCGGGCCGAGGAGGACCGTCTCGATCTCCAGTACTCGGAGTTCGACCTGTCCGGTCTCGTCGAACATGTCGCCGCCCGGATGCGCCCGCAGTTCGATGACACGGGCCTGGCGCTCACTGTTCGGTTACTTTCCGGTCGTATCTCGGTGCGAGCCGATCCTGATCGAATCACCCAGGTTCTGACGAACCTTCTCGGCAACGCGCTGATCGCAACGGACTCCGGTGCAGTGACCATCGATGTCGCCGCCCACAGTGACGCCGCCGTGATATCGGTGACCGACACCGGCGAGGGTCTGGCGGCCGGCGATCTCGAGCGCATCTTCGAGCGTTTCTATCGCGTCCCGGCGCGCCGCCGCGTCGACCAGGATCCGGGGTCCGGGATCGGCCTGACGATCAGCAGGGGAATCGCCCGTGCCCACGGCGGGGAGCTCTCCGCGAGCTCCCCCGGCCGCGGGCACGGTGCCACCTTCACCTTGCAGTTGCCTATTCGGCCGCACCATGACCCTGGCGGTCATGGCCGTTCCCGCCCTTTCCCTCGTGACCCTGCCCGGCCCGACTTCCGCGGTCACCGCCGACGTGCTGTTCCCCCGATGCCGCACCCTCGAATGCCCGTAAGTGGTTCTCGGAACCCTTACGCAGCTTCTCGTATACGCGATCGATCGCATCCTCGTCGCTGACCTCCATGGCGGACGTCAGACCGGAGATATCGGCGGCTTCGAGTTCCGCTCCGGCGGCATAGGCCGCCTCGACCGTGGCCAATCCTTGGGCGAGCCACGCGTCGTACTGCTGCTGGAGTTGGGGATCTGCGTAGACGCCCACCGCCAGTCCGGCCGACGGGTCCGGTACACCGTACTGCTCGAGCAGTACCCCGACTGTGTCGCAATGGCGTTGTTCGCTGGTCGAGATGTTGTCGAAGATCTGAACCTGCCACGCGTCGTGGAACTGTCGGTACAGGTCGCGGGCCATCCTTTCCTCTTCCCGCATCAGAGTCAGATCCGAGCGTTCCTGCTCGGAGAGCGATTGACCGGTCTGCGAAATCGGAGTCGGCTGCGCCGACACCGTCGCCATACCGAATCCGGATACGCCGATTGCCGTCGCTGCAACAACCGCACTTGCTGTCTTCTTCCAAAGTCTCATTGCCGAGACCACCCTTTCTCTCACCCTCGAGTCAACAGCGGTCCCGTGAAATACCCTGGTGGGTTTGTGTGAAGATTCGATGAGGACGGCGCGGTCAAGGACGAGTTCTGACTTGAGATGCAAGTCACCTGTTTTCTATCGCCGCAGGTCAGCGCAATAATCGAAAGCGAATTCAAGGCCGTACAATAGGAGGGATTATCAAACAAAAAAGGGGAGCTAATTTTGACGCCAAGGGTAGCGATTTTAGGAGCAGGCCCGAGCGGACTCGCACAATTGCGAGCATTTGAATCGGCAAGATCATCCAGTCCCGAAACAGTACCCGAAGTGGTGTGCTACGAAAAGCAAAAGGACTGGGGCGGCATGTGGAATTACACATGGCGCACAGGTCTCGACGAAAACGGCGAGCCAGTCCACGCCAGTATGTACAGATTTCTTTGGTCCAATGGCCCGAAAGAATGCCTCGAATTTGCCGACTACTCTTTCGAGGAGCACTTCGGCCGCCCGATTCCGTCGTATCCGCCTCGCGCAGTTCTGCAGGACTACATCATGGGCCGCGTCGAGCAGAGCGACGTGCGCAAATACATTCGCTTCAACACCGCCGTCCGGTGGGTGAGCTACTCGCAGGAGAGCGAAAAGTTCACGGTCACGGTGATGAACCACGACAGCCACGAACTCGAGTCGGAGCAATTCGACTACTTCATCGTCGCCACCGGGCACTTCTCGACGCCCAATGCGCCGCAGTTCGAAGGTCTCGACCAGTTTTCGGGACGGGTGTTGCACGCCCACGATTTCCGGGACGCTCGCGAGTTCGCGGGTAAACGCCTATTGCTCGTCGGCAGCAGTTATTCGGCCGAGGACATCGGCACACAGTGCTACAAGTACGGGGCAACCGAGGTCACGTTCAGCTACCGATCGGCTCCGATGGGGCACGATTGGCCCGAAGCATTCTCCGAGGTGCCACTCCTGGAACGTCTCGACGGCAATGTCGCGCACTTCAAGGACGGAAGTACCCGTGAGGTGGACGACATCATCCTCTGCACCGGCTACCAGCACAATTTTCCGTTCCTGCCAGATGAGCTGAGGCTACAGACCAAGAACCGCCTCTACCCGCGCGACATCTACAAAGGAATCGCGTTCCAGCAGAACCCGAAACTGATGTATCTGGGCATGCAGGACCAGTACTTCACGTTCAATATGTTCGACGCCCAAGCTTGGTATGCGCGGGACGTCATTCTCGGCCGTATCGAGCTTCCCAATTTCGACGTCCGAGAAAAGGACATCGATGACTGGCGGGGCAATGAGGAAATCCTCGTCACGGCGGCAGATGAGATCGACTTCCAGACGGCGTACGTCCGCGATCTCGTCGATCGCACGGACTATCCAGAATTCAACGTGGAGAAGCAGGGCGAGCTTTTCAAGCAGTGGAAGCGCGACAAGAATAACGACATTATGGGATACCGAAATTCGAGCTACGCATCCACGCTGACCGGAACGATGGCGCCCCCGCTGCCCGGCGATTGGCTGCATATTCTCGACGATTCGTCGGAGTCATTCCTGAAAAATGACTTCTCGATGTCGACCGCGAGCCTCGACATCTCAGGGGTGGCGGTTTCCTGATCTCGGACGACTCGAACGGCAGCGCGCACCGATCACGCCAGCTTGGTCATCCAACCGTGCGTGTCGGCGAAAGTGCCGCGTTGAATACCGGTCAAGGTGTCCCGCAGCGCAAGGGTGATCTCACCGGGCTCACCGTCGGCAATTCTGAATTCGCCGTCCGTGGACTTCACGCTGCCGACAGGGGTGATCACGGCCGCGGTACCGCAGGCGAAAACCTCGGTGATCTCGCCCGACTCAGCTTTCTTCTGCCACTCCTCGGTGGAGATGCGGCGCTCTTCGACGGGAATCCCGGCATCGGTCGCAAGGGACAGTAGCGAGTCGCGAGTGATGCCGGGGAGCAGGGACCCCGACAGCGACGGCGTCACCAGTCGAGCATCGGATCCCGAGCCGAGCACGAAGAAGAGATTCATCCCACCCATCTCCTCGACGTACCGACGCTCGATTGCGTCGAGCCACACGACCTGATCGCACCCCTGATCACTGGCCTGGGCTTGAGCGAGAAGCGAGGCGGCGTAGTTGCCTGCGAACTTCGCTGCGCCGGTGCCGCCGGGCGCTGCACGCACGTATTCGGTGGACAGCCACACGCTGACCGGTTTGACCCCGCGCGGGAAGTACGCCCCCGCCGGGGAGGCGATCAGCATGTATCGGTAGTCGTCGGCGGGCCGGACTCCCAGTCCGGCCTCGGTCGAGAACATGAACGGGCGAAGGTACAGCGCGTCTTCACCGCCGGCTTCGGGGATCCACTCATGATCGACCGCGATGAGTTGTTCGATCGAGGCAATGAACAGTTCCGCAGGCAATTCGGGCATCGCAAGTCGACGAGCCGAGGTCTGGAACCGCTCGGCGTTGGAGCTCACCCGAAACGACGCGATGTCGCCATTCGGCTGCCGGTAGACCTTCAATCCCTCGAAGATCGCCTGACCGTAGTGCAGCACCATCGCGGCCGGGTCCAGCTGAATCGGCCCGTACGGCGCGATGGTCGGGTCGTACCAGCCCTTGTCGGCGGTGTAGTCGATGATCGCCATGTGGTCCGTGAAGAACTTCCCGAACCCCGGCGCAGCCAGTACAGCGTCCCGGGCCTCCGACGGCGCCGGAGAGGGATGCTGCACACGGGTGAATTCGGGGACGCCTGTCATGGGGTGGATCCTATCTAACGAGAGTGCACTCACTTGGTATTGACCGATACGAACGGCGGCGCGACGATCTCGCACCTGACGGCACGCCCGCGAACATCGACCTCGACGATGTCTCCCGGTGCCAACGCCGAATCGGTGTCGACCAGCGCCAGCGCGATCCCGACGCTGAGCGAGGGTGAGAACGTCCCCGAGGTCGTGACGCCGACCGGTGCACCGTCGCGCGAGACGGTCTGCCCTTGCCTCAGGACGCCGCGGTCGAGTGCTTTCACGCCGCGAAGCTGACGGGCCGGACCGGCTTCCTTTTCCGCGAGGAGTGCGTCCTTCCCCCAGAATGCAGGCTTCTTCCAACCCACGGCCCAACCGCACCGCGCTTGCAACGGAGTGATGTCGAGCGACAACTCGTGCCCGTGCAACGGGTATCCCATTTCGGTACGCAAGGTGTCACGAGCACCGAGTCCGGCTGCCTGACCGCCCGCGGCAGTGACGACCGCGAGAAGCTCGCGGAAGAGCGCCTCGGAATCGGCCCACGGGGCGATCAACTCATAGCCGTGTTCCCCGGTGTATCCGGTCCGGCACACGCGAACCGGGATCTCACCCCACCGAGCGTCCGCGAAAGCCATGTACTCCATGTCCACTGGCAGACCCAGCTGTTCGACCACGGACTGTGAACTCGGACCCTGTACCGCGAACACGCCGAAGTCGCGATGCTGGTCGACTATTCGCACTTCGGCCGGCGCATGCGCGGTCATCGCCGCGACAACTGCCGCCGTGTTCGCCGCGTTGGGTACGAGAAACACTTCCTCGTCGCCGACGAAGTATGCAATGAGATCGTCGACGACGCCGCCGGTTTCTGTGCAGCACAACGTGTACTGCGCCTTGCCCGGACCCACTCGACCGAGGTCGTTGGTCAGCGAGGAGTTCACGAAGGCCGCCGCGCCGGGGCCGAGGATCGATACCTTGCCGAGATGGCTGACATCGAAGAGGCCGACGGTGCTCCGAACCGCCTTGTGCTCGGCGACGACGCCGGCGTACGAGACCGGCATCTCCCACCCGCCGAACGGAGCGAATGTCGCTCCCAGTTCCGCGTGAACGACGTGGACGGGTCCGCGAAGAAGTTCCTCTGCACTCATATCGAGCAACGCTAGCGGAGATCGGCAGCCGTTGAACGAATCACCTCCGGGTCCGGTCACTACGATCGATTCGACCGACACAATCGATCCCCATCAGGAGCTGCCCCGTGCCTTCGACTTCACCCCGCACCCTCGGACCCGAGCTTGTGCTGGCCGGCCGCCTCGGAAAGGACGTCGACGTACTCGTCGTCGCGTTGAGCACCAGTGAGGACGGGCTCGAGCTCGTCATCACCGACGACATCTCCGATGATGCGCTGGCCTCGGAATTGCTCGACTCGTTCGAGGCGGTCGGTGCAACCGGCAAGGCCGACGAGCTCACCCGCATTCCAGCCCCCGCGGCCCTCGATGTCGGCAGCGTCCTCGCTGTGGGTCTCGGCAAGTCCGCGGACATCGACACCGAACGCATCCGACGTGCGGCAGGCACTGCCGCGCGAGCCCTCGCGGGAACGTCGACTGCGGCAACCACGCTGTCCTCCCTCGACCTGGGCGCAGCCGCCGAAGGATTCTTCCTCGGCGCCTACACCCTCACCGAATTCAAGTCCTCGCTCTCGGCCCCCGGACCCGATGCTGGTCCACTTGCTCGTGTCGAGTTGCTCGTCGCCAGTCCTCGATCCCGTGAGGCCAAGGCCGAGCTGGCGCACTCGACGGCAATTGCCGAATCCGTGGCCATTGCACGCGATTTCGTCAACACGCCGCCGAGCCACCTCTATCCGGAAGCCTTCGCCGCGCGCGCGAAGGAGCTGGGCACAGCGGTCGGCCTGAACGTCGAGATACTCGACGACAAAGCTCTGGAAAAGGGTGGGTACGGCGGAATCCACGGCGTCGGAAAAGGGTCCGCGCGCCTGCCCCGACTGGTCCGGATGACCCATTCCGGTGGCAAGCGGAAGGGGAAGAAGGTCGCTCTGGTCGGCAAGGGCATCACCTTCGACACCGGCGGAATCTCCATCAAGCCCGCCGCCGGCATGGAGAACATGACCTCCGACATGGCCGGCGCCGCCGCCGTGGTCGCCACTGTCATCCTCGCCGCCAAGGTAGGTCTGGCGCTGGACGTCGTCGCCACTGTCCCGATGGCCGAGAACATGCCGTCGGGAACGGCCCAGCGTCCCGGGGACGTGCTGACTCAGTACGGCGGAATCACCGTCGAGGTCATCAACACCGACGCAGAGGGCCGCCTGGTACTGGCCGATGCCATCGTCCGTGCCTGCGAGGACGATCCCGACTACCTCATCGACACAGCGACGCTGACGGGCGCACAGGTTGTCGCGCTCGGCAACCGGACGCCCGGTGTCATGGGCACCGACGAGTTCCGCGACCGTGTGGCGGCCATCTCACGGGCCGTGGGCGAAGATGGCTGGGCAATGCCCTTGCCGAGCGAGATTCGACGCGAGTTGGACTCGAAGGTGGCCGATCTGGCCAACGTCACCAACGGCCGGGCCGGCGGCATGCTGGCCGCGGCACTGTTCCTGAAGGAGTTCGTCGCCGAGGGTGTCCAGTGGGCGCACATCGATGTGGCGGGACCGGCGTACAACACCTCGGGCCCATTCGGATACATCGGCAAGGGCGGTACCGGTGTGCCGGTGCGCACGATGTTCGCCGTTCTGGAGGACATCGCCGAGCACGGATAAGCGCCTCCGGCGCATGTGCGTGGAAGTACATAGCCCGCTATGTACTTCCACGCACATGGGGGCGAAGCCGCTACTCGGCGGCCCGGCGCTTGAGGATCTTCTGTCGTGCGTCGTAGTCCCTCATGCGCTGGGGATAGCGGGTCTTGCGCACGTCGTAAACGGGAATCTTCAAGTCGGGTCCGAGCTTCTTGAGGTCACGCTCATCGACGGCGCGCCGAGTCCACTCGCCGTCGTTCGCCACCAACACCACGGTGACGGGAGTGACCGTCGTCTTCGGCTCCACGTATGCCTCTACGCCGATTCGAGCTGCCGTCCAGTCGGCCAGGTACTGCGCTGTGGAACCGGTTTTGGCTCCTCGGCTCTTGGCGGTGCGTCGCGCGAAGCGATCGAACAAACCCACAATCGAACTCCTGTCGTCGGTACGTGAAGACTGATGTCGTCGTTCGCACGAGCGGTGTTACCGACCAGTTTGCCAGTACGGCAGCTGCCCTCGGGGAACGCGCGAAGCCCGGAGATGGAAGGATGATCGTCGAGGGTCCAACTCTCTCGTTGTCGAGAAAGAATTGCCGATCGTTTCGAAAGGGTTCCACGTGATTGCTGTGTTGCGCCGCAATTCGCGGAGTTCGTCATTCCTCGGCTCGACGCGGGCTTCCGCACCTCGGACGCCCGCAGCGCTGACGATCGCAATTAACGCAAGTATCGTCCGCGAACCTTGCAACGCCAGCACAATGGTCGTTGCCGACGCCTGGTCTCACGACCACAAGTCGTAAGAACTGAAAAATACCCGCACACAACTTGTCGAGGAGTCAACAGACATGGCCTTCTCCGTCCAGATGCCAGCTCTTGGTGAGAGCGTCACCGAGGGAACTGTCACCAGGTGGCTCAAGCAGGAGGGCGACACCGTCGAGGTCGACGAACCCCTGCTCGAAGTATCGACCGACAAGGTCGATACCGAAATTCCATCTCCCGTCGCTGGTGTTCTGACGAAGATAGTGGCCCAGGAAGACGACACCGTCGAGATCGGTGGCGAGCTGGCTCAGATCGGCGATGCCGACGACAACTCCGGTGACTCGTCCGATTCCGCACCGGCCGAGGAAGCATCGAAGTCCGAGCCGGCAGACGAGCCGACTCCCGCGGCCGAGCCCGAGCCGCAAGCCGAGCAGGAAGCTCCGGCCGAGGACGCTGCTCCCGCGCAATCGTCGAGCAGTTCGAGCTCCAGCAGATCCGGTACAACGGTGAACATGCCCGAGCTGGGCGAGTCGGTCACCGAGGGAACCGTCACGCGTTGGCTCAAGGCCGTCGGTGACGATGTCGCGGTGGACGAGCCCCTGCTCGAAGTATCGACCGACAAGGTCGATACCGAGATACCGTCTCCCGTCGCCGGCACCCTTCTCGAAATCAACGCCGAAGAGGACGACACCGTCGCCATCGGCGGTCAGCTGGCCGTCATCGGATCCGGCGCGCCCGCCGAGAAGGCGCCCGAGCCGCAGAAGGCACCCGAGCCCGAAAAGGCGCCTGAGCCGAAAGACGAGGCGCCGAAGCAGCAAGCCCCGAAGCAAGAGGCCCCCAAGCAGCAAGCCCCGAAGCAGCAAGCCCCCAAGCAGCAAGCCCCGAAGCAAGAGGCTCCCAAGCAGGAGTCCTCGGGTGACTCCACGCCGTACGTGACCCCGTTGGTGCGCAAGCTCGCCGCGGACAACGACGTGGACCTCGCGAGCGTCAAGGGCACCGGCGTCGGCGGGCGCATCCGCAAGCAGGACGTCCTCGCGGCAGCGGAGGCCAAGAAGGCACCTGCACAGGCAGCGGCGCCGGAATCGGCTCCGGCGGCAGCAAAGGCACCCGTGGCAGCCACGGCCGGGGTTCGACCCGAGCTCGCACACCTGCGTGGCACCACGCAGAAGATCAACCGTATCCGTCAGATCACCGCCAAGAAGACTCGCGAGTCGCTGCAGTCCACCGCGCAGCTCACGCAGACCTTCGAGGTCGATGTAACGACGATCGCCGCGCTGCGAAGCAAAGCGAAGTCGACTTTCCAGAAGAACGAGGGCGTCAATCTGACGTACCTGCCGTTCTTCGCGAAGGCCGTCGTGGAGGCGCTGAAGGCGCACCCGAACGTCAACGCGAGCATCGATGAGGACAAGAAGGAAATCACGTACCACTCCGGTGTCCATCTCGGCATCGCCGTGGACACCGAACAGGGCCTCCTCTCCCCCGTCATCCACAACGCGGGAGACCTGTCGCTGGCTGGTTTGGCTCGCGCCATCGCGGACATCGCATCACGTGCACGCTCGAACGGCCTCAAGCCCGACGAGTTGTCCGGAGGCACCTTCACCATCACCAATATCGGTAGCCAGGGCGCGTTGTTCGACACCCCGATTCTGGTTCCACCGCAGGCGGCAATGTTGGGCACCGGCGCCATCGTCAAGCGGCCCGTCGTCGTCAAGGACGGTGCGGGCAACGAGTCCATCGGTGTTCGTTCGATGGTCTACCTACCGTTGACCTACGACCACCGCCTGGTCGACGGCGCGGATGCGGGTCGCTTCCTCACCACCATCAAGCAGCGGCTCGAAGACGCTTCGTTCGAGGCAGATCTGGGTATCTGAGACAGCCGCCGGTCCCGCGTTTCTGTATCGTGAAGTTGCAGACACAACGCGACCGGGCCCTGCGTGAATCGGGGTGAATGCACATCGGTCGGGGCACCCATCGCAACGCGAATGGTGCCCCGACTCTGTCGAGGAGGCTGTCGGATTCATGCGAGTCGTCATAGCAGGTTCGTCCGGTTTGATAGGTACCGCGCTCGTGGCGTCGCTACGCAGCAAAGGCCACGAGGTCGGCAGGTTGGTTCGTCGCGCTGCCGCAGGGCCGGACGAAATCCGATGGGATCCACCCCAGGGCGAAGTGGACGAACGTGCGCTGCGCGGCACCGATGCCGTAGTCAATCTGTGTGGTGTCGGAATCGGCGACAAGCGCTGGTCGGGTGCCTACAAGCAGCTGGTGCGCGACAGCCGCATCACGCCGACCGAAGTCCTGGCCGACGCATGCGCACGGCTCGACGTTCCGACACTCGTGAACGCAAGCGGCGTCAACTATTACGGCGACACCGGTGATCGCGTCGTCGACGAGTCCGGTGCCATGGGTCAAGGGTTTCTGGCCGAGGTGTGTCGCGACTGGGAGAACGCCACTGCGGCAGCCTCGACGGCAGGTGTGCGCACGATCATGTTGCGCAGCGGCGTCGTCCTCTCGTCACGAGGCGGCATGCTCGACAAGCTGCGGCCGCTCTATCTGTTCGCGCTCGGTGGCCGACTCGGTAGCGGTCGCCAGTACTTTCCGTGGATATCGCTCGAGGACGAGATCGATGCCATCGTGCACGGAATCGAGAACACCGATGTTTCCGGTCCGGTCAACATGGTCGGCCCGGCGCCGGTGACCAATGCTCAGTTCAACAGCGCGTTCGCGCGGGCCGTCAAGCGGCCCGCACCATGGGTGGTACCCGGGTTCGCGCTGCGCGCGATCATCGGTGAATTCGCCGAGGAGGCAATCCTGACCGGTCCGCGCGCAATTCCGAAAGTCCTCGAGGACACCGGGTTCGTCTTCACCCACAACACCGTCGGAGAGGCACTGAAGGCGGCCGTCGGTCGCTGACTTTTCGGCGGTCGCGAGCAACGGCGTAACGTTCTCGCGTATGACAGCTGGGATCTCCGCGCGGGAGAGTTCGGAACCGATCGTCGTCGAGCAGATCGGACGGATCGAGTACCTCGAGGCGTGGGCGCGTCAGCGCGAACTTGCCGCCATGCGCGCAGACGGGCAGGGTCGGGACACGCTCCTGTTGCTCGAACACCCGTCGGTGTACACAGCGGGGCGACGCACGTCCCCGGAGGACCGCCCCTCGGACGGAACACCCGTCATCGAGGTCGACCGCGGCGGAAAGATCACCTGGCACGGCCCCGGCCAACTCGTCGGCTACCCGATCGTTCGGTTGGCGCAACCGATGGACGTGGTGCAGTACGTCAGACGTATCGAAGAAGCCTTGATCTCGGTGTGCACCGACCTCGGAATCGACTGCGGCCGCATCGACGGTAGGTCGGGAGTGTGGCTGGCGTCGGAACCACGCGACGGGAAATGGTTGCCGGAACGCAAGATCGCGGCCATCGGCGTGCGGGTACAGCGTGGCGTGACGCTGCACGGCTTCTCCCTGAACTGCAACTCGTCGACGTCGGGATTCGACGCAATCGTGCCCTGCGGAATCGCCGACGCCGGCGTGACCTCACTGTCGAGTGAACTCGGCCACGAGGTCACGATCGAGGATGTGAGCCCTGCCGTCTCGGCGGCCGTGCTCGCGGCCCTCGACGGTGACATGGAGGTCACCGAACACCCTGTTGCACGAGTCGAAACCGCCGGAGCGGCGAGCAACCCGCAGTTCACGACGATGAAGTTCGGCGCGTAGCATCGACGAGGTGACTGTGGCACCTCGAACATCCCCCGACGCCGCGCCTGCAACCGGGTCATCCCCCGACGCTGCGCACGCCGCCAGCCATTCCTCCGACCCCGCGCTCGCACCGCCCGGACGGAAGTTGCTTCGGCTCGAAATTCGCAATGCGGAAACCCCGATCGAACGCAAACCCAACTGGATCAAGACCAAAGCCAAGATGGGTCCGGAATACACCGAGCTCAAGAGCTTGGTCAAACGAGAAGGCCTGCACACGGTCTGCGAGGAAGCCGGTTGCCCCAACATCTACGAATGCTGGGAAGACCGCGAGGCGACCTTCCTCATCGGTGGCGAGCAATGCACCCGCCGATGTGATTTCTGCCAGATCGACACGGGCAAGCCCGACGCACTCGATCGCGACGAGCCGCGGCGGGTCGCCGAGAGCGTTCAGGCGATGGGCCTGCGCTACTCGACCATCACCGGGGTCGCCCGCGATGACCTGGAAGACGGCGGCGCCTGGCTCTACGCGGAAACCGTGCGATACATCAAGAAGCTGAACCCGAACACCGGCGTCGAGTTGTTGATCCCGGATTTCAATGCGAAGCCGGACCAACTGGCCGAGGTGTTCTCTTCTCGGCCGGAGGTGCTCGCACACAACGTCGAGACGGTTCCGCGGATATTCAAGCGGATACGACCGGCGTTCCGATACCAGCGATCGATGGACGTCATCACCGCTGCGCGCGAGGACGGCCTCGTCACCAAATCCAACCTGATCCTCGGCATGGGCGAGACTCCCGAGGAAGTTCAGGAAGCGATCCGCGACCTGCACGAGGCAGGATGCGACATCCTGACCATCACGCAGTACCTGCGTCCGTCGCCGCGACACCACCCAGTCGAGCGGTGGGTCAAGCCCGAGGAGTTCGTCGAGCACTCCGACTACGCCACCGAGGTCGGTTTCGCGGGCGTCTTGGCCGGCCCGCTGGTCCGCTCGTCCTACCGGGCGGGTCGCCTCTACGCACAGGCCATGCAGCATCACGGCCGTGAACTCCCCGAGAGCATGAGCCATCTGGTCGACGGTGGCGAAGCATCGCAGGAGGCCAGTTCACTGATGGCGCGTCTGGCCGCACGCTGACCGAGGTTCGCCGCAGGGAACAGGCGCGGTGCCGAGGAGCGTGGCCACGGGACGTATCCTGTGAGGTATGGCGAACGGCAGTAAAGCTGGCAAGGCAGGCAAGCCCAGCAAAGAAGCAAAAGCGGCCGCGAAGGTAGCACGCAAGAAGGCATCGAAGGAACGGCGCAGTCAGCTGTGGCAGGCGTTCCAGATGCAGCGCAAAGACGACAAGTTGCTGCTGCCGCTGATGATCGGCTCGATCGTCGGCATCGCGCTGCTGTCCTTCCTGATCGGCATGATCCTGGGCATCGAATGGTTCGTGCTGCCGTTCGGTCTGGTGCTCGGTGTGCTCGTGGCCTTCATCATCTTCGGTCGGCGTGTACAGAAGTCCGTCTACCGCAAGGCGGACGGCCAAGCCGGCGCTGCGGCGTGGGCGTTGGACAACCTCCGCGGTTCATGGCGGGTGACCAACGCGATCGCCGGAACCACGCAGCTCGACGCAGTACACCGTGTCATCGGCAAACCTGGCGTCATTCTCGTCGCCGAGGGCGCGCCGCAACGCGTGAAAGCACTTCTGGCGCAGGAGAAGAAGAAGACCGCCCGACTGGTCGGCGACACGCCGATCTACGACGTCATGATCGGGAACGGTGAGAACCAGATTCCCTTGTCCGGCCTGCAGAAGTATCTGACCAAGCTACCCAAGAACATCGACACCAAGCGCATGGACACCATCGAGTCGCGCCTGTCGGCGCTGGGCACCAAGGGCGGCCCGGCCATGCCGAAGGGCCCGATCCCCGGAGGCGCGAAGATGAAAGGCGTTCAGCGCACTATCAAGAGGCGCTGATCTCGCTGGGTGCGTATGCGCTAGCGCATACGCACCATGGCAGTTCCCGTCGCGCGATCGTGCATGCCGCGTCCGTCGTGATCGGAAATCACGGCCGGGAAGACGAAGAGAAGAAAGAACGTGCGGACCAATGCGCGAAGGAACCCGACGCGTGCCGACACGTCCACCCGAGCAACCTGAATACCCACGATGAATTGACCGGGTGTGAACGAGAAAACGCTCACCGCGGCGACGCCGGCTACGAACCACACCAGCAACGTGATGGTGGACATCGACTGCGGAATCGTGAAGGTGTTGACGATGAGCGCGGAGATCCCCATGGCCATCAGCCAGTCGATCAACAGCGCACCGGTGCGGCGGCCGAGCCCGACGAGAGCCCCCGGGCCGGTGGACGGCAGTCCGAGCTGTTCTCCCGGGTAGTTCTGCTCGGTGCCGTCGTCTTCGTGGGCGGCGTTGGGTCCGGACAACCAGGAGCCTGTCATTCGTGCCATGGGTACCAGGATAGGCGTCGGAGGAACGGCGGCGACCGGCCGTCACCGTAGTGTGTGCGGTGGAGCACGACGATCTGTGTGCTGCACGACGCAGAACAACTCGTCGCTCCGGCAAGGTCTGCCAGAGGCGCGACGCGTAACACGGGCGAAACACAACCTTGACTGGCGGGCAACACCAAGTCCATAACGTGCTGGTCGACGGACTCAACAAAGGAGTAACAGCGTGGCTTTCACCACGGCCGAAGAGGTCATCAAGTTCATCGCCGACGAGAACATCGAGTATGTGGATATCCGATTCACGGATCTCCCCGGCATTCAGCAGCACTTCTCGATCCCGGCGTCTGCGTTCACGCAGGATGTCTTCGAAGACGGTCTCGCGTTCGACGGTTCTTCCGTCCGCGGTTTCCAGTCGATTCACGAGTCGGACATGATGCTTCTTCCGGACGTGACCACGGCCCAGGTCGATCCGTTCCGCGCAGCGAAGACACTCAACGTCAACTTCTTCGTTCACGACCCGTTCACTCGCGAGTCGTACAGCCGTGACCCCCGCAACGTGGCACGTAAGGCCGAGGAGTACTTGGTCTCCACCGGCATCGCGGACACCGCCTTCTTCGGCGCCGAGGCCGAGTTCTACATCTTCGACTCGGTTCGCTACGACTCCGGCATCAACGGCGCATTCTACGAACTCGACTCCATCTCGGGTTCCTGGAACACCGGCGTCGAGACCAACGCAGACGGTAGCCCCAACCTCGGCTACAAGGTCCGTCCCAAGGGCGGCTACTTCCCCGTCGCACCGTACGACCACTACGTGGACTTGCGCGACGAGATCTCCACCAACCTTCAGAACGCAGGCTTCGAGCTCGAGCGTGGCCACCATGAGGTCGGCACCGGCGGACAGCAGGAAATCAACTACAAGTTCAACACGCTGCTCGCAGCTGCTGACGACCTGCAGCTGTTCAAGTACATCGTGAAGAACACTGCATGGAAGAACGGCAAGTCCGCCACCTTCATGCCGAAGCCGCTTTTCGGTGACAACGGCTCGGGCATGCACGTCCACCAGTCCCTGTGGAAGGACGGCAAGCCCCTCTTCCACGACGAAGCCGGCTACGCCGGACTGTCGGACTTGGCTCGTCACTACATCGGCGGCATCCTGCACCACGCGCCGTCTCTGCTGGCGTTCACCAACCCGACCATCAACTCGTACCACCGTCTGGTGCCGGGCTACGAGGCCCCCATCAACTTGGTCTACAGCCAGCGCAACCGCTCCGCGGCTGTGCGTATCCCGATCACCGGCAACAACCCGAAGGCCAAGCGCCTCGAATTCCGCGCGCCGGACAGCTCGGGCAACCCGTACCTGAACTTCGCTGCGCAGATGATGGCCGGCCTGGACGGCATCAAGAACAAGATCGAGCCGCAGGCACCGGTGGACAAGGACCTCTACGAGCTTCCGCCGGAGGAGGCCAAGAACATCCCACAGGCTCCTACGTCGCTCGACACGGTCATCGACCGCCTCGAAGCCGACCACGAGTACCTCACCGAGGGTGGCGTCTTCACCACCGACCTGATCGAGACGTGGATCTCGCTCAAGCGTGAGCAGGAAATCGCTCCCGTCAACCTCCGTCCGCACCCGTACGAGTTCCAGCTCTACTACGACGTGTGATCTAGCACCTAGCTCACCTCACCGCCCCGCCGATCTTCGGCGGGGCGGTTTTGTGTGTACAGAAGGTAACGAGTACTCGAATCGAGGTTTACGTCCACCTGCATTGCGCCACTCTCGAACAGACGTACTGCACGTATCCGCGAAACAGGCGGTGGTGAACTCGACTCGAGGGTGGGATTTCATTCGATGGATGCGCTCTGGAACTTCATCTCCGGTCGACGACAACAACTGCTCACCGACTCGTACCTGCACGTCTCCGCTGTGCTGCAATCTGTCATCCTCGCGACGATCATCGCGATCCTGGTGGGGATTGCCGTCTACCGCTCCCCCGCCGGATCAGCGATCGCCACCGCACTCGCCAGCACCATCCTCACGATTCCGTCGTTCGCCCTGCTGGGTCTGTTGATTCCGATCCTCGGTCTCGGTGTCGCACCGACCATCACCGCCCTTGTCCTTTACGCGCTCTTGCCGATCATCAGGAACACGATCATCGGGTTGGCGTCGGTCGATCCTGCAGTGACCGACGCCGCGCGAGGCGTCGGTCTGAACCGCATGAGAATTCTGGCGAGAATCGAGATGCCCCTGGCCTGGCCGTCGATTCTGGCCGGCATGCGGGTGAGCACGCAGATGATCTTCGGCATCCTGGCCATCGCCGCCTACGCCAAGGGCCCCGGGCTGGGCAATCTGATTTTCTCGGGTCTGAGCCGCGTCGGCAGCCCCAATGCGGTTCCGCAGGCACTCGCAGGAACCGTGCTCATCGTCATACTCGCTCTGATCGTCGACGGCCTCCTCGTCCTCGTCGGGCGTCTTACAACCTCGAGGGGTATTCGTGACTGAAACAACCAGGCAGCATGTCTCTGGCGTCGAGATCGTGCTCGATTCCGTCAGCAAGCGGTACCCCGGTCAGAAGGCCGCAGCAGTCGACAACGTCTCCCTGACGGTCCCTGCGGGCGAAACCGTGGTCTTCGTGGGTCCATCGGGTTGTGGGAAGACGACCACGATGCGGATGATCAACCGTCTGATCGAACCGACGTCGGGCACCATCACCATCGACGGCAAGGACGCACTGTCCATCGACGCCGACGAACTGCGCCGCGGCATCGGTTACTCGATCCAGCAGGCCGGGTTGTTTCCCCATCTGACCATCGCAAAGAACGTCGGTACCGTTCCCGGTCTGATCGGGTGGGACAAGAAGCGCATCGCTGCCCGCACCGACGAGATGCTCGACCTCGTCGGCCTCGACCCGGATACCTATCGCCACCGCTACCCCCGGCAGCTGTCCGGCGGACAGCAGCAGCGGGTCGGGGTGGCTCGGGCGTTGGCAGCCGACCCCCCTGTCCTGCTGATGGACGAACCGTTCGGTGCGGTCGATCCGATCACTCGCGGACTGCTTCAGGACGAACTGATGCGGTTGCAGACCGAACTCGGCAAGACCATCGTGTTCGTCACCCACGACTTCAACGAGGCAGTGAAGCTGGGCGATCGCATCGCGGTGCTCGGTGAGCAGTCGGCGATCATGCAGTACGACACTCCGGAGGCCATTCTGGCGAACCCGGCAAACGAGATGGTCGCCGGCTTCGTCGGCGCCGATGCCTCGCTCAAACAACTCACGCTCACGCGCATTCGCGATGTTCGGCTGCTGCAATGCCCGACGGCCGAGGTGGGCGATCCCGTCGATGCTTTCCGCGCGAAGATCACCTCTCGCAAATGGCAGTGGGGCCTCATTCTCGACGATCGCAAGCGCCCCCTCAGATGGGTCTCTCCCACGCACCTTGCGACTGCGTCCTCGCTGCGCGAGGTCGGGATGCCGATCGGTGAGCTCGTCTCGATTCAGTCGACACTGCAGGACGGACTCGAAGCCCTGCTGGCCGAGAGCACGGCGTCGACCGTCGTGACCGGGCTACACGGGGAGTACGTCGGCCTCATTTCCATCGACACTCTCGTGGATCATTTGCAGACCATGCGCGAGGCACACGCCCACGATCACGACGACGCCGACGAGCCTGACCCGATCGAGCCCGAGAATGCAGCACGGGAGACGTCGTCGTGACCGCATCCCAAGCTCGGGCACCGGAGATGGAGGTGCCTCCCGACGAAGGCACCGCAGAGCGCGCAAGCCTCGCGCGGGGCGCCCGGATCCGGTTGATGGTGCAGCCGACCATTGTGCTGATCCTCGTAGCCTCAGTACTCCTCTGGGCCTTCAACCGCGACTTGACCGCCACTCAGCAGGGCAGCATCAGCATCTCGAACATCGCGTCGTTGACGTGGCAGCACATCCTCCTCACGGTCGCCGTCGTCGTCATTGTCATCATCATCGCGGTGCCGCTGGGCACACTGCTCACTCGGCCCGGCTACACCAAGCTCGCTCCCATTTTCGTCGGTATCGCGAACATCGGTGCGGCTGCCCCTGCCATCGGTCTGCTTGTTCTGTTCTACCTGGCAACCAAGCAGACCGGGTTCTGGACCGGCGTGCTGCCGATTGCGTTCTACTCACTGCTTCCGGTGCTGCGCAACACGATTCTCGGGTACCAGGAGGTCGACCGCACGGTGATCGACGCAGGGCGGGGCCAGGGGATGTCGGCCGCGACGCTGCTACGCCGGGTCGAGTTTCCGTTGGCAGTGCCGTACATCCTGGCCGGACTCCGCACATCGCTCGTGCTCGCCGTGGGCACCGCGACACTGTGCTTCCTCGTCAGCGCAGGAGGACTGGGAATTCTGATCGACACCGGATACAAGCTCCGCGACAACGTGACCCTCGTCGTGGGGGCCGTGCTCGCGGTATCGCTGGCATTGTTCGTCGACTGGCTCGGCGCGCTGGCCGAACAGTATCTCGGACCGAAGGGGCTGCGATGAAATCCGTCCGTGGCGGCGTGCTCGCGCTCGCACTGTCCGGGGTGATACTCGCCGGATGCGGTTTGGAGTCAGGTGGTGCGGTACCGCTCGAGGTGGGCCCAGGGAGCATCCAGCCGGTACCCGAACTCGAGAACGTGAAGATGACGGTAGGTTCCAAGGACTTCAGCGAGCAGATCATCCTCGGCTACATCATCGAGTTCGCGATGGTTGCCGCCGGCGCCGATGTGCGCGACCTGACCAACATTCAGGGCTCCAACAGCACCAGGGACGCGCAACTCGACGGCCAGATCGATCTCACCTACGAGTACACCGGTACCGGTTGGATCAACTACCTGGGCAACGAGATCCCGCTTCCCGATTCGCAGCAGCAGTACGAGGCAGTCCGCGACGCCGACCTGGCAGCCAACGACATGGTGTGGGCGGTACCGGCGCCGATGAACAACACGTATGCGCTGGCGATGAGTCAGGAGACAGCGCAGCAAACCGGAGTGAGGACGCTCTCGGACTACGCCGAGTTGGTGCGCACCGACCCGGCTGCAGCATCCACCTGCGTCGAAACCGAGTTCAACGTCCGACAGGACGGGTTTCCGGGGTTGGCCGCGAAGTACGAGTTCGATCCCAATGCGGTGCCACGTGAAATTCTGCAGACGGGCATCATCTACCAGGCGACAGCCGACGGCAATCCGTGCAAGTTCGGCGAGGTGTTTACTACCGATGGCCGCATCATCGCACTCGACCTGGTGCTGCTCGAGGATGATCGCTCGTTCTTTCCCAAGTACAACCCGGCATTGATAATGCGAAAGGATTTCGCCGATGCACACCCTCAGGTGACCGAGGTGATGGCACCGATCTCGGCAATGCTCACCGACGAGGTCATGACCGAACTGAACCGGCAGGTCGACGTCGAGGGCAACGAGCCGGCGGAAGTGGCCCGGGACTGGTTGGTTTCCGAGGGATTCGTCACCATGGGGTAGGTCCCCATGTGCGCGGAAATACGTGTCCCTCTATGTATTTCCGCGCACATGCGCGCAGCGCCTACCCGCCGAAGGTCCGCTCCACCACCTGCTTTGCACGACGCGTCACCCGCAGGTAGTTGTCGAGGAACTCCCCCGCGTCGCCGTTGCTCCAGCCCGCGACCTTCGCCACCGCCGAGAGCACGTGGCCCGGACGAGGGAGCTGGTCGGTCGGCTTGCCTCGCACGAGAACGAGGGCGTTGCGAGCCTTGGTGGCCAGGATCCATGCTTCGCGCAGCAACTCCACATCGGTTTCGCTCATCAACTCGGCGGCACCGATGGCATCGAGAGTCTGCAGTGTCGACGTGTTGTGCAACGAGGGCACTTCGTGCGCATGTTGCAGCTGAATCAGCTGGACCGTCCATTCGATGTCGGCGAGTCCGCCGCGGCCCAGCTTCGTGTGGGTGGCCGGGTCCGCGCCCTTCGGCAATCGCTCCGAATCGATCCGTGCCTTGATGCGACGTATCTCGCGAACAGCGTCCTGCGAGACGCCGCCTTCCGGATAGCGCACCCTGTCGGCCATCAGCAGGAAGCGAATCCCGAGATCCTGGTCTCCGGCCACCTGGTGTGCACGAAGGAGCGCCTGCACCTCCCATGCTTGCGCCCACTGCGCGTAATACGCCTCGTAGGAGGCGAGCGTGCGGACCACGGGCCCGTTGCGCCCCTCCGGGCGCAGTCCGGTGTCGACTTCCAGCGGCGGATCGGTACTCGGCGCACCGAGCATCTTGCGGATCCTGTCTGCGATTCCGTTCGCCCATTTGAGGGCGACAGTGTCGTCGGCGTCGCCGGTCGGCTCGCACACGAACAGCACGTCCGCGTCGCTGCCGTAGCCGAGTTCGCCGCCGCCGAGACGCCCCATTCCGATGACCGCCAAGGTTGCGGGAGCCGGTTCCCCGCGCTCGGCGGTACTGGCCCTGATCGCAGCATCCAGCGCGGCATTGATGACGGCAGCCCACACCGAGGACAACGCGCGGCACACCTGCGGCACTTCGAGCATGCCCAGAATGTCCGCCGATGCCACCCGAGCCAACTCGTGTCGGCGCAACGAACGTGCCGCGTTGATGGCCCTGGCCGGGTCCTCGTAACGGCCGGACGAGGACAGGATTGCGCGGTACGTCTCCTCCGGCTCGACGTCGAGCAGTCGCGGACCCGTCGGACCGTCAGCGAACAAGCGAATCACTTCAGGCGCTTTGATCAGCAGATCCGGCACGTAGGCCGAGGATCCGAGCACGATCATCAGCCGCTGCGCGACGGCGCCTTCGTCGCGGAGTGTGCGCAGGAACCAGGTCTGATCGACTGCGGCCTCGGACAACCTGCGGTAGTTGAGCAGACCGGCATCGGGGTCGGGGGTATCGGCGAGCCATTCGAGCAGGGTCGGCAGCAGTACCGCCTGGATCTGCCCCCGCCGGGCACCTCCGCCGACCAGGGCCCGAAGGTGCCCGAGGGCATTCTCGGGCGTTGCGAAGCCGAGTGCGGCGAGCTGGCGTTTGGCGGCATCCGGCGTCAGCCGCACGGTGTCGGAATCGAAGCGCACCACCGAATCGAGCAACGGTCGATAGAACAACTTCGCGTGCAGACGGCGAATGCGCTGGGCGTTGCGTTTGATTTCGGCGTTCAGCACACCCAGTGCGTCGCGGTTGCCGTCGGGACGCATGTGCGCGGCCCGCGCCAGCCAGCGCAGCGCTTCTTCGTCGTCCGCCGGCGGAAGGGTGTGCGTTCGCTTCATCCGCTGCAGCTGCAAACGATGCTCGAGCAGTCGCAAGAACTCGTACGAGGCGGTGAGATTGGCTGCGTCGTCGCGGCCGATGTATCCGCCCTCGGTGAGCGCGGCGAGCGCATCGACGGTGCCCAACACACGGAGAGTTTCGTCGGTGCGGCCGTGCACGAGCTGCAGCAGCTGGACGGCGAACTCGACGTCGCGCAGACTTCCGCGTCCGAGCTTGATCTCCCGCTCCCGTAGTTCGGGTGGAACCATCTCCTCGACGCGGCGACGCATCGCTCGCACCTCGGGAACGAAATCCTCGCGTTGGGAGGCGAGCCACACCATCGGGTTCAGCGCGGCGACGTAGTCGTGACCGAGTTCGAGGTCTCCGGTCATCGGACGTGCCTTGAGCAGGGCCTGGAACTCCCAGGTCTTCGCCCACCGCTTGTAGTAGGCGATGTGTGAATCGAGGGTGCGGACGAGTTCGCCCCTCTTACCTTCCGGTCGCAGGGCGGCATCGACCTCGAAGAAGGCCGAGGAGCCCACTCGCATCAGCTCACCGGCAATCCGGCTGGCGACCGAGTCGGCGGGCTCGGCTACGAACACCACGTCCACGTCGGAGACGTAATTGAGTTCCCGTGCACCGCATTTGCCCATCGCGATCACCGCGAGACGGGTGGGACACGGCCTGTCGGGGCACGCGGTGGCGACGGCAACGGCGAGGGCGGCAGTCAACGCGGCGTCGGCCATGTCGGAGAGCTGGTTTCCCACCAGCTGGTACGGAAGCACCGGCTCGTTTTCGACGGTGGCGGCGAGGTCGGCTGCCGCCAACACCATCACTTGATCGCGGTAGGTCTTTCGCAGCGCTGCGACGGCCTCGGGCCCGATCACCCCGGCCCGATACAGGCTCGGTGCCGCGTTCTCGCCGGTCTCGGGAACCGCGTCGACCGCGTCGAGCAGTTCCTTGGTGAGCTGCGCCTTGCTGGGCAGTTCGATCTGCGCGTTGGCTCCGGCCGATCTGCCGGGCGGAGTGCTGAGCAGTTTCCACGACTCGGGATCGGACACGAGGTGGTCGGCCAAGGCGCTCGATGCACCCGTCAGACCGAACAGTCTCCCGCGGAGACCTCGGTCCGACCGCAGGGCGGAGTCCAGTTGCGCATACCGATCGCCCAGAGCTTCGGCCAATCGAACGAGCGTCCGGAGGGCAAGGTCAGCGTTGGCAGCACGAGAGAGCGACCACAGCAGTTCGAGGCTGTCCTCGCCGACCCATCCCAGCTGCTGAAGATCGCCGGGGGCCGACGATTCCACCAGGCCCAACCGACCTGCCCCTGGGACAATGGACCGTGACGTGGGTGGGCGCACCATCAGCGCACCCCCGGACTCTGACGTGACACAGATTTCACCTTATCGCGGGTGTGAATTCCTCGAACCGATCGAGGTAGAACCTAACCCATCGAGGTGTGCAATCGTCACAACCCCAGGTAGGCCTTGAGCTCGTACGGGGTGACGTGGCTGCGGTATTCCTCCCACTCGCGACGCTTGTTGCGCAGGAAGAAGTCGAAGACATGCTCACCCAGCGCTTCGGCGACGAGTTCGGAATTCTCCATCGCGTTCAGGGCCTGATCGAGGCTGCCGGGAAGTTCCTTGTAACCCATTGCGCGCCGCTCCGCAGTGGTCAGAGCCCACACGTCTTCCTCGGCCTCGGGAGGAAGCGTGTAGCCCTTCTCGATTCCGCGCAAGCCGGCTGCCAGCAGTACCGCGAACGCGAGGTACGGGTTGCAGGCGGAGTCAGGACTGCGGATTTCCACGCGCCGCGAGGAGGCCTTGTTCGGGGTGTACATCGGCACACGGATCAGGGCAGAGCGGTTGGCCGGGCCCCAGGACGCAGCTGTGGGTGCCTCCCCGCCGCGAACGAGCCGCTTGTAGGAGTTGACCCACTGGTTGGTCACGGCACTGATCTCGTTGGCGTGCTCGAGGATGCCTGCGATGAACGATTTGCCGGTCTCCGACAGTTGCATCGGGTCGTCCGGGTTGTGGAAGGCGTTGGTGTCGCCCTCGAACAGGCTCATATGGGTATGCATCGCCGACCCGGCCTGGTCGCTGAAAGGCTTGGGCATGAACGTTGCGCGCACGCCCTCCTCGATCGCAACTTCCTTGACCACGTAGCGGAAAGTCATGATGTTGTCCGCCATCGACAAGGCGTCGGCGTACCGAAGATCGATCTCCTGTTGTCCGGGCGCAGTCTCGTGGTGACTGAATTCCACGGAGATGCCCATCGACTCGAGTGCGTCGATCGCGTGACGGCGGAAGTTGGGTGCCGAGTCGTGGACGGCCTGGTCGAAGTAGCCACCGTTGTCTGCCGGCGTCGGCGGTGTGCCGTCCTCGGGGCTGTCCTTGAGCAAGAAGAACTCGATCTCCGGATGGACGTAACAGCTGAAACCGAGGTCGGCTGCCTTGCTCAGCTGGCGACGCAGAACGTGGCGCGAGTCGGCCCAGGACGGCGAGCCGTCGGGCATCGCGATATCGCAGAACATGCGCGCGGAGTGCTGGTGGCCCTTGCTCGTGGCCCACGGCAGGATCTGGAACGTCGACGGGTCGGGTTTCGCGACGGTGTCCGCTTCCGAAACACGCGAGAACCCCTCGATCGCGCTGCCATCGAAGCCGATGCCCTCGTCGAAGGCACCCTCGAGTTCGGCCGGCGCGATGGCCACCGATTTCAGGTAACCGAGGACATCGGTGAACCACAGGCGGACGAAGCGGATGTCGCGCTCCTCCAGAGTCCGGAGCACGAATTCCTTTTGGCGATCCATGTCCGCGAGAGTAAGCAAACGGCGTTAAATCTGTGTTACATGGTGAATTCGGTCTCACTTCCGACATGTCTCACCAGGTCCAACGCCGGTGTGAGCACGATCAGCACACCAAATCGTTACCTGGCGGGGTCAGATTCACGAGGTACTCGACCACTGGTCCGTCTATGCACGCCACTCCGGAGAACGCCACGGTGTGCTGTGTGCCGTCGAATGTCACCAGGTCTGCGTCGAGCTGCCGTGCCAGCTCGACGCCGGCTTGGTAGGGCGTGGCAGGGTCGAATGTCGTCGAGACCACCACGAGCGTCGGAAGACCAGAGACCGTGACTGTCCCCGGGTTTCCGGTGTTGGGCACCGGCCAGAACGCGCAGACATCGAGGGGCGCCGCTCCCGTGCCGAGTCCGTCGTCCAGGAATGGTGCCGCCTCGCGGTAGCGACGGTCCGCTTCCCCGGCCTCGGCTCGATCGGTCGTCGGCGGATCGTCGACGCAGCGAATGGCGTTGAACGCGTCGTCGAGATTGGAGTAAGTGCCATCTTCGAGTCGGCCCTGGTACGTGTCCGCGAGGCGGAGCAAGGTGTCACCGCGCCCCTCACTCAATTCGTTGAGGCCCGCGCGCAGAAGCCGCCACAGACTCTGCGAGTACAACGCCTGCTGCACCCCGGTCACTGCGTCGTCGTAACTGAGGCCGCGCGGATCAGTGGTGGCGGCGGGCGTCTCGATCAGAGGGTCGACGAGCTCCCGGAAGCTGCTGCTCGCATCGGCCGGATCGTTTCCGAGCGGGCATCGGCCGGTGAGAGCGCAATCTTCTGCGAAAGCATCGAAGGCCGCTTGAAACGCCGCCCCCTGGTCGATGGCCTCGTCGACGGGGCTCTGCTCGGGGTCGAGTGCGCCGTCGAGCACCATCGCGCGGACATTGCCACCGAACGCCTCCGCGTAGGCGGTGCCGATCCGGGTGCCGTACGAGTACCCCACGTAAGTCAATTTCTCATCGCCGAGGACGGACCTGATGACGTCCATATCGCGCACGACCTCGCGGGTGCCCACATGCTCGAGAACCTCGGCGCCGGTCCGTTCCACACACTGCTCGACGTACTCGCGGTGGTCCGTTTCCTGCTCGGCGATGCCCTCGGGCGAGAGGTCGACTTCGGGTTCGCGACGTTCCCGGTCGATCTCCTCCGCGGTAAGACACCGAATGGCGGGTGTCGACGCGCCGATACCGCGAGGGTCGAAGCCGATCCGATCGAACCGGTCGGAAATGTCCGAGCTTTCGGCCTGGGTGGCGAGATAGAGCCCCGACGACCCGGGGCCGCCGGGGTTGAACAAGATCGAACCGATCTTCTTCCCTGCCGCTTCCGACCGCGAGATGGCGATGCTCGCCGTCTCGCCGGCCGGGTCCTCGTAATCGAGCGGAACGCTCACGTACGCGCAGGAGACCGAGGACGGCAGGACGGTGCCGTCGGTGCTGAAGCTCTCGCACGACCCCCAGTCGAGTTGCTGTGTGTAGAACTGTTCCAGGCCGTCGGGTACGACACCCGCTCCCGGCGGGAACTCGGCACCCGCCTCCGACTCGGCCACGCCCTCGATCGTTCGGTCGACGGCACATCCCGTCGCTGCCAACGCCGCGGCGCCGAGCACCGCCACCAATCGCGTCGTCACCCTCGCCCGTGCGAACGCGATCATCTCTGCTGCCACCGCACTCTGCGCGTACATCTCATGCAGGTGATGGTGCCAGAGGTGGAGGCACGAGCGTCCACAACTCCGCTCTGGCCCACCCACGCTAGGCTTCGATTCGTGCAGGCATTGAGAGTCGCCCTCGCCCAGATCAATTCCACCGTCGGCGACCTGCCCGGCAATTGCGCACTCATCGCCTCGTGGGCCTCGCGCGCCGCACAGGAAGGCGCCCAGGTCGTCTTGTTCCCCGAGATGGCGGTGACGGGCTACCCCGTCGAGGATCTCGCTTTGCGCCCGTCGTTCGCCCGAGCTTCGAAGCAAGCTCTCGAGGAACTCGCGATCACGCTCGACCGTTCCGGCTGCGGTGACACGGTCGTCGTCGTCGGATATCTCGATCGCGACCAGGCCGGCTCGCGGAACAGCGCCGCCGTACTGTTCGGCGGCGCTGTTCTCTCCCGATACGACAAGCACGCTTTGCCCACGTATCGAGTCTTCGACGAACTGCGGTACTTCGCACCCGGTTCGCGCCTGAGCATCACCGAGGTGAACGGGTTCCGCCTGGGCGTGGTGGTATGCGAGGACATCTGGCAGCCCGGTGGCCCGGTGCCTGCGTATGCGGCTGCCGGAGTCGACCTGTTGTTGTGTTTGAACGCGAGCCCGTACGAACGCGGCAAGAGCGCCGTTCGTCGGTCCATCGTCGAACGGCGCGCAGCCGAGGCCGGTGTGCCCATCGCGTACACCAACCTTGTCGGCGGACAGGACGAACTCGCCTTCGACGGCGGAAGCCTCGTCCTCGCAGCAGACGGCACGCTGCTCGGACGTGCCCCGGAATTCGCCGAACACCTGCTCTGCGTCGATGTCGCCCCACGGCAGGCTCCAGGATCGAACCAGGATCACGTTCCCGGCTGGAGCGTCGATCGACACACACTGCCCGATCTGATCGTCCGTGGATGGGACCGAACCCCGGTGTCTGTGGCGCCGCCGCGTCCGGACGAGGACCTGGTGTGGAGCGCCCTCGTCACAGGCCTTCGGGACTATGTGCACAAGAACGGTTTCACCTCGGTGGCCCTCGGCCTGTCCGGTGGAATCGACTCCGCGGTGGTTGCTGCCGTCGCCGTCGACGCACTCGGCAGCGACGCGGTGCACGGAGTGTCGATGCCGTCGAAGTACTCCTCGGACCATTCACGCACCGACGCCGATGAACTTGCTCGCAGCACCGGTATTCACTTCAGGACGGAGCCCATCGCTGCCACGGTCGATGCCTTCGTAGACCAGCTGACACTCGAGGGCCTCGCCGAGGAGAACATTCAGGCCCGCTGCCGCGGAATGACATTGATGGCCCTGTCCAACTCGGCAGGCCACCTCGTCCTCGCGACCGGCAACAAGTCCGAATTGGCGGTCGGCTACTCGACCATCTACGGCGACGCGGTGGGCGGCTTCGCCCCGATCAAGGACGTCCCGAAATCGATGGTCTGGGCACTTGCTCGATGGCGGAACAACGAAGCAGTGCACCGCGGTGAAGTGCCACCGATTCCCGCGGGCAGCATCGACAAACCACCGTCGGCCGAATTACGGCCCGATCAGCTCGACACCGATTCACTGCCCGATTACGACGTGTTGGACGCCATCCTGTCTCGCTACGTCGACTTCGATCGCAGCGTCGAAGACATCGTCGCCGCGGGCTTCGATCGAGGCACGGTCGAGGACATCGTTCGCAAGGTCGACGCGGCCGAATACAAGCGCAGGCAATATCCCATCGGCACCAAGATCACTTCTCGGGCGTTCGGTCGGGACCGACGAATGCCAGTCACGAACCATTGGCGCGTCGGCACCGCGCAAGTGTGACCAATTGCACGTCCGACTCACCATCGACGAGAGGATCGGGGCTGGCAGACTGGATGACGTCATCAACCCCACATCCCGGGGACCCGCACGGCGGGCCTCGAGGAACCGAAAGGGACAAAGATGTCCGATTCTGTCTACGGTTCGACCGACGCACCCGTCTCCGCCCTCACTCGCAAGACACGCACGCATCATTTGCTGCAGATGAAAGCCGAGGGTGAGCGCTGGGCAATGCTCACTGCATACGACTACTCGAGCGCCCGCATCTTCGAGGAGGCCGGCGTCCCTGTTCTGCTGGTGGGCGACTCCGCAGCCAATGTGGTCTACGGATACGACACCACCGTGCCCATCACCATCGACGAGCTGCTGCCACTGGTCCGCGGCGTCGTACGAGGCGCCCCCAACGCCCTCGTCATCGCAGATCTCCCGTTCGGCACCTACGAATCCTCGCCGCAGCAGGCTCTGGCAACCGCGACGCGCTTCATGAAGGAGGGGCTCGCGAACGCCGTGAAGCTGGAGGGAGGCGAACGTGTGGCAGATCAGATCGCAGCCATCACAGCTGCCGGCATCCCGGTGATGGCGCACATCGGCTTCACCCCGCAGAGCGTCAACGGATTGGGCGGATTCCGAGTGCAGGGCCGCGGCGACGGTTCGGAGCAGCTCGTCGCCGATGCCATCGCCGTCCAGGAGGCCGGCGCGTTCTCCGTGGTCATGGAGATGGTGCCCGCAGACATCGCCGGACAGGTCACCCGCAAGCTCACCATCCCGACCGTCGGCATCGGTGCCGGAAACGAAACCGACGCCCAGGTGCTCGTGTGGCAGGACATGGCGGGCTACACCAACGGCAAGACCGCGAAGTTCGTCAAGAAGTTCGGCAACGTCGGCGACGAGTTGCGCAGCGCCGCTGCGGCGTATCTCGCCGAGGTCCGAACCGGTGTGTTCCCCGGCCCGGAGCACAGCTACTGACCTGATGGCACACTCGTCGGCATGAACTTCGGTGCCATCAAACCAGACCCTCAGAGGTACGCCCGCGCAGTTGTCTCCATCGTGGGCGTGGCCGCGCTCGCGGTCACCGTCGGCGCATGCGGAACCGACACCACGAACACAGGGCAGTCGTCGACGCCGACCACCGCCTCTGCGTCACCGGTGACCACCGCTCCTGCTGCTGCCGACACGATCACCGATCAGCAACGCTTGCAGCTGTGCACCGATCTCGAAGAGCAGCTTCAGGAATGGCGAATTCAGGGCCCGACGCTGGGTCGCGGCGGCCTCAACATCGTCGTTCAGACCTGGGCTGCGCAGAGCGGGGTCATCAACCTGCGGATCGTGCAGGACAGGTCGATCGTCGACGAGATCACGGTGGCGCAGTGCCCCGAGGTTCGCGAAGAGGCGATGCGTTCGCTCGACATTCCCGATCTCGCGTCGGGACTGGTCGGGTTCTGAGGATGCCCGAAGGCTACTCGCGCAAGCTCTATCCGCCGATCGAACCATACGACGCGGGCCATCTCGACGTCGGCGACGGTCAACGCATCTACTGGGAAACCAGTGGGAATCCTGCCGGTAAGCCAGTTGTGTTCGTGCACGGCGGCCCCGGGGGCGGAACCGGGCCGGCGCAGCGTCGCTATTTCGATCCCGACAGATATCGGATCGTGCTGTTCGACCAGCGCGGTTGTGGACGATCGACTCCGCACATTGCCGATGGAGCGGATCTGACGGTCAACACCACTGCTGATCTGGTGGCCGATATCGAAAGACTGCGGGAATTCCTCACGGTCGAACGCTGGCTGGTGTTCGGCGGATCCTGGGGGTCGACGCTGTCCCTCGTGTACGCCCAGAGTCACCGACATCGCGTCACGCATCTGATTCTGCGGGGCATCTTCCTGCTTCGTCGCAGCGAGATCGACTGGTACTACAACGGCGGAGCAGGCCACATGTTCCCAGAACTGTGGGACAAGTTCCTCGCACCGGTGCCCGAGACGGAACGAGACGGCGATCTGGTCGAGGCATATCACCGCCTGTTGCACTCCCACGACCGTGACGTTGCGACCGAGGCCGCGATCGCGTGGTCGTCATGGGAGGCGGCGACGAGCTACCTGCTACCGCAGCCGGATCAGATAGCGGAGAACGCCGATCCACGTTTCGCGTTGGCTTTCGCGGGAATCGAGAATCACTATTTCCGCAACGGTGGATTTCTGCGCGAGAACCAGTTGCTCGCGGACGCCCACCTACTGGCCGATATCCCCGGCGTCATCGTCCAGGGTCGGTATGACGTGGTGTGTCCGGCAACGAGTGCGTGGGAGCTGCACAAGGCGTGGCCGTCCTCGGAGTTGATCGTGGTCGACGACGCCGGGCACTCCGCTTCCGAGCCCGGCATCGTCCATCACTTGGTCGAGGCAACCGACCGCTGTGCGTCGGCGTCCGACTCGTAGCCGAACTCGATCCGCCGGGTCTCCATATCTGCCGCGGTCAACGTCACCGTTACCCGCTCCCCTTCCGGGGGCGCTCCGTTGCACTTGCCCATGACGATGGGTGATTCGACGAATACTTCCGCCGGCCGTTTGCCCTCGGCGCCGCGCAGCACCACCGCCGAGAAGCGCTCACCGACGCGCTCGTGCAGAATCACCGCCTCGGTCAGATCGATACATGCCCTGTCGACTTTCGACGCCGTCGAATCCGACCGCCGCATGGCTGCGGGGAGGTCGGGTAGCGCACGCCGAACCCAGTCGGGGATGTCCACACCTGCTCCGACTGCGAGGCATATCTCTGTCGCGAAGCGGTCCGAGAGCCGGCGGAGCGGCGCCGTCACGTGCGCGTAGGGGGCGGCAATACCTGAATGCTCGATGCGCTCGGGGACATCGCCGTCGAACGCTGCGTAGTCCGCGCCGCGCAGCAGAGTGGTCGCCCGCGTCATCAGCGCCAGCGTGGTGGGTGCATCGCGCGGCAACGACGCAAGCACAGCGCCGGCGGACGCTCCCTCCGGCCAACCGATTCCCAGGATCGCCGCGGTGTACTTCAGCGTCTCGACCACCTCATCCGACGCCGCCGGCAGCGTCCGGAGAAGTCCGACACCGGCGTCGAGCATGGTGCGCGCCGCACACATACCCGTCAGCAGTGAAACATCGGCGTTCCAGGCGTCGACATCAGTTCGTGCCTGTAGCGCGATGTGCCAGGACTTCCCGTTTTTCACCACGTCCTGCTCGGGCAACGTCAGGTCGATCGCCCCGCGCCGGATCGCCGACTGCGCTCGCAGTGCACCGAACTCGCCGAGAGCCGCGATGGACGTGTGTGCCGTCCCCTGCTCGAAATCAGCCTGTACCCGCGCGTAGTCGAAGCGCGCCACCGACCGGACGGTTGCCCTGGTCACCTTCCAGGAGACTGGCTCACCTGCTTCGTCCAACTCGATCCGCCAGAGTGCCGCCGGTCGGCTCTCGCCGGGAAGCAGACTCGCCGAGCCCTCCGACATCACGCGAGGATGCAACGGGATCGAACCGTCCGGAAGGTAGAACGTCTGACCTCGCTGACGGGCCTCCATGTCCAGTGCGCCCTCCGGCGCAACGAATGCGCCGACGTCTGCAATTGCGTAGTGCAGTAGGTATCCAGCCGCCAGCTTTTCGATGTGCACGGCCTGATCGAGATCCATCGACCCTGGAGGGTCGATGGTCACGAAGGGAATGTCGGTGCGGTCTCGGCGATCGGACGCGTGGCGATCGGTTGCCGACCGAGCTTCTGCGAGAACGTCCGCCGAGAACGCATCGTGCAGATCGAATTCGGACTTGATGGAATGGAAGTCGAACGCTTTTGCCGACAGGTGCGCCAGAACCACCGTCAGTTGTTCCAATCCTCGTCGGCCTTGTCGGCGGCCTTGTTGCGTTCAGCCGCGATCTGGATTGCGCGCTCGGCGCTCTCCCGGTCTGGGTACGGCCCCATCCGATCCAGCGCACCCGACTCCTTGCCCTGCGAGACCGTCTTGGTTCGTACGTCGTAGTACCACGCTTCGTCGTTGCTCATGGTGCCAGTCTGCCCGAATCGGCGCGCTAGGAGAATGGGTGCGAACGAGTCGGCATATAAGCCGGATCCTGTGCTTCGTCCTCACCGAGGTGTGGACGAAGCGACGACCATCCATCTGGGCACACCGTCGCCGGGTACCTCGAGCAGTCCACCCGCAGGCTCGGGCGAGCAGCCCTCGAACCCCTGCGCAGCCGCACCGTGAGACTCGCAACGAGCCCTACGGTGCGACCTTCGACCTTGCTCCGGGCGGGGTTTACCTAGCCACCCCGGTCACCCGGGGTGCTGGTGCGCTCTTACCGCACCGTTTCACCCTGACCCACACTCGCGCGTTCTGAAAGAACACGCGAGCGTGGGCGGTCTGTTTTCTGTGGCACTGTCCCGCGAGTCACCTCGGGTTGCCGTTAGCAACCGCCCTGCTCTGTGGAGTCCGGACTTTCCTCGGCTCGAAGCTTGGTGGAGCGTGTCCCCCAGTTCTCCGTGCCGCGGCCGTCCAACCAACTCGTTCGCAGGTTGAAACTCTACTGCGTCGTACCCGCGAACTACAGTTCACCTCATGAATTACGCCGTCCTGCTGCGCGGAATCAACGTCGGTGGAATCAACATCAAGATGGCGGCCCTGCGAGAGGCGCTGATTTCAGCCGGGTTTCGAGATGTCCGCACGGTGTTGGCAACGGGCAACGTGCTGCTCGAATCCGGGCTCACCGGACCGGAAACGAAGGCGCGGATCGAGAAGACTCTCGCCGACCGCTTCGGGTACGAGGCGTGGGTCATCGTGCTCACGCCCCCGGCGCTTCGATCCGTGGTCCAGCGATATCCGTTCGATCCTGAGCGCGACGGGTGGCATCCATACGTGATTTTCGGTAGCGACGCTCGTCACCTCGCCGAACTCCTCGACGCGGCGGACGCCCTCGACCCCGCCGTCGAACGTGTCGAGAAGGGCGAGGGCGTCGTGTACTGGGAGGTCGTGAAAGGGCGAACCACCGACAGCCCGTTCGGGAAGTCGACGACCAAGACCAGGTACAAGCCCACCATCACCACCAGAAATCTGCGAACACTCGGCAAGATGCTCTCGTGACCGTCCTCGCTGCGTCCCTTGTCGGCGCAGTGTTGCTGTTCGCGATCGCGCGTCCTCGAGGCCTGCCGGAGATCGTCGTCGCCGGGCCCGCCGCAGTCGCAGCGCTCGCGCTGGGGCTGGTCACTGTCGACGCTGCGCAAGCACAGGTGCTCGAGTTGTTGCCGACGGTGATCTTCCTGGCGTTCGTGCTGATGATCGCCTACCTGGCCGACACACTCGGTGTGTTCTCGTGGATGGCAGCCACGGCGATCGATGTCTCGCAGAGCAGCCCGCGGCGGCTCCTAGCGGCCGTCTTTGCGGCGGCTTCGCTTACCACTGCTGTGCTGAGTCTCGATGCCACGGTCGTGTTGTTGACACCGGCGGTCATCGGTGCGGCGCGGGTGCTGCGCACACCGGCACGGCCGTACAGCTACGCAACTGCTCACCTCGCGAACTCCGCGTCCACGCTGCTACCGGTGTCCAACCTGACGAACCTGTTGGCATTCGCCGCGACCGGGCTCACTTTCGCTCATTTCGCGATGTTGATGGCACTGCCGTGGGCGGTGGCGATTGCTATCGAATTTGTCGTGTTCCGGATCTTCTTCCGACGCGACCTCGCTCGACAGGGTGCAGTTGGTCCGGATGGGAGTCCGACCGAAGCGGCGCCGGATAGGAGGCCGGCGGTTTCGGGGGCCGGGCAGCCTGCTCCAAAGCTCGCCCTCGCAGTTCTGGCGACGACGTTGCTCGGCTTCGGCGCTGCCGGATTCGTCGGCATCGAACCGTTCTGGGTGGCTGCGGCAGGCGCCGGCGTTCTCGCGGCATACGCACTGCGGCACGGGTACACCGCGCCGACCAGGGTCCTCAGCGCCGCCGACCCGATGTTCTGCGGCTTCGTGCTGTTGCTGGGTGTGGTCGTCCTCGGCGTCACATCCGGGCCGATTGGCGACTGGCTAACCGGGGTCCTGCCGACCGACACATCGCTGACCGGTCTGCTGGTCACCGCACTGATCGGCGCGTCCGCGTCGAACATCGTCAACAATCTGCCTGCGACATTGTTGTTGCTTGCCGCATTGGGGCCATCGGCGCCGCCTGGCCTCGTCCTGGCGATGATCATCGGGGTGAACCTGGGACCCAACCTGACCTATGTCGGATCGCTGGCGATCATGCTGTGGCGCAGAGTGACCTCGAACAACGGTGAACCTGCATCGCTCGGCACGTTCACCCTGCTCGGTTCGATCACGACTCCGCTGACGATCCTGGGATCCGTGGCAGCACTGTGGTTGGCGTTAGGAGCTCAGATATGACGTGTCGTTGACCAGACGCACCGACGCACCGCCGTCCGGGTAGAACTCGGCGACGCTGAGCGAGGCCAGATCGAGATGCAGTCTGTACAGAAGGGACGGACCGACGTCGAGAGCCAGCTGAAGCAACATCTTGATCGGCGTGACGTGGGTGACGACGACCACCGTGGATCCGGCATACGCCGTGATCAGTTTGTCGCGGGCCGTAGTGACTCGTCCCAGCACCGTGTCGAATGCTTCGCCACCAGGCGGGGCGACGGAGGTGTCGCCGAGCCACTTACGGTGCACGTCCGGGTACCTCTCGGATGCCTCGGCGAAGGTCAACCCTTCCCAGTTGCCGAAATCGGTTTCGACGAGTTCGTCCATGGTGGTCACGGGGAGGCTCACTCGATCTGCCAGAGCCCGGGCAGTGTGTTGCGCCCGATCGAGAGGCGATGCCACCACAGCAGCGATGTCGGCGGTGTCGGCAAGGTGAGCCGCAGCAGCCGTGGCCTGCCGCTCACCGAGGTCGGTGAGTACCGGATTGCCTCGGCCGGAATAGCGTCGCTCCACCGACAACGGTGTCTGGCCGTGCCTCAGGAGCAGCAGCCTCGTGGGGGCGCCCACCGCCCCGGTCCATCCCGGCGCAGCAGATGAGCCCGCCGGTTTCCGCTGCACCTTCGGTGGAGTCTCTTCGAGCTTCGCACCGGTCGCGGCAGCATCCATCGCTTCGTTGGCGAGGCGGTCCGCGTGCGAGTTCTCAGCGCGCGGTATCCACGTGTAGGTGACGCGATCGAAGCCGCGAGCTACTTCTGCAGCTTCCTTGTTCAGGGGAATCATGTCCGGGTGCTTGACCTTCCAGCGCCCAGACATCTGCTCCACCACCAATTTCGAATCCATGCGGACCTCGACCTCGCGGGCTCCCACGTCGGCCGCAGCCGTGAGCCCTGCGATGAGCCCGCGGTATTCGGCCACGTTGTTGGTGGCAACGCCCAGGGCGGACCGTCGTTCCGCCAGCACCGTCGAACGGTCCGAGGTGAAGACGACAGCCCCGTAACCGGCGGGACCGGGGTTTCCGCGCGAGCCGCCGTCTGCTTCGACGACGACCCTTGCCACTGCGCTCACAGACCCGATTCTTTGGTTCGCACCAGAATCGCGTTGCACTCGGAGCACCGAATGAGCTCGTCGGCAGGCTTCGCGGCGATTCTGGAGATCTCGCCCCGGTCGAGTTCGATACGGCAGGCACCACAGCGCCTGGCCTGAAGCAGCGCGGCACCCCGGCCGGTGAGCGAGCGCTGCTTCTCGTAGATCGCAAGAAGTTCAGCCGAGAATGTCGTTGCCAGTTCCGACCGTCGTGCAGTCGCTCGCTGCTCGGCGCTCTCTACGTCCGCGACCGCGTCGTCGCGGCGGCGGCCGGCGTCGATCAACTCGTCCTCGATCTGGGTGAGCTGCGCTCCAGCATGGTTGTAGTCGGTCTCGGATGCCTCACGTCTTTCCATGACCTCGAGCAGTTCCTCTTCGAGAATTCCCTGCCGACGTTCCAGACTGCCGAGCTCGTGCTGCAGCTCCGACATCTGCTTGGCAGCGACGGTGCCGCCTTCGAGGAGCTTTCGGTCGCGGTCCTCTCGCTGGCGGACGGCGTCCACCTCGCCCTCGAGTTTCTTGATGTCCCGGTCGAGATCGTCCATGGCGATCTGCACGCTGACGGCAGCGTCTTTGCGCGCTACGCGCTCCGCCTCGAGTTTCTCCAACTCGGCCTGCTCGGGCAGAGTTTTACGGCGATGTGCGATCTGCGTCAGCTCGGTGTCCACTGCGGCCAGTTCGAGAAGGGAGGCCTGTACTCGGGGGTCGACATTCACGCGTGATGACTCCTGCGACTATGGAAGTTGATTCGGTCAAGCCTACCGGGTGCGGCGGCTAGCGTTCACCGCTCGCGTGGACCGATCCCACCGTCCACGGATCGGTACGACGAACGCTGACACGACTCGTCCATCCCGGATACCGCGAGAACCGTGAGTCCAGAACACCGCGTGCCTGTTCACACCACGGCCACTCCGAGGCCCAGTGTGCGACATCGATGACGGCAGGCCCGCCGGCACGCAGATGCTCGTCGACGGGGTGGTGCCGGAGATCGGCCGTCACGAACACATCGACACCCAACGAACCGACGACTCCGAGGAATGAGTCACCCGACCCTCCACACAGCGCCACCGTGGACACGATCGAGTCGGGGTCGCCCGCCGCCCGGACGCCCCACACGGTCTCCGGCAGAGCCGCCCGCACGCGCTCGGTGAAGTCCCGCAGCGTCGATGGTGCGTCGAGCGTGCCAACTCGCCCGAGGCCGGTCGAGGTCGGCAACGGTGCTTCTTCGAACACGTCGAACGCCGGCTCCTCGTAGGGATGGGCTCGACGCAGAGCCGCCAGGATCTCCGCACGCGCCGAGACCGGGGCGACCACTTCGATCCGGTCCTCCTCGACCTCTTCGAGTTCCCCGATCCGGCCGATGGCAGGTTGAGCGCCGATCTCGGGCAGGAACCGGCCCAGGCCGCGGACGGTCCAGCTGCAGTCGCGGTAACGCCCGATCGAGCCGGCACCTGCATCGAACAACGCTCGGCGCACGGCGTCGCCGGCGGCTGTCGGGACCAACACGGACCACTTGTCGATCCGCGGTGCATCGATGGGCGCGATGGGGCGAGTTGCCGTCACCCCAAGCGCCTTCGCCAACGCGTCGGACACCCCGGGATCGGCGCTGTCGGCATTGGTATGCGCGGTGAACAGTGCGCAGCCCGCTCTGATGAGTCGGTGAATCAACGCGCCCTTGGGGGTGTCGGCAGCGACCGTATCGACGCCACGGAGAAGCAGCGGATGGTGCACGACGAGTAGGTCGGCGCCCCATTCGATGGCCTCGTCGACGACGTCGGCGGTGGCATCGACCGCGAACATCACGGCGCCGATTCGGGCTTGCGGATCGCCCGCGACGAGGCCCACCGAATCCCAGCTCTCGGCCAGGCGCGGCGGGTACGCATCGTCGAGAACATCGATGATCTCGGCGAGCGTCACGGGATGTTCGGTCACATTCGTCTCCTCGGTAAAGCTCGATTCAGCGCTCGCTGTAGTCCTTCGATGAGCAGATCTACCTGATCCGGTGCCCGGACCGCGACGCGAAGGTGCCCCGGGGCCAACCCTGGAAACGTGTCGCATCGACGCACCGCGACGCCGTCGGCTCGGAGCCTCGACCTGACCTGCTCGGCGGCCGGAATCTTCAACAGTAGGAACGGTGCCTGCGGTTTCCCGCAGATCTCGATGCCCAGGCTCTCCAAACGGGCAGCCATCGACCGTCTGTCCGCGCCGATTGCTTCCGCTTTGGCAGCGGCGATCTCGAGCGCACGGGGTTCGCTGCAGGCCGCGATAGCTTCGATCTGCAGTGTTCCGACCGGCCAGTGGGCGCGGCCGCGAGTCAGGGCGGCCAACACGTCCGGGTGGCCCAGGGCGTAGCCGCACCGCAGCCCCGCGAGCGCCCATGTCTTGGTGAGACTGCGCAGCACCACAATGTCGTCGAACGTGTCGCCGGCCACCGACTCGCGTTCACCGGGAACAGCATCGGCGAATGCCTCGTCGACGACGAGCACACGGCCGGGGCGTCGCAGCGCGAGAATTGCACTCCGCTCGTGCAGAACCGATGTCGGGTTGGTCGGATTTCCGATGACGACCAGGTCTGCCTCTTCTGGAACCGAGGCTGTGTCGAGTGTGTACGGCGGCGCCAACATCACCTGCACGATGGGCACGGACGCTTCCCGCAGCGACACCTCGGGTTCGGTGAACGAGGGATGCACGACGGCCGCGAGACGGGGACGCAGTCTTGGCAACATCGCAAATCCCTCTGCTCCGCCGGAGAGCAGCAATACCTCGTCGGGAGAGCGCCGGTGTCTGCGAGCGATGGCCTCGCGTGCATTCAGATCGGCAGCTGCGCTGGGATAGGAACCCAACGACGTCAGAGCCGCGGCGATCCTGGCGGTGAGCCAGTCCGGTGGCGCGAGCCCTTGAACGTTGACCGCGAAATCCATCAGTCCGTCGCCAACTTCGACGTCACCGTGGTGACGGAGAAGCGCCATCGAGTCCACTGCGCTCAGGATCCTTTCGTTGCCGATGAGCGTAGTCGCCGCCGTCACCGATATGGTTTTGTCATGACAAACCCAGCTGCACCGGACCGCCCGGGTGCCACGGTTGTGCTCTTCGATCTCGATGGAACACTCACCGATTCTGCACCGGGAATCTTCGCCGGATTTCGCCACGCGCTGGAGACCATCGGCGCCCCCGAACCCACACCGGCCCAGCTCGAAGGTGTGATCGGGCCACCGCTCATCGACACGCTCAGGATGATGGGCTTGCCGGAGGACCGCGCGCAGCAGGCCCTGAGCGCGTACTTCGAGCGCTACGACGCCACCGGCTGGGCCGAGAACACTGTGTTCGAGGGCATCGAGGAGGTCCTCGAAGGCCTGCAAGCGCGGGGTATTCGCCTGGCTGTCGCTACCTCGAAGTCGGAGCGATTCGCCCATCGCATCCTCGACCACTTCGGGCTGTCGCGGTATTTCGAGTTCATCGGCGGCGCGAGCAACGACGGTGTTCGACGCGCCAAACCAGACGTCATTGCGCACTCACTGCGCAATCTCGAACTTGTTCCCCGCGAGGTCAGTGCCGGCGGAACAGCCGGTGTGGTGATGGTCGGCGATCGTGACCACGACGTCCACGGCGCCGCGCGATTCGCGATACCGGCGGTCTACGTGGACTGGGGGTACGGCATCACAGGTGAGAACGACGAGGCCGCCTTCACTGTTGCGACGATGGAGGAGTTGAAGAAGGTGCTCGATGAACTCACCCGCTGACCGAGCAACCCTGCACATCACGTTCATCTGCACCGGCAACATCTGCCGTTCCCCCATGGCCGAGAAAGTCTTCGAGACCTACCTTCGCGAAGCCGGACTCGTCTCGAGCGTGCGGATATCGAGCGCAGGCATCGACGGTTGGCACGAAGGAGAACCGGCAGACTCCCGCACCGTCGCCGAACTGGACGCCCACGGGTACAGCAGCGAGCACGAGGCCACTCAGGTGGGCGCGGACCACCTCGCCGCGGACCTGCTCGTCGCTCTCGATTCCTCACACGCCACCGAGCTGCATCGACTCGGCGCCCCGAAAGATCGAGTCGTGCTGCTGCGCGCATTCGACGACGCAGCCGATTCGGAGTCGGTGGCAGACCCGTACTACTCGACGGACGACGCCTTCACCGAGGTGCGAGAACAGATCGAAGCGGCAGTCCCCGGCCTCGTGCGGTGGCTCGAGAGCAAGCTCTCCGACGAGGCGTCGTAGGTCACTTCGAGTCAACCGCTACCGTAGATGTCGTGCGAAGGCTCAAATTCCTCTTACGCCCCCAGTGGCTGGCGCTGGCTGCTGTCGTCGCATTGTTCGCGTTTCTGTGTTTCTCCGTTCTCGCCCCCTGGCAGCTCGGCAAGAACACTTCGACTGCCGAGCGCAACGAACTGATCAATCAGTCGACGGAGTCCGAGCCGGTCGCGATCGGTGAGCTCCTCACCTCGACCGATCCCGCAACAGGAGAGCCGAGTTTCGCCGCCCAGGACGAATGGCGTCGCGTCACTGCCACTGGCACGTACCTCCAGGACCAGGAAGTACTCGTTCGTCTGCGGGTCGTGCAGCAGTTGCCGGCCTACGAGGTAGTCACCCCGTTTCAGCTCACCGACGGCCCGATCGTGCTGGTCAACCGCGGGTACGTGTTGCCTGAGCAGGGAACTGCACCACCGCCGTTCGAGGCGGCACCAGCCGGAGAAGTCACTCTCGGCGCCCACCTCCGGCAAGCCGAAGATGGCTCTCGCGCATCGATCGAAGAAGCCGGCCATGTTCAGGTCTACAACATCGATCCCGAGCAGATCGGTTCTGTGGTGGGGGTGAGCGCAATCGACGGCTACCTTCAGCTCGAGAGCGATCAGCCAGGCGGCCTCGGTGTCATCGCACTTCCCCAGACCGATTCCGGCCCCTATCTGGGGTACGGGCTGCAGTGGCTCGCATTCGGCATCATGGCGCCGCTCGGGCTCGCCTACTTCGTGCGGGCAGAGTTGCGTGAGCGACGCAAAGCCTCCGGTGAGTCCGAGGACACCGCACCTGAGGACGTCACCTTGCCCCTGCCGACCGAGTCGGATCCTGTTGCGGCAGAACCGGAGTTCACCCTGCCGACGCGCAAGCAGCGCAAGTCGAAATCGAAGAACACATCAGTCCCGAGCACGGCGAACGATGTCCGCCTGGCCGATCGCTACGGCAAGAAGCGCTGAGACCACCGTCGCGGCGACCTGCACCAGAACGGACAGCGCCGCTGCGCGGTCGAGGTCCGAGGGTGTCGGTGTACGGCCGGACCCGAGCGTCGGTCTGATCTCGATTCCGTGGGCGTATTCGGTTCTCCCGCCGAGACGAACCCCCAGCGCTCCCGCCGCGGTGGCTTCGGCGACACCGGCGTTGGGACTGGGATGACGTGCCGCGTCGTCCCGCCACGCTCGAATCGAGTCCGACGGCCTGCCACCTACCGCTGGCGCGAGTGCCACGGTGAGTGCGCCGGTCAGGCGCGCGGGGGCCAGGTTGACGACGTCGTCGAGTCGCGCCGCGCACCACCCGAACTGCCGGTACCGCTCGGATCGGTATCCGATCATCGCGTCGAGTGTGTTGACGGCGCGGTACCCGACCACGCCGGGAACACCTGCAACAGCTCCCCACAGCACAACGCCGACGGTCGCGTCGGAGGTGTTCTCGGCCACCGATTCGAGCGCCGCACGCGCGATCCCCTGCGCGTCGAGTACGTCCGGGTCGCGCCCACACAGCGAAGGCAGAAGCGCCCTTGCCGCTGCCATGTCACAGGCGGTCAGGTGGCCGGACATGCGTGCACCGGTTCGCGAGAGCGACGTTCCGCCGAGGCACGCCCACACTGCCGAGGCGGTCAATGCTGTCTCGGCGATCAGCCCACTACGCCGCGCGATGCCGGTGGCCACCACACCCGCGGTGACCGTGCCGCCGACCAGCGCGCTCGTGTGCAGTACACCGGCCCACCTGGAATCCCGATAAAGACTGCGCTCGGCCCGCGCAGCGATGAGACCGAAACCGGCGACCGGATGCCACCTGCGGGGATCGCCCACTATCCGATCCAACGCAAGCCCGAGGACAAGTCCCGCAGCCCGAGCGTGGAATCTCGTTCCCGAGCCCGTCATCCTGCCGATGTGCATGACCCGACGGTAGACACCTGCGACTGCGTGGCCACTCGGCGGGTGCGCGCGATCACGCCCAGCGAGACCGATACACGCCCGCCATTTGACGGTTGTTGAACTCGAGGTCGCGACCCGAGTTGAGCATCGCCACAGCGATACCGAAGAATCCGACCGTTGCCATCAGAAACATTGCCATGATTTCCCCCGAAAAGGTGTCGTGGGCCTTCAAACCAGCCCTGATGATCTTGATTGTTGCCGACGCGTCCGTGGATGGAAATGCAGATGAGTGCGCCATCACATGTGGCGGCTGTCACGACGAGTCACGCGTCTAGAATCGTTCTCATGACAGTCGACGGAACATCCCCCGCTCCTTCCACCACAGGTAGGCCGCGGTGGGTGAACAAGGCGATCGTCATCGCCATCGGCGTGGTCGCTCTGGTGATCGCGTACTTGATCCTGTCTGCGTTCCTACCGCGCTGGTGGAGTATTCGTGTGGCAAATCTGGCCGACCAGACGTTCACCAGAGGAATCTTTTGGGGCCTGACATTCGGCATCGTCTGCACCGTGATCCCGCTCGCGTTGTTCGCAGCAGCGTGGCTGGTGCGCAAGCGCCGAGGGGGCAAGATCGGCGCGATCGTGTTGTCGATACTGGCTTTGCTTGTGGCCGCCCCGAACCTGCTGACCCTGTCGATCGTCCTCGGAAGCAACAACGCGGCGCACGCCGGCGAGAGAACGCTCGACACCGAGGCGCCAGGATTCCGCGGGGCAACCGCCCTGGGGTTTGTTCTCGCGATTGCGTTGTTCGCGTTCTTGACCTTCGTCATCGTCCGCGCGCGGCGCCGACGAGCCCAGAAACGGCTCGACGCAACGACAATCGACGCAGCGGGAAGTGGCCAGTAGGCGCGTGGGAATCAGGGAACTACAGGTGCTTTCCCGCCGTCGTACGGCTCGACCGTGACCTGCGTCTCGGGCGCGAACGTCATCACGGCGGGACCTGTTTCTTCCGCCACCGTCACCACCACCGACATGCCCTCCTGGGCCACCGATTCGATACGCCCACGCTGTTCACCCGTGTCGTTCACGAGCGCATAGTCCCCGACCAACACGAGCAGCTCCTCGGCCGAGAAGGTGCGTCGGCCACCGAAATCGTCCACAGTCATGCCACCACCGTAGGCGAGGTGGTACCGGTTTGCTCTCGCTCTCCCTTGGCGGATCGGTGACCAGGTCAACGACCGGGCGTCAGATGCGGCGCATCGGCGACGATGTCGGTCAGCACGTCGTTCACCGCCTTCACCCGCGCGAGTCCGGTGAGTTCACGCGGAACCGCGACCCAGTAGGTCCTTTCGATCGAGAACTGCTCTGGCACAACCCGCACGAGGGAGTCGTCCGGTTCACCGATGTAGCTCGGCAACGGGGCGATTCCGAGACCGCTGCGCGCCGCGAGCCAGTGCCCGGTGATGTTGTTGGTCTGGATTTGCGCCCGACCGTCGGCGAGGATCGAATCGAGTATGCGCAGCGGCTCGACGTCGAGGAGCGCGGCCACGTACCAGATCAGCGTGTGCGCGCGTAGGTCGTCCAGCTTGGTGATCGTCGGGGCGGCATCGAGATACGCCCGCGTCGCATAGAGGTGTAGGGAGTACGTGGCCAGTTTGCGAAACGACACGAGCCTCGGCGACGGTTGCTCCAGGGTCACCGCAACGTCGAATTCCCTTGTGCTGAGCGAGTTGTGTTCCGTTGCGGTGACGAGTTCGACATCGAGATCGGGATGCATTCGCCGCAACCGTGTCAGGTTGGGCGTGAGCACAAAGGCACCGAAACCGTCGGGCGCGGCTATTCGAACCGACCCCGTCAACGAGCCCATCGTTGAGGTCTGGTCCTCGAAAGCTGCGATGAGGGTGGACTCGACCTTCTCGGCGTAGCCGACCAGGCGTCGTCCGGATTCGGTGAGTCGCCATCCGGTGGGGGTTCGATCGAACAACCTGCCGCCCACTGATTTCTCGAGGCTGGTGATGCGACGGCCCACCGTGGTGTGGTCGACGCCGAGCGCACGGGACGCCTCGTTGAGCCGACCGTGTCGCGACACTTCCAGAAAGAACCTGAGGTGGTCGGCACTGAACACGTGGTCAACCGTAGCACTGCGTGCATTTATGCACGTGAAAGTGCGATTTTGACCTTTGACACATACAACAATGCGAACGAGACTGGGGTCACACCACGAGCAAAGGACAACCGTGACAACTATCGCTCACTGGCTGGACGGGAAGCCGTTCGCCGGCACCTCCGACCGCACAGCCCCCGTCACCAACCCCGCCACCGGCGAAGTCACCGGACAGGTGGCGTTGGCCACCGTCGAGGACGCCCGCGCGGTCATCGACTCCGCCGCAGCCGCATTCCCGGCGTGGCGCGACACCTCACTGGCCAAGCGCACCGCGGTGCTGTTCACCTTCCGCGAACTGCTCAATGCCAAGAAGGGCGAGCTCGCTGAGATCATCACCGCCGAGCACGGCAAGGTGCTCTCCGACGCCCTCGGTGAAATCAGCCGCGGCCAAGAAGTCGTCGAATTCGCCTGCGGCATTCCCCACCTCCTCAAGGGCGCCTACACCGAGAACGCCTCCACCAACGTCGATATCTACTCCATCCGCCAACCCCTCGGCCCCGTCGGCATCATCTCCCCGTTCAATTTCCCCGCCATGGTGCCGATGTGGTTCTTCCCCATCGCCATCGCCGCCGGGAACACCGTGGTCCTCAAGCCCAGCGAGAAAGACCCGACCGCCTCCATCTGGATGGCCGAGCTGTGGAAGGAGGCCGGGCTGCCCGACGGTGTCTTCAACGTCCTGCAGGGCGACAAGCTCGCCGTCGACGAATTGCTCGAGCACAAGTCGATCAAGTCCATCAGCTTCGTCGGCTCCACCCCCATCGCGCAGTACGTGTACTCCACCGGCACAAGCCACGGAAAACGAGTCCAGGCCCTCGGCGGTGCCAAGAACCACGCCATCGTCCTCCCCGATGCCGACCTCGACCTCGCCGCCGACGCCATGGTGAATGCCGGTTTCGGCTCCGCGGGTGAGCGTTGCATGGCCATCTCCGCACTCGTCGCCGTCGGCGACATCGCCGACGAACTGGTAGCCAAGATCGTCGAGCGCACCATCCCGCTGGCAACCGGTGACGGAACCAAGGGCTCGGACATGGGCCCGCTGGTCACCAAGGCACACCGCGACAAGGTCGCCTCCTACGTCGATGCCGGTGAAGCCGACGGCGCCACCATCGTCGTCGACGGACGCACGGTTCAGGCCGACGGCGCAGCCGACGGATTCTGGCTCGGCCCCACCCTCATCGACCATGTGAAGACGGACATGTCCATCTACACCGACGAGATCTTCGGACCCGTCCTCTCCGTCGTCCGCGTCGACACGTACGACGAGGCGCTCGAGCTCATCAACTCGAACCCCTACGGCAACGGCACCGCCATCTTCACCAACGACGGTGGCGCAGCGCGACGCTTTCAGAACGAGGTCGAGGTCGGCATGATCGGCATCAACGTCCCCATCCCCGTCCCCATGGCCTACTACAGCTTCGGTGGTTGGAAGAACAGCCTCTTCGGCGACAGTCACGCCCACGGCACCGAAGGCATCCACTTCTTCACCCGCGGCAAAGCCGTCACCAGCCGCTGGCTGGACCCCAGCCACGGCGGCGTCAACCTCGGCTTCCCCCAGAACACCTGACCCCTATGTGCGTGGAAATACGTGGCAGGCCACGTATTTCCACGCACAAGCGCGAAGCGCCCTACAAAGGAGTAGTGCATGGTTGCCAACATCTCGTTTCCGCGATTCCTGAAACTCGGACCAGGCGCTGTCGAAGAGCTCGGGTCGGTATTGAACGACCTGAAAGTCGAGCGTCCACTTCTGGTCACCGACGCTTTCATGGTGGGCAACGGAAGCGCCGAGCGATTGATGAAAATCATGGAGGCAGCCGGCAAGAAGGCTGCGTTGTTCTCGAAGACCGTCCCGGACCCGACGACCGAATCACTGAGCGCGGGTATCGACGCCGTCAAAGCCCACGCCGCCGACGCGATCATCGGTTTCGGAGGCGGTAGCCCGATGGATACAGCCAAGGCGCTGGCCGTGCTGTCCGAGCAGGGCGGCGTCATGCGCGACTTCAAGGCTCCGCGCGTGTACGCGGGCCCAGCGCTCCCGATCATCGCAATTCCCACTACTGCCGGAAGTGGCTCGGAAGCAACGCAGTTCACTATCATCACCGATGTAGCGACGGACGAGAAGATGCTGTGTCCGGGGTTGTCGTTCCTCCCGATCGCATCGATCGTCGACTCCGAACTTACGATGTCGATGCCGCCCAGACTCACCGCAGACACCGGCGTGGACGCGTTGACCCATGCCATCGAGGCGTACGTCAGTGCGAAGGCCAATCCGATCTCGGACGGTCTCGCGCTGGCTGCGATGAAGACCATCGGGAAATACCTCCTGCGTGCGTATCGCGACGGTTCCGACCGTGAGGCCCGCGATGCAATGATGACCGCGTCGACCCAGGCCGGTATGGCGTTCTCCAACGCAAGCGTGTGCCTCGTACATGGAATGAGCCGGCCGATCGGGGCGCACTTTCATGTGGCACACGGTCTTTCGAATGCCATGTTGCTTCCGGCAGTCACTCGGTTCTCGATATCCGGTGCGCCCGGCCGCTATGCCGATTGCGCACGCCAGTTGGGGGCGGCCGAACGTCAGGACAGCGACGAGGCCGCGGCGGCGAAGCTGATCGAGTTCATCGACACCTTGTGCGCCGACGTCGAGGTACCGACACCGAGCACCTATGGAATCGACGCCTCCCGCTGGGAGGAGTTGATCCCGCTGATGGCCCAGCAGGCGCTGGCATCCGGTTCCCCGTCCAACAACCCGGTCGTTCCGACTGCCGAGGAGATCGCCGAACTGTACCGAAAGGTGTTCTGACGCGAGTTGTGTCGGCGGCCTACGGTGAACAGGTGACCACGCGATCGAATGCCATCACCATCATCGGCGCAGGTGTCGCCGGCGCCGCCTGCGCAAATGTGCTGCGTGACGCCGGCCTTGCCTTCCGCGTACTCGACCGCGGGCGCGCGGTCGGCGGACGCATGGCCTCGCCTCTGTTGCACGATCGGCGCGTCGATATCGGGGCCGGGTACTTCACCGTTCGCGATCCGGAATTCGAGGCTGTGGTCCAGCGATGGGAAGCCGCCGGCATCGCTCGGCCGTGGACGGACACGTTCGGTGTCCTCACACCTGACACGGCACCGGCGACGAGTACCGGACCGATGCGATGGGCGACACCGAACGGTCTTCGCTCGCTGGTGCAGAACCTGCTGTCCGAGATCGACACCGAGACGGTGAATGTCGACCACTTACCGGATGGCGATGTCGTGTTGGCCATGCCAGATCCTCAGGCAGCCAGGTTGTCCGCTGTCGCGGACCCGGTCGAGTACCAACCCGTCGTCACTGTCGTGTGTGGATTCGATTCGCTGAAGCTGCCGTTTCGGCACGCCGCTTTCGTCAACGACCACCCGGTGCTCGAGTTCGTCGCCGACGACGGTGCACGGCGCGGTGACGGCGCGCCTGTGCTCGTCGTGCATACCACCGCGGAGATGGCCAAAGAGCATCTCGACGAGCCGAACCGTGCTGTTGCGCCGATCGTCACCGCAGTTCACGCTCTCGTCGGATCCACCGAACCCGTCTGGTCGTATGCACACCGCTGGACGTTCGCCAAGCCGTCGTCCGTCCACGCCGCCAGCTATCACCTGACCGAATCATCGGGTCGGCGGATAGGTTTCGCTGGAGATCAATGGTGTCCGAGTGGTGCCCCGAGAATCGAGAGTGCGTGGCGCTCCGGAACCGATCTGGGGCGGGCGTTGGTCGCATCACGCTGACGCACTCGCGCGTCAGTCGAGTTCGGACGATGCCGCGGCGATGATCGCGTTCGACAGTCGCTCCAATGCCGCGGTCCGCACACTCCATTGCTGCCAGTACAGCGTCACATCGACGCCGGTCCCCGGAAACATGTCGATCAACTCGCCGGTGGCTTCCCAGCGTTCGCTCTGCTGCCGCGGCAGCACCGCCCACCCGATCCCCAGACGTACCGCTTCGGCGAAGTCCGCCGAGGACGGAACGTAGTGCCGACGCGCTCGACATCGCTCACCCGTCGTTTCCACCAGGTACCGATCCTGTAGATCATCGGAGCGATCGAACACGAGCATCGGGGCGTGAGCCAACGAATCGGATGTGGTCCCGTCCCGGAACCATCTTTCTCCGAACTCCGGTGAGCACATCGGTCGGTAGCGCATGAGGCCGAGCCGCGTCACCGAGCAGCCTTGCACCGGTTCGGCCGACGCGGTCACCGCGGCCATAACGATTCCCTGACGCAGCAGGTCGGCGGAATGGTCCTGATCGACGCGGCGTACGTCGAAGGTCATCGCCCCGGACAGCGATGCCAGTGCCGGGAGCACCCACGTGTTGAGCGAGTCTCCGTTGACGGCGATCGGTACCGTGACGGCGCCCTCTCCCCCGGTCTCGAGCGATACCTCGGCAATCAAGGCTCGAACTTGATGAGCCAGGCGAAGATACGCGACGCCGGCTTCGGTGATGCGGGCCGGTTTCGACCGCTGCAGCAACACTGCTCCTGCAGCGGCTTCGAAGCCCTTGACGCGCTGGCTGATTGCGGAAGGGGTCACGTGCAATCTGCGGGCCGCTGCGTCGAACGTTCCCTCCTCGACGACGGCAGCGAGCGCCTCCAGTTGCGCGAGGTCGAAGTTCGTCATAAGAGATACTAACGTGTCGTGAAAATCATTCGCTGTACTGTAGCCACCAGGTTGCATAGGTTCGATCGCATGCATCCAGCACTGACGCCGTCCATGGCGGGTTTCGCCTTCGGCCTGTCGTTGATCGTTGCGATCGGCGCCCAGAATGCGTTCGTGCTCCGTCAGGGAATCGCTCGGCGACACGTGCTTGCGGTCGTGACGGTCTGCGCGACATCGGACGTCATCCTCATCACCGCCGGCGTGGCGGGCGCCGGATTAGTCGTCGGAACCAATCCAGGCCTTCTGCAGTTCGCCTACTGGGGCGGAGCGGCCTTCCTGCTCACCTACGCCGCGTTGTCCGCCCGGCGAGCAATGCGAAACACATCTCTGGAAGTGGAAAACACAGCGCACACAAAGCAACTCGGAACAGCCATCGTCACTGCACTCGCATTGACCTGGCTGAACCCGCACGTCTACCTGGACACCGTGGTTCTGCTGGGTTCCGTTGCAGCTACCTACGACACGACTCGGTTGTGGTTCGGCGTGGGAGCCGCAGTCGCCAGCCTCGCCTGGTTCAGCGCATTGGGATACGGCGCCCAGTTCCTACGCCCCCTGTTTTCGAGGCCTGCCTCGTGGCGCGTGCTCGACGGAGCGATCGCCGTGTTCATGCTGTGCCTTGCCCTGACACTCGCCGTCCAGGCAATTAGTTAGTGCACTAACCATTCGTGTACGCTTCAAATTATGAACGGTGATCCACTCGCGCTGGACCGGCAAGTGTGCTTTGCGCTCGCAGTCGCCAACCGCGCGGTGCTGAGCGTCTATCGGCCACTTCTCGAACCCATGGGCCTGACTCACCCGCAGTACCTGGTGATGCTCGCGTTGTGGGAGAACTCGCCGAGGTCGGTGAAGGAGATCGGCGCGGCGCTTCAGCTCGACTCCCCGACCCTCTCCCCGCTGCTCAAGCGGCTCGAAGCGGGCGGCCTTCTCGTCCGCACCAGGAGCACGAGCGACGAACGCCAACTCGACGTGCACCTCACCGAGGATGGCATCGCGCTGCGTCGTGAAGCCGAGAAGATCCCCCCGGCCGTTGTCGCCGCACTGGGCGTCGACATCGCCGAGCTGGAGGAGCTACACACCGTGCTCGGTCGAATCAACCGGGCAGCAATCGAAGCAGGAGCCATACGATGACCGACCTCGAACGAACCAGTCCGAATCTCGTTCAGTGGCTCAAATACACCGCCGGCCGACCACTACCCGCCTCGATGCGCGGGTGGGTCGAGAACGATCTGGTCGGACGAGGCGCGGTACCCAAACACCTGTTCCGGGCAATGATTCCGTTCCTACCGATCTTCATCGGCTTCTTCGTTCTCTTTCCAGGACCGCTCTGGTTGCGAGGGTCGATGTTTCTGCTGGGCTTTCTCCTGGCGATGTTCTTCACACTCGCCTACATGGAGCCCAACCGCGCACGCAGGCTCGAACTCAACGGTCTGCCACCGGATCTGCAGAGCGCACGCAAACGCGCCGCCGCACAGGACGAGCGGACGCGATACGAGAGCCAACACCCCCGAAAGTGACTTTCGTCAGGTCACCCTCCGACGACGATCCGCTCCCCCACCGCCACGACGGCGCGCCGCAGACTCTTCGATGCATGTCTGCTCAATGGGCCCTCGTCCATACGCAACGCCTGGATGGTCATCAACAGCTCGATGAGTGTCCGGGTCGACAGCGTACGTGTCGCATGCTCGTTCGCAGCCGCCTTCTTGCTCGCGGGCACCGGCCCCGGCGGAAGATAATCGAAAGCGCGTTGGACGTGCGTTTCCTCGAACTCGCGGCGCAGCGCCGACGCCTCGGCCGTGGCACCGGGCAAGTGATAGTGCAGCAACCGCGACTCGTGAGGGTGAGCTTCCACCCAGTCCCACACGGCAACGATGACGGCCTCGAGCGAGGGTTGCTCGGCGGGGTCCTCCCCGGCACGGACGTCGGCGACGACCTCGTTGATCATGTCGAGAACACGTCGCATGGCCAGTTCGAACAGTTCGTCCTTGCCCGCGAAGTGGTAGTAAACGGCCGATGAAACGACGTTGGCCTCGAGTGCCACGTCGTGGATGCTGGCGTCGGAGAAGCTCTTGGCGGCAAAGACGCGGATAGCCGCGCGGACGATGTCCTCCCTACGGGAGGGCCGATGCGGTGACTTCTTCTGCGCCGGATCGCCGGTCCCTTGGTCGCTAACCATGCATCCTCACCAGTAGTAGATCCGTCGGACACTAGTCTTGCATGATCGAAACCGAGGAGAGATCAGTGCCAGCAGCAAAGCGTCCAGCGCACCGACCGTCGCGGCGCGGTGTCATCGTGGAGACCGCCTTCGAGTTGTTCGCCTCGAGCCCTGTCGACACGGTCACCGTTGCCGATATTGCAGCTGCCGCGGAGATGACCTCGGCCGCAATTTATTATCACTACCCTTCACGCGAGGAGATCCTGCTCGAAGGACTCCGCGAGTTCGCCGAGTCGTACGTCGGAGAGATCGAACGCCTGGCCGCGGAGGAAGTGGTGCCGGCGGCGCGCATGGGGGCAATGATCGAACCGTTCGTTCGATGGCTCGCCGACAACCGGACCCGCGCATCGGTCTACTTCGTCCAATCGCGGGGAGCGAGCCAGCAGGTCGAGGCGATTCGGCGTGCGAACGCGCTGGTGTTGATTCCCATCCTCGGCCGAGCTGCCAAAAAGGCGCGCGGCAAAGTGTCGGCCGCCGAGGCCGGCGTGATTGCCTCGGCGCTCATCGCCGAGTTCGAGATCTTCGCCTCCGCGTTTCTGTCGGAGGATCGATCCTTCAAGACCCTGGGCCGCGCCAAGTTCATCGAAGCCGGAGTCGCCCTCGCGGACCGGATCTCTGGGACCCGGCCGGGGGAATCGGTGCCAGAAACTGGGTAGCTCTGACGATCGAGCCGGGGGACGTGGTGGTCCTGAGTGGAGAACTCTCGAACCCCGGACTGCACGTCAACTGACCGCACCGGGCCTCTCCGGTCCTACCCGCCCTCCCGTGCAACCCAATCCAGACCCGAAGCCGATGCGCGGCCGCCAGGCACCCACGGAGGATGAATTTATGCGCGCCATTGCTGAGCACGCGGACGAGGACTGTCCCGAACATCGCGAGTAGCCAGCGGTAATTTTAGCTACCATCCCGTATCTAACTTAAAGCTGGCCTACCAATCCGACAATAGAGAAGTGTCAGCTTCCGAGCCCTCCGCGACGATCAATCGCTTCTACAGTCTTCCGGAGTCCCTTCAGTTGCGAAGCTGTTGCCGCAGCCTCAACGGACACCTTCTTAAAAGTCCCGAACTTTACACCTCGATTGAACCTGCCTACTAGTTCAGATCCCTCGACCTGCTTTAAGCGCCGGAGCATGGCTGGATACTCGTCCATCTTGCTTACAAGATTGACAATAGGATCGCCTTTCAATATCGATTTAACTGCCACGAAAGGTTTGGCATGATGAACCCAGAATCTCAATCTAGAATCTTCAAATCGGTGAGCCAAGTCAAACCAAGTCCATAGCGACGCTCGCGAACCATGGTATCAATAACGCTCCACTCTCCCTGCAATCTTAACCACCGGTGATTAAGTACGTTGGTCGCTGGCAGCTCTGCATTGATTCTCTGCAGAGCCCTTTCGATCGCGACAGCACTTTTCTCCAATTCGGTATGTACGACTACGCGATCAAGGGTGGCCCTGGGGCTGTTAATCCATTCGTGTATCCCAGCGTAGGCGATGATGCGAGCCACCCTTAACTCATCAATTCGTGTCGTGACAGCTTCGATACTACTGTCTGTACATAGTTGATTAACGGCAATCGAGAAGCGAAGCCAGGACTGGCGCAAAAATTCTTCAGCCTGATTAATTTCAGAATACCGTTGTATTTCTTGGTTGATTGAATTAAGACCAACCAAAGCGACCGGTACACCAAATAGAAATGCCACTACCGAAGAATACGAGTTCACGAATAAACCCCAGTCAGCCGGGTCCCAATTTACCGCGTCCACATAGAAGCCGACAACCCCAAGAATGAGGGCGAGAAGCCTAGATTGTTTCGATACTCGCCTCAACCAGCCCGGAGATTCCTTCCAAGCTGCGGCGATTTTCCCTGCGCTTGTACCCGTAGTTGCCACAGAGTAAGTGTGAGCCATCAGCCAGCCGCTAGAACCGCCAACATGCCGACGCATTTGTCGTAGGCATCCCGACGATTCCAACGGACGCTGCAACACCCTCAAGCACAAGCGTTTCCGCGAACGCAATCGACGTGTATCAACTGCCGGCGCCTCTGTGGTGAATGAGTCCTGAGCCGACGCGGTGTCCACCGTGATCTCGTCGCCACAGTGCCATCTTCAGCGCCGTGGTGACCATAGCGGTGTCTTTGACCGTCAAGGCGTGCCAACCGACGATCGCTCGGGAGAAGCGGACGATGACGTATGCAACAAGACCAACCCCGCCCATTACATGAATTTGGTGACCACTTCCAATTCGGAGCCTCAGAGTGAAGTCACGGTCGAGCAGGTCAGGGACCCGCGTGGAGTTCTTGCCACCCTGGATCGTGGACCGGTGCCGCCTGCCTCGGACGACGCCGGACATGCCTTCGTCGCCCATCAGTCGGTCGACCGTGCAGGCAGCGGCGCTGTGGCCCTTCCTGCGCAGGTGGCGATACATCTTGCGGCGACGTAGAGCTCTCCCGGTGCACCAACCGTGCCGCGGAGTGCGTCGGTGAAGTACGCGTCGGAAATTGTCCGGGCTGACGGTGGTGCTGACTTCCAGTTGCGATAAGTGCGTGGGGTGACTTGCACGCCGTGCTCGGTGAGCACGCGGCAGATCGACTCGACCCGGTAGTTCTGTGCACGCATCTGATCAATGAACTGGACTATCCGCGGTGGCGAGGGCCGAGCTCCCTCGCGAAGAAAATCGATGCCGACTTTAGAATCTCGTTGGTTACATTGAGATCTCGGTTCTCACGTTATCGGTGGACGACCTCACGTGTCGGTCTGTGTACGACCTGATGTGTCGGTGTCCGGCAGGTTCATGATGCCGGTGCTTCGACCGGTGTGACAAGTCCTTGCCGGTCTTTGAGCCGGTAGCTG